>CAYXGN010000028.1:0-15427 GCA_964464505.1 uncultured Prevotella sp.
TACGACAAATAGGAAGCACGATGTTTTCGCAGCATTGTGTGGTAGGTGCCATTCGGCGATCCGCGCCTACTACGTTTTGTTCCTTTTGCTCTTTTTACTCCTCTTTGTCGTCGTCGGCATCTTTAAGCAGCGGCAACGGGTTCTTGTCGCTCTGCTTGGCACCCAACTCTTCGAGTTTCCTGCACGTCGTAAGGATGCTCTGTCCTTCCGGTTTGAGTTTGTCATTACCCTTTTCATAGGCCTCCTGCGCCTTTTTAAGGGCATCGCCAACAGCCTGATAATGCTTCAGGAACAGCCCCACACGGTTGAGCATCTCGTTGGCGAGGGCGTACACTTTTTCGTGGTTTTCGTTCTGTACTATCTGTGTCCAAGTGAGTTTCACGATGCTTAGGGCGGCGAAGAGGGTCTGCTCGTCGGCGATGAACACCTTCTGCTGCATTGCCTTGCGCCATAAATCGGTCTGCGCATTGAGTGCCGTCCACATGGCGCCGGAGTTTGGCACGAACATGATGACATAGTCCATGCACACTTTTGGAGGCTTGATATAGGCGGAATAGTCCTTGTCGGAGAGTTCTTTCACATGTTTTGTGATACTCTCGATGTGCTGCTTCAGGAATCGGTTGCGGTCGGCATCGTTGTCCGCATTGACGTAGTCGATGTAGGCGGTGAGCGACACTTTCGAGTCGATTATCACTTCGCGCTTCGAGTCAAGGTGCAGAATCACATCGGGACGGAGTGTCGCCCCCTCCGCTGTCTTCACCACTTTGCCGTCGGCATCGCGTATCACAGCCTGTGTGTCGTAGTGAATGCCGCGCTGCAAGCCCTGTACCGTGAGGAGTTCGTCGAGCACCGTCTCGCCCCAGTCGCCCTGCACCTTGCTCCCGTGGCGCAATGCCTTTGCGAGTTCGTCGGCACTCTGTTTCGTCGCCATACTTTGTTGCATGACGTTGTTGATGTTCTCCTTCAGCGTGGAGGCGAGTCGTATCTGCTCCTCGGTGCTCTTTCCCATGGCTTCGTTCATGCTCTTTATCGTCTCGCGAAGAGGGTTTACTATCTGCCCGAGGTTGGTGTTGCTCAGTTCGGCAAACTCCTTCTGGCGTTGCTTCAGCATCTCGTCGGTGGCGATTTTGAGTTGCGCCGTCATCTTGCTCAGCGTCTCGTCGAAGCGTTGCTGCTGTGCCTTCATCGCCTCTTCGTGGCGGCGGTCCTGCGCGCTGATGGCATCGGCGCAAGCCTTCTCCTTCTCTGCGAGAGCCTTGTCGCGGTTTTCCTGTGCCTCCGTCTTGGCTTGTTTCAGGCGTTGCTCCGCTTCGTCCTTCGTCTGAACGAGTTGTTGCTGCAGCATGTCCGCTTGTGTCTTGAATGTGTTTCGCTCGTTCTCCGCTGCCGCAAGAGTCTTTTGTGCGCGGGCTTTGGCGGCGAGGATGCCTATCGCCAGACCCGCGATGGCGGCGACGGCAGCAGTTATAAGGATTTCCATGTCGATGGTTTTTGTTGGTGGGTAATGTCAGTATGCAATCACAAATTTACGAAATGTTTCCCACATTATATTATATTTGCGCCATGTTTTTTCTGCTTTCAAATCGTAAGCAAAAATTTTTTCTGCTGCCCGATAAAATCGAAAATGCCTCCGAAACCGCTTCGGTTTTCACATATTTTTACTAAAAACCGACTCTAAAAAAGTTCGACCAGAACTCTCATTCTAGGAGTTTTGAAGCCCCCGAAAATGGCTTTGCACATCAAACAAGCCTCCTTCGGGATGCAAACAAGGCTTCTTTGAGGTGCGAAAGATACTTGTTGGGGGTGCGAAAGATACTTCTTTCGGGTAGAGAAAACGCTCCTCCCGGCATGAAAACAACGTGTTTTCTGCGAAAAAATGCCGTTTTTGCCTTCAAAGTGGTGCTTTCTTGCACCGCGAACATTGCACAGTCGCACTGTCAATACGTCTAACTCACTGTCGCATAGCGTCTCCGTCGCTGCACGCTCTACGAGCGAAAAATTCCGTTCAAGACCAAACCGCATCGAAAAAACTGCGAAATAGCGCGTTAAAAAGTGTTTCGATAATACAACAAACGTGTAATTTCAAATTGTAACTTCATTTCGCTGATGTTCTTGTTATGGTTAAGGAAATATTTAGTAATTTAGCACCCGAAATAAAATGACGTTATAACGATGGAACAAACCAAAGACGTTCGTGCCGCATCGAAGCCGAAATGGAAGAGCAATGTCAAGGACTTGCTGTTCATAGCCTTCGGCATTTTTCTTTATTCCTTGGGTTACACGGCGTTCATTCTCCCCGAGCAGGTGGTGATGGGAGGCGTTTCCGGCATCTCCGCCCTTATCTTCTACGCCACAAAAATCCCTGCCGGTGTCAGTCTGCTTACGCTCAATGTGGTGATGCTTATCATCGCTTTCCGTGCGCTGACGAAGCAGTTTGTCATCCGCACCATCATCGGTGTGGGCATCATGTCAAGCATCGTAGGAGTGCTGCAACCCTTCTTCCAGCAGATGCCCGTCATCACTCCGGGGCATGACAAGTTCATGCACGTCCTCATCGGTGCCCTCTTGGGCGGCGCAGGCTTGGGTCTTGTGTTCTCGCACAACGGTTCGACGGGCGGCACCGACATCATCACCGTCATGCTCAACAAATACTTCCGGATGAGTTTCGGGCGCGCCATGCAGTTCATCGACTGCACCATCATTGCCTCGTCCTACTTCCTCTTCCACAGCACGGAGACCATTGTCTACGGCATTGTGTTCACCCTTGTGGCGAGCATCACTTGCGATTATGTGGTGAACGGCACGCGGCAGACAGTCCAGTTTCTCATCATCTCGAAGAAGTATAAGGAGATTGCCGACACAATAAACCACCGTGTGAACCGCGGCGTTACCCAGGTGCAGGGCAAGGGATGGTATTCCAAGCAGGAAGTGGAACTCCTCATCGTCCTCACACGAAAGTATGAGTCGCAGGATGTGTTCAATCTCATCAAGGAAATCGACCCTGACGCCCTCGTCTCGCAGTCGTTCTGCCACGGTGTCTTCGGTCAAGGCTTCGACAAGATAAAATAGTTTTGACCATAAAAAAGTTTTCTTTGCGGTCAGCCGACCGTAAGATTCTCGGCATAGCCTTGCCTGCCATCGTCTCCAACATCACCGTGCCGTTGCTCGGTCTTGTCGATGTGGCGATAGCTGGGCATCTTGGCAGTGCTGCCTACATCGGTGCCATAGCCGTGGCAACGATGGTTTTCAATGTCATCTATTGGTTGTTCGGGTTCCTGCGGATGGGCACCAGCGGTCTCACGGCGCAGGCTTTGGGTTGCCGCAACCTTGCCGCTGTGTCTACAACTCTTGTCCGCTCGCTCATGGTGGCGTTCTCCGTGGCTGCCATAATCGTCGTTTTGCAGACCCCTCTCGGCTCTGTCGCCATCCGGGCGACGGGTGCCGAGGGCGACATCGCGGCTTCGGCGCACACCTATTTCCGCATCTGCGTGTGGGGAGCACCTGCCATGCTGGGGCTGTATGCACTCACCGGCTGGTTCATCGGCATGCAGAACACGCGCATACCAATGCTCGTCGCCATAGCGCAGAATGTCGTCAACATCGCGGCGAGCCTCTTCTTCGTCTACGTTCTGCACTGGCGTGTGGAGGGAATAGCCTCTGGCACCCTCGTGGCGCAGTATGCCGGACTCCTCATCGCTGCCTCTCTCTGGCTGCGTTTCTATGCCTCCCGCATGCTGCCGAAGGTGGAGTGGGGCAGCGTCTGCCGCAAGGACGAATTGCTGAGGTTCTTCCGCGTCAACCGCGACATATTCTTCCGCACCCTCTTTCTCGTGGCAGTGAACTTCTGTTTCCTCTCCGTCGGCGCTTCACAGGGAGCCGTCATCCTCGCCGTAAACACGCTGCTGATGCAACTCTTCACCCTCTTTTCCTACATCATGGACGGTTTTGCCTATGCCGGCGAAGCCTTGTGCGGACGGCTCTTCGGTGCCGGCGACGCTGCGATGCTGCGGCGGATGGTGCGCCGACTGTTCCTCTGGGGAGGTGCACTGACGGCTGTCTACACCGTGGCTTACGCCCTTGGGGGCAGCAGTTTCCTCACTTTGCTCACCGACGACAGCAGCGTCATCGCCGCCTCGTCACATTATTTCGCCTGGGCTGTGCTCATCCCCGTGGCGGGAGTGGCTGCCTTCGTCTGGGACGGAGTGTTCATCGGCATGACCGAAACGCGAGGAATGCTCCTCGCCACAGCCTCCGCCGCCATCGTCTTCTTCGTCGTCAATGCCGCCCTTGGTACCGTTCTGCACAACCACGCCCTGTGGCTGGCGTTCCTCCTCTTCCTCTTCACCCGTGGCGTGGTGCAGACTCTCGTCTACCACCTTACATATTGTTTGAAACACTAAAAAACTATTAAAAGAGCACATTTTGCTTTGGTGTCGCCGCAAAATGCCGTATCTTTGTATAATAATATAATGTAAAATGAATGTCCGGCGCACTTTCGTCCGCGCCGGAACTCTATCATAAACTAAAGAACAGCAGACATGAAAAAGACGGCATTAGCAACGGTTCTCATCGCTTTCCTGTTGCCAGTGATGGCGTTGGCAGACAGTTACGCTTCCCTTTGGAAGCAGTATGACGCAGCGGTAAACAAAGACCACCCGCGCACACAGATAAAAGTGCTCGACCAAATCGTCGCAAAGGCAACGCGCGAAAAGGCGTATGGGCAGTTGATAAAGGCTCAGGTGGCTTCCGCACAAGCCATAACAGCCATCTCGCCCGACTCCCTCGACCCTGCCGTCAAGCGCCTTGAGGCAACGCAGGTGGAGGCGGAAGAGAGCGGAAACGAAGTCCTCGCCGCCGTCTACGCGTCGGTGTTGGGCACCGTCTATGGGCAGAACCCGTCGCTGGCTCCCGATGCCAGCGAGCGGAGCAAGGCTTTCTTCAAGAAATCTTTAGCCAATCCCGATGCGCTGTCAAACACCTTCGCCACCGCCTACGAGCCTTTTGTGGTGGACGGAGTGGACAGCCGCTACTTCTACGACGACCTCCTTCACATCGTGGCAATGGCTGCCGGCGACCTCAACACGCTGCATCAGTATTACGCTTCGCACGACTTGCGCGAGGGAGCATGCCTCTCCGCGCTCATGATAACGAAGCAAAAGCGCGAGGAAGGGGTCACGAAGGTGATGAAATCGAAGTACATGCAGTCGCTCGACTCGCTCATAACGGAGTACGCCGACCTCCCCGTGGCTGGCGAACTCGCCATAGAACGCTACTCGTTCATGAAGGATGCCGAGGACGTAACGGCGAAGGACAAGATGAACTACCTCAACTATGCGCTCCTGAAATGGGGTGCCTGGCCCCGGATGAACATCCTTCGCAACGCCCAACGCAAGCTGACGCTGCCCATGTTCCATGTGGCTTTGGGTAAGGAGATGCTCACTGAGGGACAGCAACGCAACGTGGTGGTGATGTCGGCATGCAACATCGGCGAACTCAAGATGACGGTGTCGCGGCTCAATGCCGACGGAACGACGACGCTCGACCCCTCCGTTCCGAAGGATTATGAGAAACTCCGCCGCGCCATCGATGCCACGTTCACACCCGTGACCGACGTGCGCCACTATTTCGGTAAGGCTGACTATGAGGTGTCGCGCGACACCCTCGTCATCCCGTCTCTGCCTGCCGGCATGTACCTCGTGGAGTTTTCCACCGACAATGTGAGCATCAATGCGGAGCGGGCTCTGCTTCATGTGAGCGGACTCTACCCCTTGACGGAGTCGCTTCCGGACAATAAGATTCGCGTGGCAGTGCTCAATGCCACCACAGGCGAACCCGTTGCGGGTGCCACTGTGGAGGTGGTGATGAGCTACACCAACGACAAACTCAACACAAAGACCTATACCTGCAACGACAACGGCGAGGTGAACATCGGTTTCTCGGAGCGTGCTCCGCTGCAGTTCCGCGTCTATACCGACACCGACAAGGCCTTCCCCTACACGCGGATGAGTTCGCGTTTCTACTATTCCTCCACTCGCCCCGTGAACAAGACGACGACACTGCACACCGACCGAAGCATCTATCGCCCCGGACAGACGGTGCATGTGGCTGCCATCGCCTACGATTACGACAGCAAAACGCTTAAGGCTGAGGCTGTCGCCAACCGACAACTGACCCTCACTCTCCGCGATGCCAACCGCAAGGAAGTGGCGCGTCACACCGTCACCACCGACGATTTCGGTATGGCTTCCACCGATTTCGCACTGCCGCAGAGCACCCTCTCGGGTCGGTTTACCGTTTCGGCAGACTATGGCAACACCACTTATGCGTCGTTCTCCGTTGAGGAATACAAACGGCCCACGTTCACTGTGGAGTTTGATAAAGTCAACACCAATTACCAGAATGGCGACACCGTGACTGTGAAAGGCACGGCGAAGTCGTACGCCGGAGTGGCAGTGCAGGGCGCAAAGGTGGTTGTCAGAGCCACACGCCGACCCTCATTGCTGTGGCGTCACGCCGCCAACGAAGGCAAGACGGAGACAATCCTCAACGACACCATAACGACTCTCAGCGACGGGACATTCTCCGTCCGGTTGCCGATGATTCTTCCCGACACCGAAGAGGAGCGTCCGCAACGCTACTACAGCATCGACATGGAGGCGAAAGTGACCGACGCTGCGGGCGAGACAAGGCTCGGCAACACCTCAATCCCATTGAGCGACCATCCCACTCTGCTCTCATGCAGTCTGCCGCAAAAGGCATTGCGCGACAGCCTCAAGACCATTCGCTTTGACTATCGCAACAACGCCGGAGAGGAAATCGAGGGCGATGTGACCTATTTCATCGACAACCAGCGCCGCACCTGTAAGGCAAACACGACACTGAAGATAGACGCTTCGCTGCTCGCCTCGGCGCAACACTCGCTCACCGCTTATTGCGGCAACGACACAATCCACCAAAACTTCGTCGTCTTCTCATTGCAGGACAGTCACGTTGCAGTGGAGACGCACGACTGGTTCTATGTCTCCGACACCCAGTTCCCGCGTAGCGGTGCTCCCGTTTATGTGCAGGTGGGGTCGTCGGACGATGTGCAGCATGTGGTCTACACGCTGCTGTCGGGCAACAAAGTCATCGCCGAGGGTAGCGCAGACTTGCACAACGCCCTCCAGACAAAGGCATTAACCTATCGCGAAGAGTTCGGCGACGGCGTGGTGTTGTCGGTGGCTTGGGTGAAAGAGGGAGTGGCTTACCGCCACTCGGCACGCATAAGCCGACCGCAACCCGACACGCATCTCAACGTGAAATGGGTGACTTTCCGCGACCGTCTCACTCCCGGACAGAAGGAAACATGGACTCTCAGCATCACAAATCCCGACGGTTCGCCAGCCAAAGCACAACTCTTGGCAACGCTTTACGACAAGTCGCTTGACGCATTGAGACCTCATGGCCTCGCAATGTCGCTGCCTTCCTATTCGTTTGTGCCTTATCTCTCCTGGAACGAAAGCCATTTCTCTGCGCTGACACGCTTCGGCGAGATGCCGGTGAAGTTCCTTGACGAGCGCGACCTCGACCTGAGTCATTTCAATGAAATAAGCATTTGGGACTGCAACCACTTCCCGATGTACAGCATTTCACTCTGCGCCAGGGACGAAGTGAGCCGTGGCAGCGGTCCGATGAGGCTGATGTCATCGAAGGTTGCAGCCAATAAGGCTTCCGCAGAAAGCACCGATGCTGTGGCGTTTGCATCGGAAAGCAGCGTCGGCAACATAGAAGTGGAAAGCGAAGACAACTCTTCCGCTTCCTCGACACAACTCCGTGAGAACCTCAACGAGACTGCCTTCTTCTTCCCCGGACTCGTAACCGACGACAAAGGCAACGTGTCAATGAAGTTCACATTGCCTGAAAGCGTCACCACTTGGCAGTTCTACGGACTCGCCCACGACCAAAACATGAACCACGGAACGCTCAGCGGCGAGGCAGTGGCACAGAAAACGGTGATGGTGCAACCCAATATGCCGCGCTTCGTGCGCTCCAACGACAAGGGAACGCTGCAGGCACGCATCGCAAACACATCGGAAAAGAATGTCAACGGCACTGCCCGCATGCTGCTTCTTGACCCCGAGACCGACAAGGAGGTATATAAGAAGGATGTGAAATTCAGTGTCAAGGCTGGCGAAACAATGGTTGTCGACTTCCCCTTCGACATGAAATCGGTAAACAACGACGGCTTGCTCGTCTGCCGTGTGAGTGCTTTCGGCCACTCGTTCAGCGACGGTGAGCAGCATTATCTGCCTGTTCTGCCCGACAAAGAACTAATCACCAACACCGTGGCATTCTCTCAAAACGCTGCCGGCACGACGACAATAGACCTCGACCAGCTCTTCCCTGTGAAGTCGAAGGATAACCGTCTGACTGTGGAATACACCAACAACCCCGCCTGGCTTATGATACAGGCACTCCCGTCTGTCGCTTCCACCGACCAGGAGAATGCCATCAGCCTCGCCACTTCGTATTATGCGAACAGCATCGGGCGCAATATCATGAACTCATCGGAAAGCATCAGAAAGGTGGTGGAGCTGTGGAAGACGGAGAAAGGCGACGAGACCTCGCTGCAAAGCAGTCTGGAAAAGAACAGCGAACTCAAACAGATGGTGCTCGAAGAGACTCCTTGGCTGGCACAGGCAGAGCGTGAAAGCGAACAGAAACGGTTGCTGTCATCGTTCTTCGACGAGTCGCTCATCGACTATCGCTGCAACGATGCCGTCGCAAAACTGCAACGGCTGCAAGCCAGCGACGGTTCCTTCGCCTGGTGGAAAGGCATGAACGGTAGTCCGCGCGTCACCGTTTCGGTGCTCACAACGCTCGTTCGGCTCAACGCAATGATAGGAAATCAATCGCAAACGGGCAACATCATCGACCGCGCCTTCACTTATCTGGCGAAGGAAGTGGCTCGCGAGGTGGCTGAAAAGAGAAAGATGGAAGCCGAAGGAAGCAAGGACCTCTATCCGAGTGATGTGGCTTTGAACTACCTCTACGCTTCTGCTATAGCCCATCGCAAGTGTTCCGCATCGGAAAAGAGCGACAACGACTATCTCATCAACCTCGCCGCGAAGCAGAACGGTGCCTTCACCATCTACGAAAAAGCAATGATGGCGGTGATAATGGCACAATACCAACACACCGAAGAAGCCAACGACCTGCTGCAAAGTCTTAAAGAATACACCGTCTACAACGAAGAGAAGGGTCGCTATTTCGACACCAACAAAGCGCAATACAGTTGGTGTGACTACCGCATCCCGTCACAAGTGGCTGCCATCGAGGCTCTTCAGCTGCTCAATCCGGATGACACGAAGACCGTAAGTGAGATGCAACGCTGGCTGTTGCAGTCGAAACGCACGCAGAGTTGGGACACCCCCATCAACTCAGTGAATGCCATCTACGCCTTCATGAAGGGCAATGCGCAGAGCATCGCCGACACCGATGCGCCGCTGACAACGCTGAAAGTGGACGGCAACAAACTCGAAATGCCGAAGGCAACAGCAGGGTTGGGCTATGTGAAGACATCGCAAACGGGCAGCAACATGCGCTCGTTCACTGCCGAAAAGACCTCCGACGGCGTGTCGTGGGGCGCTGTCTACGCTCAGTTTATGCAACCCATCACCGACATCGAAGCCTCACAGAGCGGTTTGACAGTGGTTCGTCAGTTCGTCGTTAACGGTAAAACACTCGACGGAGAAGGCATAACCATCAACAAAGGCGACCGCGTCACAGTGAGAATCACCATCCGTGCGGAGCGCGACTACGACTTCGTGCAGGTGACAGACAAGCGTGAGGCGTGCCTCGAACCGGCTCAACAGCTGAGCGGTTACCGCTCCGGCTACTACTGCACACCAAAGGATTGCGCCACCATTTATTACTTTGACCGATTCGCAAAGGGCTCTCATGTCATCGAGACGACATATTACGCCGACCGCAGCGGTACCTATAACAGTGGCTCATGCACCGTGCAGTGCGCTTACAGTCCGGAATATTCGGCACGCGCAGCAGCCTCCGTCATCAACGTGAAGTGATGCCGTCGCGCCGCAAACAAGCCGCCGCACCCCTCTCACAATGGCAATAAGGTGGCTTCTAAAAATTCCCACCGTAAAATATAATAAGGAAATGAAAGATTACGTTTTGTCATCTTGCGGTCTCTTTTCGGTTCAATCCGTTTGTTCGTTCAGTCGTATAGCCCGCTATACTCCTTCACTCTCAAACAAATTGAAACTCGAAAATAGTTCCGCAATCTGACAAAGCCAATTTTTAGAACCCACCATAAAAGAAACCAGAAATAACGTAATGAAGAAATCACTCATAGTCGCTTCGATGCTCGTCGGTGCTCTTTGCGCCGCCGAAGCACAGCGCATTGAACCCTTAAATAAGGTGGTTGACTGTGGACAGGTGACCTATCAGAACCCCGTCACTGCCGAATTTGAGATTAAGAACAAGGACAATCACGCCGTCCGCATCAGCGATGTGCGCACCAGTTGCGGCTGCATCGCAGTGGACTACCCCAAGAACGACATCCAAGGCGATGCTGCTTTCATGGTGCGTGTCACCTACGATGCACAGACGATGGGGCGTTTTGAGAAACTCATCGACATCTATACCGACGGCAACGAAAGCCCCGTCATGCTCACAATGCGCGGCACTGTGGTGCGCGAAGTGGTTGACTACGGCGGCGACTACGGCTTCACTCTCGGCAATATCAAAGCCGACCGCAACGATTTGGAGTTTGATGACGTGAACAGAGGAGAACGTCCTCAACAGAAAATCCACATTTTCAATAGTACAAGTGAGACCGTTGAGCCTGTCGTTATGCACTTGCCCGACTATCTGGAAGCAGAGGTTTCGCCGTCGAAACTGCGTCCGTCGCAGAGCGGAGTGGTCACGGTGACGCTCGATTCACGCAAACTCAAGGACATGGGACTGACTCAAACATCGGTCTATCTGGGCGCATTCCCCGGCGACCGTGTGCACCGCAGCAAAGAAATCAGCGTGTCGGCGGTGCTCCTTCCCAAGTTCGATAACCTCACACGGGCACAACTTGTCGTCGCACCGAAACTCTATCTGTCCACCAACGAACTCGATTTCAGTGCGCTGAACGGCAAGAAGAAGATGAAAGGGGAAATCGTTGTGCGCAACGACGGACACTCCGAACTCACGATAAACAATCTCCAAATGTTCACCGGCGGCATTCAGTTGTCGCTCGGAAAGACCCGTCTTGCACCGGGGGAGAGCACGAAACTGAAGGTGACGGCAGACTCCCGGCAGTTGAAAGCAGCCCGGACGCGCCCCCGTGTACTCATGATTACGAACGACCCGACGCAGTCGAAGGTGGTCATCAGCATCAAAACGGCTGCCGACAAAGCCACAACGAAATAACCGTCAAGCCGAGAGGATGATACAAATAGAGATTGACAGCGGCAGCGGCTTTTGTTTTGGAGTGACCACAGCCATAAAGAAAGCGGAGGAAGAACTGTCGAAAGGCAACACACTCTACTGTTTGGGCGACATCGTTCACAACGGAATGGAAGTGGAACGGCTGCACGGTCGCGGACTCATCACCATCAACCACGATGACCTCGAACGCCTGCACGACGTGAAGGTGTTGCTCCGTGCCCATGGCGAACCGCCCGAAACTTACGCCACAGCACGCCGCAACAACATCGAGATAATTGATGCCACCTGCCCTGTGGTGCTGCAACTGCAACGCAGAATAAAGCGGCAATATGACGAACGCCCTGATGCCCAGATTGTAATCTTCGGCAAAACGGGTCACGCAGAAGTCCTCGGTCTGGTGGGACAAACGTGCAGTAAGGCGATAGTGATAGAGAAATTCGAGGACGTCAAATGCCTCGACATGTCGTGCGACACCTTCCTTTACTCGCAGACGACGAAGAGTCTGGACGAGTTTCACCGCATCATCGAGTACCTGCAAAGTCACATTGCCCCCACAGCCACGTTCAGAAGCTTCGACACAATATGCCGACAAGTGGCGAACAGAATGCCCAATATCGCTGACTTTGCGTCGCGTCACGACCTCATTCTCTTTGTGAGCGGAAGGAAGAGCAGCAACGGTAAGGTGCTGTTCCAGCAATGCCACCGCGTCAATCCCAACAGTTTTCAGATAGAAAATGCCGACGAAATAGACCTCAAATGGTTTGATGGCATCGCCACTGTGGGCATTTGCGGGGCAACGAGTACTCCCAAATGGCTCATGGAAGAGTGTAAAGAGCACATCATCCGGGGGCTTTCCGCGAAGTGAAAAAGCCTTGCCGGTCAGTAGGAATAAGAAAAATATAAGTAATTTTGCAACGTTAATGGAAACGGAAATTTGTAAGAAAATGAATAAACACAACAACAGTATTAGTCGTTTTAAGGTCTTCTTGCTTACCTTTATTATATTTGTCGGCATGGCAAGTGCCTGTCTTGCCGCCCCGCAACCCACTGATTCCGCAGCCGCTCCTGCCCCCACTGCGGCGCAGACGACCCCTGCCAATGACGACCTTGCAGCCGCAATGGCAGACAGTGAGGACTTCCAGGCGGAGGAAGACAACGGCGGTTTCCATCAAGTCTTGAAGACAAAGTTCATCGAAGGAGGCGCATCGTTCATGTCGCTCGTTGCTCTTGCCCTCGTCCTTGGATTGGCTTTCTGCATCGAACGCATCATCTATCTGAGTCTGTCGGAGATTGATGCCAAACGGTTTGTTGCCGACCTCGACGACAAGATACGCCAGAACGACATCGAGGGAGCCCTTGCCCAGTGTCGCGACACACGCGGACCGGTGGCTTCCCTGTGCTACGAAGGACTCCAACGCGCCGATGCCGACCTCGCCGACATAGAGCGTTCGGTGGCTGCCTACGGCTCCGTGCAAGCCGCAAAACTCGAAAAGGGATGCTCATGGATAACCCTTTTCATCGCCATGGCACCTTCATTGGGTTTCCTCGGCACCGTCATCGGCATGGTGATGGCGTTTGAACAGATTCAAATTGCGGGTGACATCAACCCCACAATCGTTGCAGCCGGAATGAAGGTTGCCCTCATCACCACCATTTTCGGTATCATTGTGGCTCTCGTTCTTCAACTCTTCTACAATTATATCCTTTCAAAAATCGACCACCTCACGGCGCAGATGGAGGAGAGTGCCATCTGTTTGCTCGACTCATTGTTGAAATATAAGCAGGCAAAATGATGAAGACACGCACGCGAAAATGGACATCCGAGCGCATCTCGCAGACCGTTCTCTACGTCATTGTGGGGCTGACGGCAGTGGTGTTCGCGCTCTTTCGTCTTGTGGGCTACGACATTCCGTATTTCGACAACCCCGAACTCAACGCCCCATTGCTTACCGGTGTGCTCATCGCCTTTATGATTTTGCTCACCGTTGTTGCCGTTGCCATCGCGCTGATAGCCGCCTGTCGCAGTCTCAAGAAGAACCGTCGCGCCGCCAAAGTGGTTGACGGCATCCACGCAGCGCGCCTTGCCCGCACCGTCGTGGCAGTGGTAATAGTGTCCCTTGCCCTCACCTTCGCCCTCGGAAGCACGCAGCCTGTGGCAGTCAATGGGGCCGCCTACGACGACAGTTTTTGGTTGCGTGCCGCCGATATGTTCGTCAATTCGTCGCTGTTGCTCATCGCTGTCGCCGTCGCCGCAGTGGTGTTCGGAGCCACACGGAGCGTAAGAAGACATAAGAAACAATCCTAACGATGCTCATAAAACGCCGAAAACACAGAGTGCCGGAGCTCAACACCACCTCCACTGCCGACATCTCCTTCATGTTGCTCATATTCTTTTTGGTGACAACATCGATGGACATCGACCGCGGTCTCATCCGAATGCTGCCGCCAATGGACGATGAGTCGGCGGAGGAACAGCCTCCGTTGCGTGTCAGCAAAGCCAACACCATGGAGTTTGTGGTGCTCCCCGGCGACAAGGTCACGCTCAACGGCAAGGCAGTGAAGATTGAGTCGCTGCGCAAAGACATCGCCGACTTCATCCGGCATCGCGGCAAAGACCACCTTATATATATTGATGCGCGCCCCACAGCAAGCTACGACACCTACTTCCGGTTGCAGAATGAACTCGTGGCGGCATACTCTCTCGTGCGCAACGAAGCGGCGCGCAAGCGGTTCGGCAAGGCTTACGCGCAGTGCAGCGAAGAGCAAAAAGACACCGTGCGCGAGCTCTGTCCGCAGCGCATCACCGAGACTTACGACACCGACGAAGCGGAAGGAGGCGCACAATGATGTTCAAAGACCGCCCTCGCCGCACCGTGCCGATGCTCAACACGGCATCGCTTCCCGACCTCATCTTCACCGTTTTGTTCTTCTTTATGGTCGCCACCCACATGCGAACCGTCACCCTCAAGGTGAAGTTCACCGTACCGCAAGGCACCGAGACAACGCGTCTTATGCGCAAGTCGGCTGTGACCCACATCTATATCGGAAAGTTTGACGGCGCGTTCTGCGTGCAGATGAACGACAAAATCGTTCCCCCAGAAGCCATAGCAGGCATCCTCGCCGCCGAGAAAGAGCGCATGAGCGACGAGGACAAACAGCGGATGACGGTGTCAGTAAAGGCAGACCGTGACGCACCGATGCAACTTGTCACCGAGGTGAAAATGGCTTTGCGGCGCGCCAATGTGCGGAAAATAAGCTATTCGGCAGAGAAACCTACCCATAAAAACATAAAAAAGTGATATAAAAATGCGGCGTTTTCAGCGTTTTTGTTGTACCTTTGCCCCCGAAACTTAATATTTTACAATTACAAATGGCACATCACAGTTTAGATTCACTTGACAAAAAGATACTCAAACTCGTTGCTAATGACGCGCGAATACCTTTCCTTGAGGTGGCGCGTACATGCAATGTGAGTGGCGCAGCAGTTCATCAGCGCATCCAGAAACTTACCAATTTGGGCATAATCAAAGGCTCACAGTTTGTCATCAATCCCGAGAGAGTGGGCTATGAAACATGCGCTTACATCGGACTCTTCTTGCAGAACCCTGCCAAGTTTGACGATGTGGTGGAGGAGTTGCGCCGCATTCCCGAAGTGGTGGAGTGTCATTACACCACCGGAGGTTTTGATATGTTCATCAAAATCTACGCCCGCAACAATCACCATCTGCTTGATATCATCCACGACAAACTCCAGCCTCTGGGCCTTTCACGCAGTGAAACGATTATATCCTTCAATGCGGCGATTGACCGTCAGGTGCCCGTCGATGCCCTGCAAGTGGATGACGACGATGAAGAAGAAACTGAAGTGGAAGACTAAACCAAGGGTTCCGCATATTAAGGTAACCGTAGTAGGCGCAGATCGCCGAGATGCGCCCCTCTCAATCAACCTCACTCAAGTTTTTGTATTATCAAGAATTTAGGAATTAAA
>CAYXGN010000029.1:0-15296 GCA_964464505.1 uncultured Prevotella sp.
TTAACTACGACTCCAAATCTTATGGAAAAAGATATGTGGTAGGAGGTCGAGCGTTTGAACGCTCGGCCTCCTAAACTTGCTCTGCCGTTTGAAGAGTGCACCTCGGATATGCGCACCTACTTGGGCTGCCCTTGTAAGTTTGCAGTTTCTTTCCTTTGCCTTAGAACAAAAGTTTTAGGAATGGAATCCTAAAACTTTGCGATTTTGATGAGTTTTAGGAATGTGTTCCTAAAACTTTGAACCTTTAGCATCGTTCTCGCTGCTATAACAACAACTTGGTCCATCAAGCGTGTGCCATTGTGTACTACAGATTTTGATTTTCAAAAAGTGCCTAATGGATAAAGACTTTGCCAAAGGTTGCTCTTGGAGGACAAGGAAGGCGTGGTAATATTACTCCACAACTTGCCAGTCTATCACGCCCTTGCCCATATCATCGAGTTCCACTGCGAGACCGATGACCTTGCGCTTGTCGCTTTTGAAGGGTTCGAGATAGCCGTTGTCGGCAATCTGTTGTGCGGCGGCTTTCATTCCGCCGTTGTTTTGCAATTTGAGTTCCATGACATAGATGTAGCGCGAAGTCCATGCCACGATGTCTATACGGCCGCCATTTAGCATCCTTTCCACCTGCACACGGCAACCGATGGCGTTGAGGATTGTGCTGATGATGAGGCGGTAACGCTCTTCCATATCTATGGAAGCCAGTTTCTTGTTGCTGTAAGGAACATCCGCAACAAGCGACTTCAGCGTCTTCTTCGCATCATCAAGTTGGCATGTGCCGAGTTGATAGAAAAGGCTCGCCTGCATAGACTGGATGTCGCCTTCCCTGCGCATCGTCAGCACTGGCAGCACTGTCCCGAAAAGAGCCTGCTTCACTTCTTCGTTGGGGAAGCCAAGGATGTAACCGAATTCATCACTGCTCTTGATGGTGAGGTAGCCCGACTGATAGAGGAACAGTTCAGGTCCGCCGCCGGTGACATCGGAAGTCTCAATGGTGTTGCGGAGAATAGGACAGCCATCGAAACTCTTCATTCGGATTTCAGCATCGGTGATGAACTTCGGCAACAGCGATGTTGCGCCGGAGGAAGCCCAATAGTTGCGGATTTTCCTGTCGGACAAAGAGTTTACAAGACTATAAGGATTGTATATATCCGTCATATTGTCATCGCTGAAGTGGTAGCCGTCATAGTATTCCTTCAGCCTGTTGCGGGCTTCCTCGTTTGTCCATCCGTTCTGCTCAGCCATCTGTTCCACTTCCGGTTGGAAGTTGTCGTCGATTTCCTTCTCCGTGATGCCGCAAATGGCGACAAAGCGCGGGTCGAAACTGATGTTGCTGAGATTGTTGAGGACGGAGAACAGCGATATCTGCGTGAACTTGGTTATGCCCGTGATGAACACAAACTTTTCGTATTCGTCGTCAGCCTTGAGGATGGCGAAGACTTCGCGATATACGGCGGTGCATTCCTCATGCTGGGGCGTCTTCCAAGAATGTTGTAAAGGGGAATCGTATTCGTCAATGAGGATTGCGACCTGCTGCCCGGTGCTTTCATAGGCTTCACGGATGATGGCATCGAAGCGGTCGGCAAGTTGCGCCGTAGGCTTAGGCGTTATGTTGTACTCCTTTTCGTATTGGTCGAAAAGGTTGTCGAGGTAAGACCTTATGGTTACGGCGGAGGCACCACCTCGGCTCATATCGAGTCGGATGACGGGGCGTTTCACCCATTCCTTTTCCAAATCCATTATCTTCAGCCCTTCGAAGAGTTCATTCCTTCCTGAAAGATAACAAGCCAAAGTGTCGACAAGAAGAGACTTGCCGAAGCGTCGTGGACGACTCAGATAGTTGTATTTCCTGTTCTTGTTGACCAATTGCCAAACCAAGTCGGTCTTGTCTACATACACATAGCCGTTGCGTCTGACTTCAACAAACGACTGTATGCCAACCGGTAATATTCTTTCTTGCTCCGTCATAAGCCTTATTGTTTTCATTGCAGAGGTGCAACATATGTTTTGCAAAGATACGATTATATGCGTAAAAAACAAAAAGAAAACATCCTTTTACGTTAGTTCTCGCAAATATGTTCCGTCAATAAGAATGCAATCTTGGCTTAAAAACATTATCTTTGCAGACAATAGGGGAGATTGAAAAGGGTCGTCTTGGTAAGGCAAATGAACTTTAATGATGATGCTTTTGCTCCGTCGGGGCGCAGAGTGGGTACGTTTCGATGCGCTGTCATGTGAGAATAGGAGGACGAACATTTTTAATAGAAAGGGGAAATGATGGAGAAGGAAAAGAAGGTGACTGTTGTCACGGTGGCATTCAACGCGGGGGAGGCGTTGGAGAAGACGTTAAAGAGTGTGGCGAGTCAGGATTATGGGAATGTGGAATACATCGTTGTGGATGGCGGTTCCACTGACGGCACGCTCGAAATGATAAAGAAGAATGAGGCGAGCATCACCCAATGGGTGAGCGAGAAGGATGGCGGCATCTACGACGCAATGAACAAAGGCGTGCGGATGGCGCACGGAGACTATTGCATTTTTATGAATGCCGGCGACACATTCGTGGCTCCCGACACTGTGAGCAAGGTGGTTTCGGCAATGGAGGAGGGTGCGGATGTGGTCTATGGCGACATCGTTAAGAACGGAGAAGTGAAGGCATCGCTCTCGCCGCGCAACTGCCATAAGATGTATTACTGCCATCAAGCGGCGTTCACGCGCACCTCTTGTCTCCGTGAGTTTCCTTTTGACACCTCCCATCGCTACTCCGCCGACTTCAAGCAGGCAAAGCAAATGTTTCTTGCAGGAAGGCGTTTTCAGCATGTCCCGATGCTTGTTGCCAACTTCGACACGCACGGAGTGTCGAATGTTCATCGCTCAAAAGGACTGTGGGACAACATTAAAGTGGTGTGCGAAACCGACTGCTTCGCCGACCGCCTACGCTTCTTGCCGCATCTGCTGTTGCCTTGGCTGATGTGCAAACTGCGAGGGAAATAATCGCCGATTAGTGCTGACGGCTAACAATGCAGCATCCAACGAAGATGCAGAATGATGAGTTTCAGATGCAGCCGCCAACCCGAATAGCGTGCGACGAGATAGAAAAGCCGCTTTTCATATTTGTTCCTTCCTTCCAAAGAAGCCAGCAGACAACGCCCGAAGAGGGCTTCGCGAATCTGCATGCGCTCCTTTTCCGATTTCTCTTGTTGGGTGTTTGACACTCCGTTTGCATCGAAATGCGCGATGACAGCATCCAAATGTTGATAGGAAGCATCGTGGAGAACGAGTTTCCAGACCTGCTGTTCCCAGTCGGCAACGATGCGATATTGCTCCTGATAGGGGCGGTGGCGCAAGAGCGAAGTCCTTATGAACATGGCTTGATGAGGCAGCGACCGCTGTGCGAGATAGGCGGCAGTGAGGTCTTTCGGCGACTCGACAAGACTGCTTTTCTTGCCCATTCGCAGCATGTTGCCCACGTAATAGTCAGCCTCTCCCGTAAGGAACGGCAGCACTTCCTGCATTGTTGATGGCGCAGCGAGGGTGTCGGCGGAGTTGAGAAAGAGGCAATATTCCCCTCGGGCAGCCGCCACTCCCTTGTTCATGCCTTGATAAATGCCGCCGTCGGGTTCGCTGACAGCATAGGCAAGGAAGTTTTTATATTTCTCCATCACCTCGCGACTGCCGTCCGTCGACCCTCCGTCGATGACGATTTGCTCCCATCCTTCCTTCGCAGTCTGTGCTGCCACGGAAGCCAGAGTGCGCTCCAGCCCCTCTGCATTGTTGAGGTTTACTGTGATGATTGAGACTTTTATTGGGTTTGCTGCCATTCTTTTTCTGATTTCATTTGACTTCGGGTGACATCTGTTGAAACGTTATTCGCCGTCTGCCAATGCTTTCAAATAGGTCTGTTCTGTGCGTCGTGCCGTCTCCTCCCAAGTGAAAAGGCGGAGTCGCTCGGTGCCTTTCTCCGTCAGGGTGCGGCGCAGGTCGGCATCGGAGAGCACACGGTTCATTGCCGCCACGAGGTCGTCGGTAGAGCAGGCATCGAAATATTCCGCCGCATCGGCAGCCACTTCGGGGAAGCAACTGGCGCGACTCAACACCACGGGGCATTGCTGTGCGAATGCCTCGAGGATAGGGATGCCGAAGCCTTCATAAAGCGACGGATAGACGAAGAGGCGCGCGTTGCGGTAGAGTTGCGCGAGGGTGGTGTCGCTGATGTCGCTCATCACCGTCACACGCTGCATCACGCCGTGTTGCAGGAGCAACTCTTTTTCACCCTTGGAGAGTTGTCTGCCCGTGAGCACCAGGTGCAAGTCTGTGTGCGACTCAATCAATTTTGCAAATGCCGTCACCGTCAATCCGAAGTTCTTATAGCCCCGGCGGTCGCCCACATAGAGTATGTAACTCTCCGGAAGTCCCTTCGGTCGCCCCGTTGCCAAGGGTTGAGGGTCGAGTCCATGATATATCACATCAATCTTTTCTTCGTCCACATGGAGCAGTTCCACGATGTCGCGCTTTGTGCATTCGCTTATGGCGATGATGCGTTTTGCCCTTGTTGCCAGCAGTTTCTTGTAAGAAGGGGTGGGGTCGCCGGCGAAATATTGCGGGTAACGCTCGTGCGTCATGTCGTGAATGGTGAGCACAAAGGGCTTCGATTTGAGCGCGTCGAGGAAATAAGGATTATAATATGTGGGGTGGAAAAGGTCGAAATCGCCTGCGTTTATGGCTTGCAGCGATGCCGCACGGTTGATGTTGCGGAACATTCCGCTCATGATTTTATACGGCCGCATGAGTATTGGCGTGTGACCCTTGATGCCGCTGTGGCGGATGTATTGGTTCATGGAAAACCTGATGGCGGTCGTCGGCTCTATGTTATGGGCGTGCCGGGCTATCTCGCAGAAGTAGCGCGAGATGCCTCCAAAGCGTTGCGCGTGAAAGGTCTGGTAATCGTAGAGCACGCGAATCTTCTTTTCCATGTCCTTCTTTTGCTGTTGTTGTTACTTCCTTACAAGTTTTACGCTCTGCAACTGTTTGCCGTCCTTCTTGATATTGAGCACATAAATGCCGGGGGAGGGGAGGTGGACGGTCATCACATTGCCGCTGCTGAGGGTGGCGTTCTTGCGTGCCTGAATTACGCCGGCGGCGTTGTAGACACCCACTTCATAGTTGCCGGCATCGGCAAATTCCACCACTGCGTCCTCACCCACGGTGTAGGTGCGGAGCGTTGATGCCTCTGTGGCATCGATGGCAGCGGCAGAAACCTTGATGACGGAGAAGGTACGTTGCGTGGAAGCGATGGAGTTGGCGAGGGTTAGAGTGACGGAATAGTCGCCGCCCTTGGCATAACTCACTGTCGCCGAACCTGCTTCGCCGTTGCCTTTGGCATCGGTCAGCGTCGCGTGGTTGGCTTTCCATGTTGGCAAAGTCTCCACCTTATAAGCAGAACCCTTTATGAACGGACAGCCGGAGGTGTAGGTCGGGTCGAGCCAAGTCACCACCGACTCGCTGGGTTGGTCATCGTAAACGCCACCCTCTACGCCTGCTTTCGACCCTGCTGCCTTGAAGGCTTTGGCATCGCCGGAGGGCTCTTCGAAGTCCCAGAAGGCAGCAACGCCACTGGGAAGGTTGTTCTTGTCGAGGTCGCCCATTGACAATGCCACCTCATCGGCACTGATAGCCTTGTCCCAAACCACCACGTTGTCGATGACACCGTCAATGCCATTGCGCCCGTAGGCATCGCCACCGATGGCGAACACCATTCCTTCTTTGATGGTGTAAACGGCACTATGGTAGTCGTCGACACCTTTTCCGGTGCGGTTCGTCGACAAAATCTTCAATTCTTTACCGTTCACATAGACCTTGCTTCGGAAGTCTCCGTCGTCGTTGTAATCGAACACCACGCCCATATGAACCCATGAACCGATGGGGAGGTTGGCATCTT
Source organism: uncultured Prevotella sp. (assembly GCA_964464505.1). Classification (GTDB taxonomy): domain Bacteria; phylum Bacteroidota; class Bacteroidia; order Bacteroidales; family Bacteroidaceae; genus Prevotella. The sequence goes on from CAYXGN010000029.1 coordinate 5,936, forward strand.
CGAAGTTGTAGGACAGTCCCGAGCCGCCGTCGACACCATTGAATGTGTAGGTCTCGATGTTGCCGTCGGGAAGGATTGTAGTCCAAAGCCATCCCCATTCGCTGTCCGGCCAACCGTCGGGTTGGCATACTGCGCTGACAAACTGCGTCACTCCGTCGGCGAGTTTGTTGAGTTTCATCCAGAAAGTGACGGAGAACGACTGCGAATCCACGACATCGATGTCGGCGCATTTCACTCCGAAGTGTTTCTCTTTAAGGTCGATGCCTTGCGAACTCACGCCGTCGGCGTTGCGTCCGGTGTATGCCATTGTCACCTTTTCTGCCACATCCACCGTCACATTCTCGTCCTTGCCGTTGGCTGTGAGAGTATAGATTTCGGGCACGGCACCCACTTCTTCGCCCGAGACCTGAACGAAAGAGTTGAGTTGGCGGGTGGTTGTTGCGATGCCGGTGAAGTTGCCGTCGGAGTCATATTGGTTTTGCGCGCCCGTCACAACGAGTGTGTAACTGCCCACATCCTTGAGTCCTTCCACCTCCCATGAGTTGCCGTTGCCGCTGCAAACGACGTTGCCCTCGCTGTCGAGGAGTTGCCATTGTGCTGTGGGGTGGTTGGCATCGGCATAGCTAATGGTGAAGCTCTCGCCCGGTTTTATCATCGTCTTGTCCAACTGCACATCGTCGTTGTAGGTGTAAGTGGCTGGGGTCATGTAGTCGCTCCATGTTATCGGCGACTCCGTCTTCTCATCGAGCGAGACGGCAGACACTCCGAGTCGCATCCTTCCGTTGGGATTTCCCGGTGCAGGGATGGAGTAATAGAGTCCTGCCCACGATGTCGTCGTGCCCATAAGCACCTTGTCCTTGCCCTCCTGTTGTGCGTAGAGGCGGAAGTGCGAAGTGTTGACATCGAGGTTATAGCACGGTTCTCCCGCTGCCTTGTTGTTCGCCATGTTGAAGATAATCTTTCCGTCCATGCCGTCTTTGCAATTGTAAAGCAGTTGCGCACTGACGAGTTGGGGAGCCGAAGGAGTGGTGAAGGTGCCGCGGATGATGGAGAATTCGCCGAACAAGAGGTCGAGGTTCTGTGCGTTCTTGAAGTGGAGTGCCACGAGGGCGAGTTCCTTTCCGTCGAGGTCGGAGCCTACGGTGAACGTGCGGGTAGCCCATGCCTCGTCATCGGCTTCCTGCGATTGCTGGCACAGCGAGTAGGCATTGGGTTCCGATTCTGTCCCTACGGCAGAGAGAAGGAGGTCGATGTCGGCACTGCCGGCAGCGAGTTTGTATTTGAAAGTAATGACATCGCCCTTCTTCAAAGCATATTGTGTCTTGAAAAGATGCAGATATTCGTCGCCCACAGTGCCTGAGATGCGGACGGTGGAACCTCCGAAATAAGCGTCATCCCACGTAAACTGAGCATCAAGACCCGTTGCCGGCACATCGTTTGAGGTGCGTCCGAGCAGCGATGAAGCAAACCACCAGCGCCAAGTGGGCAGATAATCCTGCACGCCGATGTTATACCACGACTTGTTGTGTTGCCTTTCTCCGTTGAGATTGAAGAATGTTCCGTTGCCAAGATTGAAATGAGTGATGAAAGGTTCTTCCGTAAGGTCCCACGAAAGAGCGCTCCGTGCCGTCATGAACGACGACATACCGTGCCACGAATAGTTGTAGGCGTTGTAGGCTTGCTTGTTGGTGACGGTCGGACAGTTGGCTGGATTGCGTGTGCCACCAGTGAAATAGCGCTCCGTCCGGAGCATGTATGCGTTCTGCTTGACGGCAGGGTCGGAGCCGAGTTCGCCGCGACTCTCCCAGAACATGTTCTCGCTGTGTGCGCCCCAAAGACCTATTGAGATGGGATATTTCTTAAGAAGGGTCCACGAATTGCTGCTCGGTTGGCCGCCTTGCATGTTGACTCCGGCGTAGACATCGAGCGGACTGCGGTTCAGCGACTGCGCCTTTGACACTGAACTGGAGAGCAATGAAGTTTTGTTCCAGTTGTAGTTGAGGAAAAGAGAATGACAGATGTTGTCGGCATCGCCGAATGTCTTGGCGTTGTGCGAAGACAGTCCTCGGTCGAAAGTAACATTGCCGTAGTCGTTGGTGCCGTCATACCAGATGCTCTCGAACAAAGGGTCGTCCTCCTTCATCTTCTTGTTAAGGTTGATGTGGAACGTGCGCAACTTCGTCATCACGCTGCTGGCGCTGGTGAACTCAGAGTTGTAGCCCATGCCGTCGATGCCGTAATAGCGGAAGAATTTGGCGGCGTTGTCGACATCTGCCGACCCCAATCCCTGTATCATTGAAAGCCAATCGCCCGACAATGTGCCTTCGGGGATACTCGCAACACCCGACACCGGCACGCCATTCTTGTGTGCCACGTCGAGGAACGCGCCCGGAATGCGCCCCAAAGCAGCCGTCCAGTTGCCCCAATGGGTGACATAACTCCACATGGAGAACACCTCGGAGTCGAACGCTCCGTCGGGCAATGCGTTGTAAGTGGAGTTGTTCACCGGCACCCACGCGACGAGATGCTTGTCGTTATCGGCGGTGAGGTCGGTGCGGACTTGCGTTGCTTGGTTACGGAAACGGGTGTGCGGCTTCACGCGCGAGATGAAGAAGTTGTCGTCATCGCTTACTTTTGAACCCGGACTCCAACTCTTCAAGAGTGTGTGAAACTGTGAACTGCCGGTGTTTTCGCCGAAGTCCACATAGCCGGAACGCATCTGCTGGGCAGAGATGTTGAGCAGACCGAAAGCCAATCCTGCCGTGAGGAGGGCGTAGCGCTTATAAGTCGTTTTCATTGTCAATGTTATTTGGATTTGTCGTTTTAATCAATAGGTTTTGCGAACAAGATTTCTGCAAATTTAAGGAAAATAGTGCATAAGACGCTGCAAGGCTTCGCCTTTTTTCATTTCTTAACGCTATCGCGCTCCCAAAAAGAGGCTTTTGGGGCGGTATTCCACTTATTTTGCGTAAATTTGCACGGAAAACCTAAGTTCAACAACAATTTATCAACACACACAATATGAAACATTTGCTAATGGTTATGGCTGTGGCAGCGTTGCAGACTGTGTCTGCCAGTGCCGCAACAACAACTGACAACGCCACGCAACCCACTTATACGGAGTGGCACGACCTGAGTGTGAACAACGTAAACCGCTTCCCCCTGCACGCTTCGTTCTTCGCTTTCGAGAACCGCGAAGCCGCCATGAAGGGGCAACGAGACAAGTCTGCCAACTTCCTCTCGCTCTCCGGCGACTGGAAATTCAATTGGGTGGCGAACGCTGACGAACGTCCCACCGACTTCTTCCGCACCGATTTCGACGACAGCGCGTGGAAGAATATGAAGGTACCGGGCATTTGGGAACTCAACGGTTACGGCGACCCGGAGTATGTGAACATTGGTTTCGCATGGCGCGGACACTTTAAGAACAATCCCCCCGAGGTGCCGGTGAAGGACAATCATGTGGGTACCTACCGCCGCACCATCGTCATTCCCGATGCGTGGGACGGCCGACAGGTCATCGCTCATTTTGGAAGTGTCACCTCAAACATCTATCTCTATGTGAACGGCAAGTTCGTCGGCTATTCCGAAGACTCCAAGTCGGCAACGGAATTCGACATCACTCCATATATAAAGAAAGGTGAAAACCTCATCGCTTTCCAGACTTTCCGTTGGTGCGACGGCTCATACAGCGAGGACCAGGACTTCTGGCGGCTCTCCGGAGTGGCTCGCGACTGCTTCCTTTACAGTCGCTCTCAAAAGGCGCATGTGGACAACCTGCGCTGCACTCCCGACTTGGATGAGACCTATACCAACGGTAGTCTCGCTGTGAACGTGCGTGGAAAAGGCAACGCCAAGTTCGTTCTCGACCTCGTAGACCCCACAGGCAACATCATAAGTCGCAAGATTCTCAACACCGCCAAGGTGAAAGCGAGAAGCGGAAAGAGCATCGCCGAAATCAATGCGACGGTGAAGTTCGACGTGGAAAAGCCCGAGAAATGGACCGCCGAGACTCCAAACCTTTACACTCTCCTTGCCACTGTGATGCAGAACGACAAGGAAGTGGAGGCAATCGCAGTGAAGGTGGGATTCCGTAAGGTGGAGATAAAGAATTCGCAATTGCTTGTCAACGGTCAGCCAATACTCATCAAGGGTGCCAACCGTCACGAAATGGACCCCGATGGTGGCTATGTGGTAAGCCGGGAACGCATGATTCAGGACATCCGTCTTATGAAGCAGTTCAACATAAATGCCGTGCGCACAGCCCATTATCCCAATGACCCGCAGTGGTATGAGCTTTGCGACAAGTACGGACTCTATGTCTGCGCCGAGGCAAACCAGGAGAGTCACGGTTTTTACTACGCTCCTGATGCAATCACAGCAACCGACCTTTTCGCGCGACAGATACTCGAACGCAACCAGAACAACGTGGAACAGCAGTACAACCATCCTTCCATCATTTACTGGTCGATGGGCAATGAGACTGCCGACTCAAAGAATTTCACCGCCACCTACAACTGGATAAAGGCGCAAGACCCCACGCGTCCCGTACATTTCGAGCGTGCTATCCTCGGCGACAACACCGACCTCTATGCCGAGATGTACATCACGCCAGAGTCGACGGAGCGTTATGCCGCCGACCCGAATATGAAAAAGCCGCTCATCCACTGCGAATATGCCCACGCAATGGGCAACTCCTGCGGCGTGATGAAGGACTATTGGGACCTCGTGCGCAAGTATCCGAAATATCAGGGAGGCTTCATCTGGGACTTCGTGGACCAGGGATTGCGCGGCAAGGATGCCCAAGGCAACATGATTTACAACTATGGCGGCGACTTCAACGACTATGACCCGTCGGACAATAACTTCAACTGCAACGGTTTCATAAGCCCCGACCGCAAGCCAAATCCCGAGGCTTACGAAGTGGCTTACTATTATCAGAACTTCTGGGTGAACCCCGTCGACCTCGAAAAGGGCGTTGTCAGCGTGAAGAACGAGTTGTTCTTCCGCAATGCCGACAATGTGTCGCTCTCGTGGGCTATCGTTGCCGACGGCGTGGAACAGCAGAACGGCACCATCGCCGACCTCTCTTCTCTGCAGCCGCAGAAGTCGATGCAACTCACTCTTCCATACAACCTTGATGCCTGCAAGAACGCAAAGGACGTGCAACTCAACATTGAGTTCCGCCTGAAAAAGAATGCTGACATGCTCAAGGCAGGCGACATTGTGGCGCATCAGCAACTCCCCTTGCGCGAAATCAAGGGTTCGCAGGTGGCTCTCAATGCCGCTTCCACAAAGGCAGTGAAGCTCATCAACAAGAAGAAGGAGCCGCAGATTGTGCTGCAAGGCACCAACTTCGTGCTCGCCGTGGGCCGCGCTTCGGGTCTCATCGAGCGTTATGAGGTGGGCGGAAAGAGTCTGCTCGCCGAGGGAGGAGCGCTCCGTCCCAACTTCTGGCGCGCTGTGACCGACAACGATATGGGTGCTTCCTCGCAGAAGAAGTTTGCTGTTTGGCGCAACCCGGAGATGACTTTGAAGTCGGTTGAGGCTGACAAAAAAGCCAAGACCGTTAAGGTGGCGTTCGACATGCCGCAAGTTCAGGCTGTGCTCACGCTCACTTATCAGGTGGACGACAACGGCGTGCTCACCGTAAACCAGAACCTCCAGACCACGGAGGGAGCCGATGTGCCCGAGATGCTGCGCTTCGGCATGGTGATGAACTTGCCTTACGAGATGGACAAGAGCCAATGGTTCGGTCGCGGACCGGTGGAGAACTACAGCGACCGCAAGTACTCTCAGAACGTGGGCGTCTATTCTTCCACTGCCGACGAGATGTTCTATCCTTACATACGGCCGCAGGAAACGGGAACGATGAGCGACCTTCGGTGGTGGAATCAGTCGGACGGCAACGGCGCAGGATTGCGTGTTGAGTCGGACAAACTCTTCTCCGCTTCGGCGTTGCATTATAACATCTCCGACCTCGACGAGGGCGATGAGAAGCACCAACGCCACTCTCCATCAGTGCCAAAGTCGAAGTTTACCAACCTCTGCATCGACTTGACGCAAGCCGGAGTGGGCGGCGTTGACAGTTGGGGAGAGGACGGTCGCTCCCGCAAGGGACACCGTGTGGAGTACAAAGACTATGACTTCACGTTCCGCATCAGCCCGAAGGCGCTGTATTAAAGGTGGGTTCTAAAAATTTCCACCGTAACAAATAAACATTAAATAATGAATTACGTTTTGTCATCTTGCGGTCTCTTTTCGGCTCAATTTGTCTGTTCGTTTAGTCGTATAGCCCGCTATACTCCTGCACTCACAAACAAATTGCTCTCGAAAATATCCTCGCAATCTGACAAAGCCAATTTTTAGAACCCACCTAAGGAATATTTTGGAAAATTAGTAGGGGCGGATCGCCGAGACGCCTCCATTAAATTAGAAGGACATTAGCGTTTCAAAGGGTGCGCCTCGGCGATTCGCACCTACTACAGTTTGCCCTTTATCGCAAATGAAAAAATAAAGGAGTCGGGAAACAATCGTTGCGCCCACGACGGACGTTAAAATTGTTTCCCGACTCCTTTTTTGTGTTATGGATGTCGCGAATAACGTGTTTCCTCAAATCAAATTGAGGTATCTCTCAACGGCGATGCCGCTGTTTTTGTCGGCATTGTCCTTGTTGGCGTCGATGAGGCGATACATGGTGTCGATGGCTTTACGCGTACTTTCCTCCAGCGTCTCCCCGTCGAGGAGATGCCCAAGGAGCACCGCCGAGAAGATGTCGCCCGTTCCGGGGAAGTGGACGGGAATTTCGGTGAACGGCAGAACGAAGTAGTTGCCGTTGTCATCGTTATAGCCTGCCACTGCCGACTGGCCGTCAACGATGACGCTTGTTATAAGAACCGAGCGCGTGCCGATGCTTCTCAAACGGTCGATTATGGCGTAAGTCTCCGACGTGGAGTAGCCTTCGGGGCGGTAGGCGGTGTCGGTGAGATAGCAAGCCTCCGTTATGTTGGGGTAGATTAAGTGTGCCACAGCCACCATTTCACGCATACATACGATGCGGTCGGGCGTGATGCCGTTGTAGAGATGGCCTTCGTCGCCCATGACGGGGTCTACATAGATGCGCGTGCCTGTCTCCGCCTGCTCGCGACAGTATGCCGACACGAGGCGCGCCTGACTCTCCGAGGCGATGATTCCTGTGGCGATGGCATCGAAACTGAAACCCAACTCGCGCCAGACGGGGAGCACACTGCTGATGTAGGAGGTCGTCTCCGAGGTGGCAAACTTGCCGTATTCGAAGGGGTTGGACACCAACATGGTGGGCAAAGCATAGAAAGGCACGCCCATATAAGAGAGTACCGGCACCATGGCCAAGGCTCCCACCTTGCCGTAACCCACTACGTCGCTGACGAGAAGGAGTTGTTTTTTCTTCATCGATATGGTGTTATGGCTTCGCATTGCGTGTCTCTTGCCGATGGCAAAAAGACGTTTTGCGATGCCTCCTATATTATATTAATAATGTATAGGCGGCTTCTTCGCAAACCAAAAGAAGGTTCGCCGCGCCGCCAAAAAGCGGTGCAAAGTTACTCATATTTTATGAATTACAGCCACGACAACGCCACATTGCCGCCTTTTTGCTTTGCGTTTCGCCTTATTTAATGTATCTTTGCAAAGACTAATCTATTAAGAACAAAAATAAAAACATATATGGGAAAAGTAATTTTAACGGGCGACCGCCCCACAGGAAAACTTCATTTGGGACATTATGTAGGCTCATTGCGCCGCCGTGTGGAACTCCAAAACGCGGGCGACTACGACCGGATGTTTGTGTTTATGGCTGATGTCCAGGCACTGACCGACAATGCCGACAACCCGGAGAAGATTCGACAGAACATCATCGAAGTGGCTCTCGACTACCTCTCGGCTGGTCTTGACCCCGAAAAATGCACCCTCTTCATTCAAAGTGCAATTCCTGAACTCGCCGAACTCACCACCTATCTGATGAACCTGATATCGGTAAGTCGTGTGCAACGAAACCCAACAGTGAAGACAGAAATAAAGATGCGCAATTTCGAAGCCAACATTCCGCTCGGATTCTTCTGCTATCCGGTGAGTCAGGCTGCCGACATCACTCTCTTTAAAGCCACTACTGTGCCTGCGGGAGAGGACCAGGAGCCGATGATTGAGGTGACGCGTGAACTCGTACGCCGCTTCAACCAGACTTACAGTGAGGTGCTTGTGGAACCCGAAATAATGCTCCCCGAGAACGCAACGGCACGCCGTCTGCCCGGTACCGACGGCAAAGAGAAGATGAGCAAGAGTCTCGGCAACTGCATTTATCTGTCCGATTCGGCTGCGGAGGTGTGGAAAAAGGTAAAGAAAATGTCAAACGGCGCACCGCGAATGAGTATGGACGAGCCGGGCAACCTTGAAGGAAATGCCGTCTTTACCTATCTCGAAGCGTTCAGCACGCCCGATGACTTCGCCGAATTCTGGCCCGAGTACAAGTCGCTCGATGAGTTGAAGGAACACTATGTACACGGTGGTATCGGCGACGGCACATGCAAAAAGTTCCTCAACAGCGTGCTTGACAATATGCTGGAGCCCATTCGTGTGCGCCGCCATGAGTTCGAGCAGGACATCCCCGAAATCTATAACATCCTGCGCCGAGGCACTGAAAAAGCGCGCGAGACAGCCGCACAGACCATGAGCGAAGTGCGCCGTGCCATGCAGATAGACTATTTCAACGATGCAGAACTAATCCGCCAGCAAGCCGAAAGGTTCAAGGCGAAATAGGAAAACAGTCACCAATAAAAGAAAAGCAACGGACGGCTTCTCAGCCATTCGTTGCTTTTCGCGTTTTTATAAGGTCAATAAAAAAGTTCTTCTATAGCCTCGCGGCGGAGCCGTTGAGGCTCCGTGGTTTAGCGGATGAAGAGGAGCTCGCGGTATTTTGGAAGCGTCCAAAGCTCGTCAGCCACTATGAGTTCGAGTTTGTCAATCTCCTTCCTGATTTCTTCCATCTTCGGAGCGACGGTGTCGTGATATGCGATTGCTTTCTCGTGCTCGTCGTCTATGCGGTTCGCCACCTTGCGGGCGTTGATGAGTTCCTCCACTCCTGTCTCTATCTTTTGCGTTCCTTCGGCTATCTCCTCAATGATTTTCTTGTTGCGTGAGGTGAGTTTTGCAGCCTGTTCGGCAGGGAAGATGTCGTACATGCTTTGAACATTCTTTGCCAACTGACTCTGATAATGCGTGCAGACGGGGATGATGTGGTTCATTGACAAGTCGCCGAAGACGCGCGCTTCTATCTGAATCTTCTTGGTGTAGGTCTCCCATTTCACCTCGTTGCGGGCTTCCAGCT
>CAYXGN010000030.1:0-15232 GCA_964464505.1 uncultured Prevotella sp.
AACTCGAAAATAGTTCCGCAATCTGACAAAGCCAATTTTTAGAACCCACCATAAACGAAGAAACAATGAAATTAAAGAAAGCAATACTTTTCGCTTCTGCCGCCCTGTTGATGAGCAGTTGCGGAATATACAACAAATATGAGCGTCCCGAAGTGAACACCAAAGGACTCGTGCGCGATGTCCACAGCGACACCGACACCCTCGCTGTGGCTGACACCGCAAGCTTCGGCAACCTGCCGTGGCGCAGTGTCTTCACCGACCCGCAGTTGCAGCAGCTCATCGAAAAAGGTCTGGCGAACAACACCAACATGCTCAACGCCGCCCTCAACGTGAAGATGGTGGAGGCGCAGCTCATGGCTGCCAAACTCGCCTTCGTGCCGAGTTTCACATTCTCGCCGCAGGGAACCATCTCCTCATGGGACGGCAACCAAGCCACGAAGACCTACTCGCTGCCCATCTCTGCAAGCTGGAGCATCGACCTCTTCGGCAACCTCCTCAACCAGAAACGGTCGGCACAGATGGCGCTCCTCGCCACAAAGGATTACCAACTCGTGGTTCAGACCAAAGTGATAAGCAACATTGCCAACCTCTACTACACCTTGCTTATGCTTGACAAGCAACTCGAAGTGGTGGACAATATGGCTGGATTGACCAAGGACACTTGGGACATCATGAAGATACAAAAGGACCTCGGCCGTGTGCGCGAGACCTCTGTGCAGAGTGCCGAAGCCAACTACTACTCGGTGTTGGCACAGAGCACCGAACTGAAACGGCAGATTCGCGAGACCGAAAACTCCCTCTCGCTGCTCCTCGGACAGCAGGCGCAGCACATAGAAAGAGGTACTTTCGAGGGTCAGTCGCTTCCTTCGGAGTTCTCAACGGGCATCGGTCTGCAGCTGTTGTCCAACCGTCCCGATGTCCACTATGCTGAGATGTCGCTCGCACAGTGCTTCTACGATGTCAACACAGCGCGCTCCAAGTTCTATCCGAGCATCACAATCTCGGGTAGCGGAGCCTTCACCAACAACTCGGGAGCAGGCATTGTCAACCCCGGCAAGTGGCTTTTGTCAGCCATCGGAAGCCTCACGCAACCCATCTTCGCCCACGGTCAGATTGTAGCCGGGCTTAAGGTGGCAAAGGCACAGGAGGAGCAGGCGTTCAACACATGGCAGAATGCAGTGCTGTCGGCAGGCAGTGAGGTGAGCAACGCCCTCGTCCTGTACAACTCCTCGGCAGAAAAGAGCGAGTTGGAAGCAAAGCAAGTGGAGAGCTTGAAGAAGAACGTGGAGTACAGCCGAATGTTGTTCAACGACGGTTCTGCCACCTATCTCGAAGTAATCACCGCACAGCAGAGTCTGCTCAATGCCGAACTCTCCAAAGTGCAGGACGACTTCTACAAGATGCAGGCAGTGGTTAACCTCTACTACGCATTGGGGGGAGGACGCTATTAAAATAAAAATCTCAAAACATTATAAATATGATTAGCGAAAAAGCATACGTTGACCCGAAAGCGAAAATCGGCAAAAACGTGACCATATACCCCTTCGCCTATGTTGAAGGCGATGTGGAAATCGGCGACGACTGTGTGATTTACCCTTATGTCAGCATCCTCAACGGCACCCGTTTAGGCCGCGGCAACAAGGTGTATCAGAACACTGTGCTCGGAGCGGAGCCTCAGGACTTCAACTTCCAAGGCGCTTCCACACGCCTGACAATAGGCGATGAGAACATATTCCGCGAGAATGTGGTTGTCAACCGCGCCACCTTCGCCGACGGGGAGACCCGTATCGGCAACAGAAACTTCTTTATGGAGGGCGTACACATATCCCACGACACCCGCGTCGACGACTATGTCACCTTCGGCTACGGCACGAAGGTGGCTGGCGACTGCGAGATTCACAGTTCGGTGATATTCTCTTCCGGTGTCATCGTCAACCCCAACGTGCGCGTGGGAAGCGCGTCCATGGTGACGGGCGGCGTGCGCATCTCCCAGGATGTGCCTCCTTTCATCGTCGCCACTGACAACCCCGTCCACTATGCCGGCGTGAACGAGACTCTGCTCAGGTCGTCGGGTGTCTCCGAGAAGGTCATCAACCACATCGCAAATGCCTATCGTCTCGTGTTCCACGGACAGACAAGCGTCTTTGATGCTGTCATACAGGTGAAGGAACAAGTGCCCGACGGCAAGGAAATCAACGGTCTTGTGGAATTCATCAAAGGCACAAAACTCGGCATCATAGGCAAGAAATAAAATCTTTTGTTTACATAATAGCGTTGTTAATTGGGACGGCGTGGCAGGCTTTGATGCTTGTCGCGCCGTTTTTTCATACAGGTGGGTTCTAAAAATTGGCTTTGTCAGATTGCGGAACTATTTTCGAGTTTCAATTTGTTTGAGAGTGAAGGAGTATAGCGGGCTATACGACTGAACGAACAAACGGATTGAACCGAAAAGAGACCGCAGGATGACAAAACGTAATTCATTATTTCATTTATATTTATTACGGTGGGAATTTTTAGAACCCACCTACATTAAAATAACTCAAAAACCCGCGCCAACACGCTGAAAATTACTATCTTTGTACGTCTCATAAACGCATTGGCGTAACGAAAAACCATTTTACGGCTATGAAAAGAACAATTCTCCTGATGCTCTGCGCACTCTTCACTGCCACTCTGGCAAGGGCGCAATACGACTTCCTCAGACCTGTGACGAGTGAGAAAAAGGGCGGATACAACTTCTGGGTGTACACCCCCACCGACTATTATTACACTTACGAGAACACGCCGGTAATAATCTTTCTGCACGGACGGAGCCTCTGCGGGCGCAACCTCAACCGTGTAAGGCGTTACGGTCCACTCGACGCAATCGTCAAGGGGCGCGAGATTCCGGCTCTCGTCATAGTGCCGCAGAACCCAGGTGAGTCGTGGAACCCCTCGAAGATAAACGATGTCTTGGAATGGACGAAGCGCAACTACCCCTGCGACTCCACCCGCGTCTATGTCCTTGGGATGAGTCTTGGCGGCTACGGCACAATGGACTTCGCCGGCACTTACCCCGACAAGGTGGCGGCGGCAATGGCTCTCTGCGGCGGCTGCTCGCTGAAAGACAAGAGCGGACTGGGCAAGTTGCCGTTCTGGATAATCCACGGCACGGCAGACAGGGCAGTGCCGGTGAAGTGTTCGCAGACGGTGGTGACGGAACTGAAGAACTCCGGCAACGACACACGCCTGCGTTACGACTGGCTCTCCGGTGCCTCACACGGCGCCTTGGCGCGCATCTTCTATTTGAAGAAGACCTACGAATGGCTCTTCTCACACACCCTCAACGACAAGGACCGACCCGTCAGCCGCGATGTCACCATCGACAAAGCCGACCTCACCCGCGCCTATTCCGACATGCAGAAAGGGCTTCCCGACCCCGAAGTGATTTACGACAAGACAATCAAGGACGACGAGGAAGAGTGATAACCGCTCCTTTCGGGCTTTTCTTCTCGTTTTATTTTCCCGACACATCTAAAATTAGTAACTTTGCCGACACTACAATTTCAGGAAAGAATGAAGAAAGCCATCGTAGCCCTAACAGCACTCTTCTTGAGTCTGAATGCAGCAGCACAGGAAAGCCGTTCCACTTACAACTTCCTGCGGCTGCCCGTCAGTGCGCATGCGGCAGCACTCGGTGGCGACAACATCACAATCGTCGACGATGACCAGACCCTCATCTTCAGCAATCCCGCATTGCTCTCCTCCGTCTCCGACAAGACCATCACCCTGAGTTACATGAACTACATGTCGGGTGCGAACATGGCTGGGGCAGCCTTCAGCCGTGTGGTGAAGGAGAAGGCGTCATGGGCTGCTTCGGCGCAGTATATGGGTTACGGCAAAATGAAACAGACCTCTGCCGACGGCACCCAATTGGGTGATTTCTCGGCAAAGGACATTGCTGTGGCAGGCTATTTCTCTTATATGCTCAGCGAGAAAATCGTAGGCGGTGTCACGGCGAAGTTTATTACCTCCTACATCGGCAGTTACAACTCCATCGGAATGTGTGTGGACCTGGGTCTCAACTACTACGACCCACAGCACGAATGGTCGGTGTCGCTTGTGGGAAAGAACCTCGGCGGACAGCTGAAAGCCTATGATGACGACTACGACCCGATGCCCATCGACATCCAGTTGGGCGTCAGCAAACGCTTCGCACACACTCCTTTCCGCCTCTCGGCAACCCTCGTAGACCTGAACCATTGGAATTATAAGTTCACAAATCATATCGTTGTGGGTGTGGATGCCATCATCTCGGAGAGCATCTGGATTGGAGCGGGCTACAACTTCCGCCGTGCCAGCGAGATGAACATTGACGATACGGACGGTGGAAGCAACCACTGGGCAGGCTTTTCTGTCGGTGCGGGACTCAACCTTCAACGCTTCAAACTCAACGTGGCCTATGGCAAATACCATGTGTCGAGCTCTTCGCTGATGCTCAATGTGGGCTATTCGCTATGACGAAACCAAAAACAATGAAAAAGATTATCATCGCCATTGACGGCCATTCTTCGTGCGGAAAGAGTACGATGGCAAAGGACTTGGCGCGCGAGATAGGTTACATCTATGTCGATACGGGCGCAATGTATCGTGCCGTGGCTCTCTTTGCCATGCGCCGCAACCTCTTCTCTGCCGACGGCACAGTGCAGGAAGAACGCCTCAAAGCCCTCCTTCCGCAAATCAATATCTCCTTCCAACTCAATGAAACAACTCATCGTCCCGACACATTCCTTAATGGGGAGTGCGTGGAAAAAGCCATCCGCACGCTCGAAGTGTCGTCGCGTGTGAGCAAAGTGGCGGCTCTTCCCTTCGTCCGCGCAAAACTCGTGGAGCAGCAACAGCTCATGGGAAGGGACAAAGGCATAGTGATGGACGGCCGTGACATAGGCACAGTGGTGTTCCCCCAAGCCGAGTTGAAAGTCTTTGTGACGGCATCCGCCGAGATAAGGGCGCAACGGCGCTATAAGGAACTCATTGACAAGGGGATGCCTGCCGACTATGACGACATACTCAAAAACGTGCAGGAGCGCGACTACCTCGACTCCCATCGCGCCACATCGCCCCTCCGTCAGGCTCCCGATGCCCTCCTTCTTGACAACAGCAACATCACCATTGCCGAGCAAAAGCAATGGCTTTTGCAACAGTATGAGCGCGTAGCGAATGGGTAGTAGGTGCGAATCGCCGAGACGCACCCACTGAATCGTTTTTCACGCTGCATCGGGCGCAACCTGCTACGATTATTCCGTCGCCCCCTTCAATCGCCCGAGAGCTTCTTCGAGTATCGCCCTTGGCGATGCCACATTCATTCTCATAAATCCCTCACCTTCCTTTCCGAACATCGCTCCGTCGTTGAGGGCGAGGCGCGCTTTATTGACAAACAGGTCGATAAGGTCGTCGTGTTGCAATCCCAATCCGCGGCAGTCGAGCCACACAAGGAACGATGCCTGGGGGCGCAGTGGGCGTATCTGGGGAATGTTCTCTTTCAGATAGTCCTCCACAAAGAGTATGTTGCCCTCGATGTAGTGCAACATCTGCTGCCGCCACTCCTCTCCTTCGTTGAACGCTGCCATTGTGGCTATGGGCGCAAAGAGGTGCGGTTCGTCGAGTTCGTTGGCTGTCAGCCATTCGAAGAAAGGCTTGCGGAGCGTCTCATTAGGCACGATGCAGTAGGAACTCACTATGCCCGCGATGTTGAAAGTCTTTGAGGGTGCGCCGAAGGTGATGCTGCATTGCGCCGCTTCCTCGGACACAGAGGCAAACGGATGGTGCTTGTTGCCGAAGAGAGCCATGTCGCAATGTATCTCGTCGGAGACAACGATGATGCCGCGCTCGGCACAGAAATGAGCCAGACGGCGCAGTGTCTCCACATCCCAAACAATGCCTGCTGGGTTGTGGGGATTGCTGAGTATGAGCAGACGGCACTTGTCGTCAGCCACCTTCTTGAGGTTGTCGAAGTCCATGGAATAGGTGCCGTCGTCGTGACGGATTAGCGGGTTCATCACCACCTCGCGTTTGTTGCCTTCGGGAGTGAGTCGGAAAGGATGATAGACAGGCGGTTGAATGATTACTTTCTCGTCGGCTTTGACGAACACATTCACTGCGAAGCCGATGCCTTTCACTATGCCCGGGATGAAACGCATCCATTCTTCGCGCACCGTCCATTGGTGATGCTCTTCTATCCATCGCATCACCGTCTGCCAATAGTCCTTCGGCAGGACGGTGTAACCAAAGAGAGAGTGGTCGAGGCGACGCTTCATCGCGTCGGTGATAAACTGCGGCGTGGCGAAATTCATGTCTGCCACCCACAGCGGAAGGAGGTCGGCTCTGCCGTAACGCTCCTGCAACACGTCGAGAGCCAAGGCTCCTGTGCCGTGGCGGTCGATTGTCTTGTCGAAATCGTATGTCATTGTTTTCCTTTTTGTCAAGTTATGGTGAGGGACTATTGCAGTGCCTGCTTGAAGTCTTCGAAGATGTCGTCAACGCTCTCCAATCCCACACTTATCCTGATGGTGGTGTCGTTTACGTCCATGGCGCGGCGTTGCTCGTCGCTGAACGGACCGAAGATGGTGCTTGCAGGGTGTATCGCCAGCGTGCGGTTGTCGAAGAGATTGGTGGCGCGGCGCACGAGTTTCAGATTGTTGAGGAAGCGGAAGCACGCCTCCTGCGACTCGAGGTCGATGGTGAACATGCACCCCACCGTACCCCCAAACTGCTGCATTGCGATGTTGTGGAAGCGGTTGTCGGGCAGCGCAAGACTGTTGATGGCTTTTATTTGTGGCAATTGTCTCAGTCGGATGGCAAGTTCAAGGGTGTTCATCGTTTGCATGGTGTAGCGCGCGTCAAGGTTCTCCAATCCCAGATTTTGCATATAGGCGACGTGCGGTGTCATATAGGCACCGAGGTTAAAGAGCATCTCGTCGTGCATGCGGCGGGTGAATTCGGGATGCCCTCCATAGTCCATCACCATACCGCCGATTGTCGTCGCGCCGCCGGAGAGGTATTTTGTCGTCGACACCACTTCTATGTCCACGCCCAATTCCTTTGCCGAGAACACGGTGAAAGGTATCGCTGTGGTGTCAGCCACAAGGGGAATGCCGTGCTTGTGGGCTATGCTTGCGAGTCCACGGAGGTCTGCCACCTCCAGTTGGGGATTGGTTATGATTTCGAGGAAGATGCAACAGGTGTTGTCGTCGACAGCCTTCTCCACAGCGTCCAGGTCGGTGAGGTCGCACAGATGAGGCTCCACGGCGAGTCGCGGCAGTGTCTTTGTGAGCAGCGAGAAGGTGTTGCCGAACATGTGGCGCGATGTCACCACGTTCTTGCCTGCGTCCACCAGCGACAGAAGGGTGTTGCTGATAGCTGCCATCCCCGACGACAATGCCGTCACGTGCTCGGCTTCTGTTATCGCCGCCACCTTACGTTCGAGGTAGGTCACTGTGGGGTTCATCACGCGGGAATAATCGGGTTCGTCGGTCCTGCCGCAGAAAGCGTCAGCCATCGATGTGGCATCGGCGAACTCATAGGCGCAGGTATGGTAAACCGGCATACTCAATGCGCCGTAGGCATCGGGCTTCTGGAAAGGGGTGTCAATCGCTATAGTCTGTTTCTTCATAGTTTTTTGTTAATCTGAAAACGGTTTGCTTGATTTCTATTTTTTTTATTACATCGCGGTGCAAAATTACACATTTTTTTGGAATGCAAAGGTATTTGTAGTAGGCGCACATCGCCGAGGTGCGCCCATTAAATTGCTTTTGCCGTTGCGTCGGGCGCGTCTCGGCGATCGGCGCCTACTACAAATTTCTCCTTTCCCTTAGCGAAAGCCACTATTTTTTCGTAAATTTGCGTTGGTTTTACATCCATTCACCGCGAGCCAACTCGCCCATATTGACAATGAAAAAAACAATTTCTCTCCTCCTTTCTCTTTTCCTCAGCCTCACCATTGAGGCACAAGTGACGCGCCGCACTGTTATGACCCTCGCCGAAGATGCCGTCAGTCAGATAACGATGACAGGTTATATGCCTTCAGCGGAAGTCATGGGGCAGTTGGCTTCCGTTGCCGATATGAGCATAGAAATGATTAGTCGCATGGGCAACGATGACGACCCGGCGCGCCAACGGGCGTGCCTCAAACTCATCGATGCTATCGCCGACTTCACCCAAACTGCCGAGGGCGCACCCTATGCCGACGCCATGCGCGAGGGATTGAAGAAAGCCATCGACCGCAGCGATGACCCCAATGTGCGCCGACACTTGCTCGACGGACTCGCAACCTGCGCCACTGCCGCCGACGTTACGCATCTCGTCATGTATCTGGGCGATGCCGATATGGCTCCGGTGGCGTTCCGCACGCTCGTCGCTATGGACGGTATCGATGCCGACTTGTCGCAAGTCGGGAGTATGGGGGCGGCTGCCGACTCCCTCGTTGCCCTCGTTGTTGAGGCGCGAAAAGGCAGTGCCGTGGCTGCGCCGGTGACGAAAGCGGCACCCAAAGTGACTGCCACTCCGTTCTGGACCACTTCCCTCGACCTCCTCGTCGACCGCATGCGCACGCTGCCCGATGCTTCCGCCGACAGTCTTCTTGCCTCAAATGCCACGCCATCGGCACTCCCCAGATTGTTGGAGATGGCGCGACAGCGCAGCGGACAGGCCCGCGACGGCATCCTCGCACGCTATATCACTCTGTTAGGAAGGCTTAATCTCAACCCAGCCATGCGTTATCTGCTCCTCCGCGAAGCCGATGCGCTGAACCCGTGTGACGACATCCGCCGCAAAATCATCGTTGACTTGGGCACAACACGACTCGTTCAGGCTCTCGCTTACATAAGGAAATACTACGACTCGCGCACTATGGGCGATGCCACGGCAGTGGCAGTGGCTGACATTCTGGGCAATAACGCGCAGGCAAACGGCGGAAAACACGCTTACAACATGCTCAATGCAGCCAAGTATTCGCTCGCTTGCCACTATGATGAAGAGGGAGCCAGTGCCGCAATCGACCGCGTGTTGAAGGCGATGGAGGAATGCCGGCTCGACTGCGGCTACAACCTCGCAATGACGCAAACCACCGCTATGGGTAAGAGAGGGTTCTGGAAGATGACTGAAGAACTCGCCGATTTCGACATGACATTCGATTGGCGCGCTGCGGGTTCGCTCGTTTTGAGCCTTCATTCCGTGCCCGTACTCTCGCTTAGCCGCACTGATGGCGCACGGATTGAGGGCGAAGCGGTGTGGAAAAAGTTTCCGGCGGAGGGCGAATGGTGTACCGCCAACATCCGTGTCCATGCCAATAAGGTGAGCGTAACGGTCAATGGTGAACTCATAGCAACCGATGTAAGCCTTGCCAATCCCAACGGTTCAGGCTCTGCCAACGCCTCAGGTTATGTTATGTTCACTGCCGATGACAACGGAGCGGAGGTGCGGCAGGTGTGCATAAAGAAGGTTCCGATGAAATAGAACGAAACTTTTTACCCTCGTTTTTTTGCCAGTTTGGAATTAAAAAAGTATTTTTGCACACAGAGATGTGGGTGTGCATATTTCGCGAAAAGATGCTGCCCGGCACGCAAAACTTAAAGAAAAAGATTATGTCAATATCAAAAACGCGACAGAAACTCGTGGATGTGGCGCGCCAACTGTTTGCCAAGAACGGCATTGCCAACACAACAATGAACGACATCGCTGTGGCTTCGGGAAAGGGGCGACGCACTCTCTACACCTATTTCAATCGCAAGGAGGAGGTCTACTCGGCTGTTATCGAGTCGGAACTGGAACGTCTCAGTGACCGGCTCGATGAGGTTGCGGCGAAGAAAACACAGCCGCAGGACAAGATTATCGAGTTGATTTACACCCATTTGAGCATGATTCGCGAGACGGTGGTGCGCAACGGCAACCTCAGAGCAGAGTTTTTCCGCAACATCTGGATGGTGGAAAAGGTCAGAAAGAACTTCGATGAGGACGAGATAGAACTTTTCCGGAAGGTCTATGCTGAGGGAAAAGCAGAGGGAGAGTTTGATATTGAGGATGTCGACTTGGTGGCTGACATCACCCATTACTGCATAAAAGGACTCGAAGTGCCGTTCATCTACGGCAGACTTGGGCACGGAATGACCGAGGAAGCAAGCAAGCCGCTTGTCGCAAAAGTGGTGTACGGTGCTCTGGGCAAGTCGAGCGTGAAATAGGAACCCACCTCAAATGAAAGCGGGACGAAGGCGCATTATGATGCGTTTTCGTCCCGCTTTTCTTGTTGTTATGCCTTTATTTGTCGAGCACGGAGTATTTGCTGTGCTGGCTTTTATACTCCGGCACTATGTCTTTCATCTTCTTCACGATTTCCATATCGTCGTAACTGAGTGATATTTCAAACAGTTCCTCCTCGTTCTTGAGCGCGAGTTCGTATGGATATTGGCGCACTTCAGCCACCTTTATTTTCGGATGTACGGTGGGTTTCGTTGCCTCTGCATCGTTAAGCACCTCTTCGTAGAGTTTCTCTCCGTCGCGGAGTCCGGTGTAGACAATCTTTACATCCTTCGCACCTGAGAGGTCAATCATGCGCTGGGCAAGGTCGGCAATGCGCACAGGCTCACCCATATCGAAGACGAAAATCTCTCCTCCCTTACCCATTGTTCCTGCTTCCAGCACCAGACGGCATGCCTCCGGGATGAGCATGAAGTAACGGATGATGTCCTTATGTGTCACCGTGACGGGTCCGCCGTTCTTTATCTGCTCCTTGAAGAGCGGTATCACGCTTCCGTTTGAGCCGAGGACATTGCCGAAACGTGTTGTGACAAACTGCGTCTCGCCCTTCACTTCGCCGCTGGCGATGGCGTTGTTGAGCGACTGGCAATATATCTCGCAGATGCGTTTCGAGCATCCCATCACGTTGGTGGGGTTCACTGCCTTGTCCGTTGAAATCATAACGAACTTCTTGGTGCCGTACTTTACGGCGAGGTCGGCAACGACACGTGTGCCGTAGATGTTGTTCTGCACAGCCATGGCAGGGTTGTCTTCCATCATCGGCACGTGCTTGTAGGCTGCCGCATGGAACACAAACTCGGGCTTATGATGCTTGAAGATGGCCTCCATCTGCGCCTTGTTGGTGATGGAACCCACTATGGTGTGCACCTCGAGGTTGCTGAATTTCTTCGCCATGAAGAGCCGTTCGTCGTGAGCCGGAGTCTCCGCCATGTCGAGAAGCACCAAGTCGGCAGGACCGAACAGTGCCACTTGCCGCGCTATCTCCGCTCCGATGCTTCCGGCTGCACCCGTTATGAGCACGCGTCTGCCTGTAAGCATCTTGCCGATGGCCTCCATATTCACTTCAATCTTGTCGCGCGGAAGGAGGTCTTCGATGTCAACGGGGCGCAAAAGGGAATAGGAAAGGTCTGACTTTCCGTCCCATTCCTGTGCCCGGGGCATCATCATGATTTTTATCTCGGCGTTGATGAGGGCGCTGATGAGTTTTGTGCGATGCACGAAGATGTGTGTCTGGTGGGGCGAAACGAGCAGCACTTTGATGTGCTGTTGCTTCATTATCTCCACGATGCCGTCGTAGTCGTTGTAGATTTTGAGTCCCATCAGATAGGAACCTGTCGGCACCCGCTCGGGAGCGATGAATCCTTTAAGGCGATATTGTGCCTCTTTCTCCGAGCGAAGGCTCTTTGCTATCGACATGGCACTGTTCTGGTAGCCATAAATAAAAGCGTTGGGGAGAATCTTGGTGCCGTCGGTATAGAAGTCGTGCAACGATTTGACGGCGATGCGGAGGGTCCACATCAGCATCGTGGCACATATAAAAATGAGCAGGCTGCTGGAAAAACGGGGGAACAGAATGACATCTTCGTAACCCACATACAATTGTATGAGGCGGAAGAAACAGGTGACAACGCCAGCCGTAAAAGTGGAGTAGGCGAGGCGGTGAAGGTCAATGAATGACGAGAAACGGAGCATTCCGTTGAACGTATGGAATGCACAGAAGGCGGCAATATATATCACCAGGCATGCAAGCAAGCCCAACATGATGCTGAGGAAGTTGTGTTCCATAAACGGAGTGCCTTTCTGTATCCAGAAAACAAGCAGTCCTGACAGCAGCACCGCGATGCTGTCGTAAGCCAGGATGAGCCAGTAGGAGAGTGCCCTTCGGTCGAAGCACCAATTACATATCTTGTGTAACAGGTTCATTTTTCAATTTTGTTATTGTCCATTTGCCTTATCGCAAGACTTTCTATGAATTCTCTTTCTATTGCGGAAAGCGCGAAATTGTGTTGCGGCAAAACTTACAATGTTTGTCGGTTTTCACACTTCCAGTTTGCAAAATTACACAATTTATATTACAAAAACATAAAAATGAAAGAAAAAATAGAGCTGGGGGGGGGGTAAAAGAGGTGTTTTTTAGGGTGTGAAAATCTTTTTTAACGATTTTAAACGCCCGTTCATTGACGTTAAAACTATGCATTGTTGATTTTCGAAGGCGGCTCCATCACCACACTGCTGAAATGTTTTTCCACCGGGCGCATGAAAGGAGTGAGGTAACGTTGGCTTGTTTCTCCGTGCCAGTTGGCTTGTGCCAGGCACTGCGACACATAGAGCCGGTGCTTCGCGCGGGTGATGGCGACATAGAATTTGCGCGCGTCCTCGGCGGCGATTTGGGGCATGTTGCGCGTGTAATAGTTCGGGAACCTGCCGTCGATGGCATCGAACACGATGACATTGTCAAACTCAAGGCCTTTGGCTTTATGTATGGTGGTGACGAAGATGTGCTCGTCCATGGCTGCGCCTCCGCACAAATCGGCTTCCTTAAGGGTAGCCATTTCCATGGCGTGATGCGACAGTTGCTCGTAGAGCGAGCGTTCCTTGGCGGTGTCGATGAGGTCGTTGGAGAGGAAGGCGACGACGTGTTTGAACCCTTCAATGGCTTGAATCTTTCCCTCGTCGAGCATGAATTGCTGGAAGAGGAGGAGTTCGTCGACGAGGGCGGGAGTCTCTTCCTTGGCGCGGCGGACATACATCCGCGCCATGGCTTCGGCGTGGAAAGTGCCGTAGGCACTCTGCAATGCCGCGGCGTGCTGCCGTGTCTGCTTCAGCGCGAGAAACCTTTTCTGCTCCTTTATGCGCTCTTTCGCCTCCTCATAACAGTGGGTCACCACTCCGCAAGTGGCATTGACATCGTCGTCGGCAAGGTGGGAATTCACTCCTTCCAAACCGAATGAGGCGATGAGATATTTGAGTTTGTGGTTCTGAAGTTCCGGGTGAAGCAGCCGGACGAGCCTTAAAGAGTCGAGATAACGGGTATGACTGGCCTTCAAAGCGATGCCGGGACAATAGCGCCGGAGATTGTTTTCGAGAATGCGGTAGTCGTAGTCGGCGTTGTGGGCGAGCAGGACAGCACCCCCGGCATAACTCATAAAGCGGCGCAAGGCATCTCCGTTGTCGTCGAGGGTGTGATGTTTGCGCTCCTCTATGATTGGGTTTACGATGTCGCCGAGCCTTTCCGGAATCTCGCGCGATGTTTTCAGGTACGCCACGAACGCCGAACCGTCCACCACTTTTCCTTTCCTCATCTTCACGGCGGCTATCTGCACGATGTCGTCTTCAAACACATCGAGTCCTGTTGTCTCCGTGTCGAACACCACAATGTCCTCTTTCTCATAGCATTTCACAAACTCCTGCAGATAGGAACTGCCGTCAGTGCGGAGCAGGTCGAGTGGCATGAGGGCGCGGTCGAACAACTCCCGCACGAAGATTCTCGCCGAAGCACTGGCTTCAAACACGCGCAATCCGTGCAGAAGGCGTGCCCACGCCATGAAGTTCATCTCGTTGTTGAGCACCCCAAGGTGCGCAAATAGAAGTTTGACATCGGGCAAAGAGAACATGTCGGTGCCAGAAACCTTGAAGAATCCCACTCCCTTTCGTCTCAGTTCCGTGGCAATTTCCTCCGCATCGTGGTTGGCATTTACCACTATTGCCGTTGTGTCGCCGGGGAAGTTATGGTTGAGTTGCGTGGCGAACTGCACCACATCGCGCACCTCATCCTCGTAGGTGTTGCTGCAAAGTATTAGGAGTTCGTTGCCCAGTCGGGCTTTATTGCTGCCCTCACAAGGCTGCGGCAGCAGGGAGCGGTCTATTCCCAGCACTTCGGCGGCATAGTCGTTGTAGACCTTGAGGAGGTATTCCGGCGAGCGGTGGTTTACTGAAAGGTGGTGCAACTGGCATCCTTCCTTCTTCCGCAGCGCCTCGAGAGCGCCCATCTTGGCACCCATGAACGAGAAGATGGCTTGCTGCTCGTCGCCAAGGCACATCACGGTGTGGGCATCGTTGGCAGTGAGCAGGCGGATGATGTTCATCTGAAGGGGATTCAAATCCTGCACCTCGTCCACCTGAATCCAGCGGTAACGGTGATAGCGCGGCGTTTCGCCGTTGTCGGCAGCGAGTGCGTCGTAGGTGAGCATAAGCAAGTCGTTGAAGTCAATCAGGCGGTTTTCGCGTTTGTAACACTCGTAGGCATGGGCGGTAGCCATCTTTCTCAGCATCTTCTTTGCTATCTGTTGGGCACCGTAATCCATTGTGTCGCCGTTGACAAGGGGGCGGTAATCGTCGGCATGGAGATACATGTCGACCATCATTTCCGCCGTAAACTCCTTCTTTTGCGATGCGCAGATGTAGTTCATCGCAGCGATATCGTCGCTGTCAAGGCAGTCGTTGTGGAGTCGGAGAGCCCTCGGATGCCCCATCTTTATCTGGTGCATGAAGCTGGAAAGATGGAAGACGGTGGTGTAATCGCGCCTCCGTTGGTAGTGCGACAACACCAAAAACTCGTCGTCGCCGAGGTAACGGGCGAGGATGCTAATGGCATCGTCATCGTCGATGACCGACGATTCCGCCGCCACCAAGCCGTTGTTGAAAAGGAAACGTGAGCAGAAGCGGTGCACATTGCCCACGAACACCTCGCCGATGACATCGTCACCGATGCGCTGTGCTATCCGTTCCGTCATGCCGCGGGCGGCCCTGTTGGTGAAGGTGAGGCACAGCATGTCGGCGTAGTCCACCCCTTTGGCGTGGGCATGGCAAATGCGTTCGGCAAGGATTTGCGTCTTGCCGCACCCCGGAGGAGCCAGGACGAGATGGTTGCCACCCTCTGCCTCAATCACTTCCAATTGACATGGGTCGGGGATGAACGTTGTTTCCATAGGCTGTTTGTGGG
>CAYXGN010000031.1:0-5872 GCA_964464505.1 uncultured Prevotella sp.
GCTATACTCCTTCACTCTCAAACAAATTGAAACTCGAAAATAGTTCCGCAATCTGGCAAAGCCAATTTTAAGAACCCACCTAAAGGGATTATGAGCGTAAAGCAGCGTTTTTGCAAATGGCTTTTATACAAGCGTTTGGGATGGACCAAGGAAGTAACCGAGAGCCACCCGAAGAAGTATATCATCTGTCTGGCTCCGCATACAAGCAACTGGGATTTCATCATGGGGCTGCTCTATTCGAGGGCTGAAGGCATCCTAATCAACTTTCTTATGAAGAAGGAATGGTTCTTTTGGCCGCTCGGATCGTTGTTCCGCCGGCTCGGAGGAATACCTGTCAGTCGCGGCAAGCACACGAGTATGACCGACGCTCTGGCCGAGAAGGCGATGCAAGCGGACGAGTTCGGGCTTTGCATCACGCCCGAAGGAACGCGCTCCCTGAACCCCGACTGGAAGAAAGGCTTTTACTTTATCGCCCTGAAAGCAGGCATCCCCGTGCTCCTCTATGGCTTGGACTACTCGCAGAAACGCATTGTCTGCACCAAGACCGTTGTGCCCTCGGGCGATGTCGATGCGGAGATGAGGTCGATAAAGACTTATTTCAAGGATTTCAAAGGCAAGCGACCGGAACTGTTTACGGTGGGGAATTTGTGATGAAACGATTATTGTCATTCTTGTTTTTGGCTGTGACGGTACTGTCATCGCCTTTGTTTGCCGCGGCTGCCAACGACAGACTGGACGACCAACTCAGTGAGTTTATGCTCAACTGCAACGCCAAGTCCTCCGCTCCGGCAAACACTTCGAGAGTGATTTCCTATTCCGTGGACGACCGTCAGCGCGAGTTTACGGTGCGGGTGAGCGATATCTTCGCCTCGCAGGAGTTCACTCCGTCGCTGGTGAAGGCTTTTTACAAACGCCTCGGCAAGGCTTTGAAGAAGCCCTACAGCCGCTATCGGTTGCGGATTGTCACTTGTGGGCTGCCGATAGAAGAACTCATCGAGGGCGCAACGTCCGACAATCCCAATCTGACGCGCTCTTGGGGTGACATAGATTACGACGGCAACCCCTGGGTAAACAATGTCTCCCGACCCTTCAACATCACTCACGGACTCTACAACCGCCACCTGACGCTTTGGGCAAGTCATGGCATTTACTATGACGGCAGTAAAGCACGGTGGCGCTGGCAACGCCCCAACCTCTTCGGAACCACCGAAGACCTCTTCACGCAGACTATCGTTGTGCCTTACCTAATGCCCATGCTCGAGAACGCAGGGGCAGTGGTCTTCTCGCCGCGCGAGCGCGATTGGCAGAAGAACGAGGTAATAGTCGACAACGACATGAACCCCGCCAACGCTTCCTACACCGAGGAAAACGGCCGCAACGAATGGCGCAACGCGCCGCAAAAGGGCTTTGCCCTGCATCAAGGCACCTATCGCGACGGCGAGAATGCCTTTGTGGCTGGCACGGCGAGGATGGCGAAATCGGTGGCGAAGAAAGGCGAATCGTGGATTTCCTATCAACCCGATGTGCCCGAAACGGGCGACTATGGGGTCTACATAAGTTACCAGTCGCTGCCCAACAGCGTCACCGATGCCGAGTACATCGTGTTCCATCAGGGCGAGCGCACGGTGTTTCATGTCAACCAGCAAATGGGCGGCAGCACATGGACTTACCTCGGAAAGTTCCGTTTTGACAAGGGAAGCAGTCCCGACAACCGCGTCGTCGTTACCAATTTGTCGCGCGACAGGGGTGTGGTGACTGCCGATGCGGTGCGCTTCGGTGGCGGAATGGGCAACATTCAGCGTGGCGGCAGTGTCAGCGGAATGCCGCGATGCCTCGAGGGCGCACGCTATTTCGCCCAGTGGGCAGGCGCGCCTTACAGCGTGTATGGAGGTAAAAACGGACTCGACGACTACTCCGACGACATCAACACACGCTCCACCATGAGCAACTGGCTTGCCGGCGGCTCCGTCTTTGTGCCTTCGCTGGAGGGCAAGAAAGTCCCCATCGAGTTGAGTCTGGCGGTACACAGCGACGCAGGCTACGCCAAACGCAACGACGACATAATAGGTTCGCTCGCCATTTGCACCACAAACTTCAACGACGGACGACTTAACAGCGGCATATCGAGACTTATTTCGGCTGACTTCGCCGACTCGTTGCTCACAGGAATACAGCGCGATGTGACGGCAACGTACAAGAAATGGACACGAAGGGAAATCTTCGACCGCAACTATTCGGAGACGCGTCGACCCGAAATGCCGTCGGCCATCATCGAGACAATGTCGCATCAGAACTTCTACGACATGCTCCGCGGACTCGACCCGAACTTCCGTTTCACTCTGGGAAGGTCGCTTTACAAGACCATTTTAAGGTTTGTCAACGGCAATCACGGCCGTCCCAGCATCGTGCAGCCATTGCCTCCGACGAGTTTCAGAATTGAGAAAGCCGGCGAAGGAAGGCTCCGCCTGTCGTGGGCTCCCACTTCCGACCCACTCGAACCCACTGCCGTCGCCACATCTTATAATATATATACGGCTGCGGGTGACGGAGGTTTCGACAACGGCACCGTGGTGAACGCCTCCTCCTTCACCTTTACTCCCCAAAAAGGCGTGCTCTATCGCTTCCGCGTCACCGCCGTAAACCGTGGCGGAGAGAGTTTCCCCACGGAGACATTGGCGGCTTGCCTCGTCGACGATGATGCCCCCGATGTGCTGGTGGTAAACGGTTTTACGAGACTTTCTTCGCCTGCTGTGGTGAACGACGCAACGCGTCAGGGCTTCGATTTGAACGAGGATGCAGGCGTGTCTTACGGTCTTACGGCAGGCTGGAACGGTGCCCAAAAGTGCTTCGACAAGTCGAGGGCAGGCCGTGAAGGCTCCGGCGCACTGGGCTATTGCGGCGATGAACTCGCGGGACAGTTTGTTATGGGCAACTCTTTCGACACCTCCGTGAGCCATGCCCGCGCCATTGCCGCCGCAGGCAAGTATAATGTCCTTGGAAGTTCGCTCGTGGCAGTGGAGAGCGGAATGCTTCCCTTGAAGTCGTTTGCGTGCGTCGACGTGGCTTTCGGGCTCCAAAAGGACGACCGTCATTCCCTCGTTTACTACAAGACCTTCACTCCCGCGCTGCGCAAAGTCATTAGCGGTTACGCCCAGCATGGCGGCCGCCTCATCGTGAGTGGGGCTTATCTGGGTTCCGATATGACCACAGATGACGAGCAGAAATTCCTCGACAGTGTGCTGAAGACACGCTTTGGAGGCTCCAACCATGTGGCCACCGACACCATGGTAACAGGTCTTGGCACCACCTTCGACATCATCCGTCACCTCAACGACAAGCATTTTGCGGCGCAGGCAGTGGACATTATGCTGCCCACGGAGACTTCTTTCTGTGCGATGAAGTACGCCGACGATACCGATGCTGCCGTTGCTTACGACGGAAGCGACTATAAATCGTTCGTCATGGGCTTCCCTTTTGAGTGCATAAACAACCTCAACACGCAGCGCCTTTTGATGAAAGGCATCCTGGATTTCGTCATGAAATAGATTTCAGCAAGATTATTACAGATTATAAAAATTCCCGATTATGTATAAGATTCAAGCCAATCCGACAGGCACAAGGAGTATTGAAGTGAGCCAACAGCACCTCGAGACCATCGAGAAATACGCCCTCTTGCGCGACCTTATCGACAGCAACGGCATCGTGGACGAGCCTGTTCTCGAGAAGTTGAAACTCAATGTGCGCTCCATCCTCGAGTCATCGGCAACGACCGACAACCTCCTTCTCGACCTCTGCCTCGACGTTATCTACAACAACAATATGAAGGCTTTCGGTCTCCACCAACTCATTCTGCTCTACAAAGAGTGGGAGAGCAAGCGCGGTGAGGCCGTGAAGGAAGCCGAAAACGGCGAAGAAGCGTAAGCCGCCGTGCCGTTTTTGCACAAAGGACAAGACAAGAAGATGAAAGAGTTGAGGCTTACCGACTGGCTTCCTACGACGAAGAAAGAACTCGACCTGAGGGGTTGGCAGACCGTGGATGTCATCCTCTTCTCCGCCGATGCCTATGTCGACCACCCGTCGTTCGGTGCTGCTGTCATCGGGCGCACGCTCGAAGCGGCAGGCTACACCGTTGCCATCGTGCCGCAACCCGACTGGCATGGCGATTTCCGCGATTTCAAAAAGCTGGGCCGCCCCAATCTTTTCTTCGGCATAGCACCGGGTTGTATGGACTCGATGGTGAACAAATACACCGCCGGAAAACGCCTCCGCTCGGAGGATGCTTATAGTCCCGACGGCCGCCACGACTGTCGCCCGGAGTACCCCACAATCGTTTATTCGAAGATATTGAAGCAACTCTTCCCCGATGTCCCGGTGGTTCTCGGGGGCATCGAGGCCTCTCTCCGCCGACTCACACATTACGATTACTGGAAGGACGGGCTTCAGAAGTGCATCCTTTGCGACTCCGGTGCCGACCTGATAATCTATGGAATGGGCGAGAAACCCATTCTCGAACTCTGCCGCCAGATGAGCGAAGGGCGACGGATGAGCGAAATCCGTAATATCCCGCAGACCGTTTTCCTCTGCAAGGAGGGTGACATCCCAGGGGGGATAACCTCTGACGACATCGTGCTTCACAGCCATGAGGAGTGCCTTCGCAACAAGAAGGCGGAAGCGGAGAACTTCCGCCACATAGAGGAGGAGTCGAACAAGATGCACGCCCAACGCTTGCTGCAAGCCGTTGACAACCGTTATGCCGTCGTCAATCCGCCTTATCCGCCCATGACGACGGAGGAACTCGACCGCTCCTTCGACCTCCCTTACACGCGTTTGCCGCATCCCAAGTATAAGGGCAAGCGCATTCCGGCTTATGAAATGATTAAGTTCTCGGTAAATCTGCACCGTGGCTGCTTCGGGGGATGCGCCTTCTGCACCATCAGCGCACATCAAGGAAAGTTCATTGCCTGCCGTTCCAAGCGCAGTGTCATTGAGGAGGTGAAGCAAGTGATGCAGATGCCCGACTTCAAAGGCTATATCTCCGACCTCGGAGGACCCTCCGCCAACATGTATGGCATGCACGGCCGCAACCCGAAAGCGTGTGCAGTGTGCAAGCGTCCGTCGTGCATCCACCCTCAGGTGTGCCCCAATCTCATCACCGACCATACTCCTTTGCTCGACATCTATCATGCCGTCGATGCCCTACCGGGCATTAAAAAGAGTTTTATTGGCAGTGGTGTGCGCTACGATTTGCTCTTACACAAGAGCAACGATGACAAGAGCAACGCCGCAGCAAGGCAATACACGCGCGAACTTATTTGTCGCCACGTCAGCGGAAGACTCAAGGTGGCTCCCGAACACACCTCCGATGCGGTGCTGAAACTGATGCGCAAGCCGTCGTTCCGGCTCTTTGAGGAGTTCAAACGCATCTTCGACAGAATTAATAAGGAGGAGAACCTGCGCCAACAACTGATACCTTATTTTATCAGTTCGCACCCGGGTTGCCGCGAAGAGGATATGGCTGAGCTTGCCGTGATAACGAAACGGCTCGACTTCCACCTCGAACAGGTGCAGGACTTCACACCCACTCCCATGACGGTGAGCACCGAAACGTGGTACACCGGCTACGACCCTTACACGCTGCAACCTGTCTTCTCCGCCCGGACTCCGCGCGAAAAGCTCGCCCAACGGCAGTTCTTCTTCTGGTATAAGCCCGAAGAACGCCGCGCCATAGAGCAGGAACTGCGCCGCATCGGTCGCCCCGACCTTATCCAAAAACTCTACGACGGCGTTCCCCCACACGCCCCAAAACGCAACTTCGGCAACAACCGAAGACCCGAGTTCGAACGGAAACAGCGGAGAAAGAAATAAAAAGGAA
>CAYXGN010000031.1:5972-14691 GCA_964464505.1 uncultured Prevotella sp.
CTATCTCACTTCTTCGAGAGCCTTGACCCAATCGGTGTCGAGGGAGAACTGGGTGAGGTATTTCTCGTTGTCCACGTAGCCGTAGACCACTTCCTTGTCAACGTCGTTGAAGAGCGAGTGGTTGATTGTTGCGGCGCGGAACTTGGCTTTCACGAGTTCCTTGTTCTTCTGTTTCCGCTCCTGACTGAGTCGGCTTATGTACAGATTTACAAAGTCAATCATGGCGTTTGTCTGCACGCCGAGGTCGTATTCTGTAAACGTCTCCTCCTTACTTGCCTTGTCGATGAGGTAGTAAATGGCATCATACTTGAAGCAAGCCACCTTTCGTGTCTCCATGTCCTTGCTTTCGTCGTTGACTATTGCTTCCACTTTGCTCTGCAAATTCTTCACCTCTTTGTAGATTTCCTGGGCTTGTGTGCCTGCCGAGAAGGTGCAGACGAGGATGAGTGTAAGTAAGATTTTTTTCATTTCAGTGTGTTTTTTATAAATGATTCTTTTTTACATAGTCTTTCCAACTGCGGTATTTCTTGTCGCCACTGGGTGCCCCTGCCTGCATGAAATGGCAGTAAGCCACGCCCAAAGCGTCGGTGGCATCCATCAGATGTGGCATCTTTTCCTGCGGGATGTGTAGCAGACGCTTGAGCATGTCTGCCACCTGTGCCTTCGAAGCCTGCCCTTGTCCCGTTATCGCCATCTTTATTTTCATCGGCGCATATTCGTGGACGGGGACGCTGTGATGCACCGCTGCCGCTATCGCCACGCCTTGTGAGCGGCCGAGTTTCAGCATCGACTGTACGTTCTTTCCGAAGAAAGGGGCTTCGATGGCCATCTCGTCGGGCAGGTATTCGTCGATTATTGCCGTCACGTCTTCAAAGATTTTACCAAGACGCGAGTAGGGGTCGCTCTCCTTGCGCATGTCTATCACGCCCATGGCAAGGAGTTCTGCCTTGTTGCCAATGGCTCTGATGAGTCCGTAACCCATGACATTGGTGCCTGGGTCGATGCCCATTATTATCTTCTCCGTTGCTGTCATCCGCTGCCGTTTCGGTGGGTTCATCGGTCGAGATAAGGGTTGTGGGCGAGTTCGTAACCCATTGTCGTCTCGCCTCCATGACCGGGCAGCACCCGCGTCTCGTCGGGAAGCTGCACCAACATCCGCAGACTTTGGATTATCTGAAGCATGCTTCCCCCTTCAAAGTCGGTGCGGCCGATGGCTCCGCGGAACAGTGTGTCGCCGCTGAAAGCCACCTTTTCGTCCTTGATGTAGAGCACTACGGAACCCATTGAATGCCCCGGTGTCCCGATGATGTCTATCGTGTGGCTGCCGAACTTTATCTTGTCGCCCCCGCGGAATGTCTTCATCGTGGTGGCAACAGGCTCTGTCAGCGTTATGCCGAAGTAGGCAGCCTGGCGGTCGGAAGCCTTGACATACTCCTCATCCTGCGCGTCCACTTCGAGCGGCAAACCGTAGGTGCTGGTGATGAAAGCGTCGCCGAAGTTGTGGTCGAGGTGTCCGTGTGTGGCGATGAGGTGCACAGGGCGCAGCGAGTTGCGCTTGATGTAACGCTCGATAGCCAGTTTCTCCTCCTCGTCGTAGGCTCCGCAGTCGATGATGACAGCCTCGCCAGTCTCGTCGTTCACCACATAGCAGTTCTCTTGCAGCATGTTGCAGGTGAACTTTTCTATCTTTATCATGCCGGTAAGTAAATTATGTGTTTCTCCTTAAACCACTCCTCCTTGAACTTGTCGTAAATCTCTGTCACCGTGACGATGTTCTTGAAGGGGTGTACTTCTGCCGTCACATCGCCGCCTTTCAGACATATCAGACCGTTGGGCAAGGCGTTGTGCTGGTGCTTTTTCGATATGTTCTTGCGCACAATCTTCATCAAATCGGGCAGCGGCATCACTGCACGGCTCACCACAAAGTCGTAGATTCCCTTCTCCTCTTCGCCCGACAGCTGTTCCGCCACGACGTTTTTGAGACCTATTGCCTCTGCCACGGCGTTCACAACCTTTATCTTTTTGCCTGTGCGGTCGATGAGTTTGAAGTCCACTTTTGGGAACATGATGGCGAGGGGAATGCCGGGGAAGCCTCCGCCGGTGCCCAAATCGAGCACCTTGCTGCCTTCGCGGAAACTTATTTCGCGTGCTATTGCGAGGGAATGCAAGACATGGTGCTCATAGAAATTGTCCATGTCCTTGCGCGAGATGACATTGATTTTGCTGTTCCAGTCGGCGTAGAGCGACTGGAGCTGTGCTATCTGCGCTTTCTGTTCGTCGCTTAGATTGGGGAAATATTTGAGAATTATGTCCATGCGGTAATGCTATTTGCCGCCGCTGGCGACACTGATGTCGCCCACAGGCACGGCTGCGTCATTTCGCGGCAAAGTTATGTAAAATAAATGATAAAAGCACGATTTTCACATTACTTTGCAGTTTCGCCGCACTAAAACGAAGGGACGGGATTTACTGGCAACGCACAATCATGGCGTTCTTCCAATAAATCCCGTCCCTTGGAGAGCCGCTTTTTAGATGGAGCGGAGGAACATCACCACTGCATCACGGTCGGATTTGGAGAGGTTGTAGAACTTCACTGCCGAGTCGTAAGCGTGGGAATTCTTCGAATAAGCGTGCCACATGATGGCTTCCACTTCGTTGCGTGCGCGGCAGTCGTGCAGTCTTTCCACACCGCTGCCATTGACACTGGCGAGTCCGCGACCCCAAAGTGGAGTAGTGCGGCACCAAGAACCGTGGATGTCGTTAATCATATAGAGCTTGTGCTGCATCATGTCGGTGTACGGATAGATTGTCTGATTTGCGAAGCGGGGCAACTTCTTGTCGGCAATCATATTCGGAGTCCAGTAGTTGTCGGCTCCTGTCACCCACTTGGCACGGTGACAATTGGTGCAACCTATCTCATTGAACACTTTCTTTCCTTGCTGCACGCGGGCATCGTTAAGGTTGCGTGCGCGCGGAATGGCAAGTCCTCTGTGCCACACCATGAACTCATAGAAGTGGTCGGCTGACATCTCCGGCTCGAAGTTATTCCATTCGTTGTCAAACTGATTGGTTCCAGGTTGAAGCAAACCTTCCACTTTTTCGCTAATCTTCTCGTCGCTGTCAGCCCAGAAAGGAGACGTGGGGTCGTTCTTAATCTTCTCTATCACCTCCTGGTCCTCGGCCATTGCCTTTGCCCAGGCGTTCGTTGTGTAAAGGTATTTGCGGTCGGGACGCGACACATTGGTAATGTTCCAGATGGCGTTTGCACCAGGTCCGTCCTGCAAAGTGGCGCGGGTGAGGGCGTAGGTAAAGCGTTTCACCATCTTCTTTCCCTCTTGTCCGTCAACGGTTTTGCCTGCACCGATGGTGGCAGTGTACCATGCTCCGTCGGCGAAGTCGTTCTTGCTGGCATCCCAGAACTTGGGATTGACGTATTCACTGACGTCAGCCACCTTCGCAGTGTTCTTGTAGTAGTCGGCTGTCGCAGCGTATTGAGCCTTGATATCGTCCTCTGTGATGGCGTCAATCAAGCCCACTCCGATTACACCGATAGTAGATTCGAGTCGCACGGCAACTGCTCCGTTGCCCGTATCGTAAGGGTTCGGGTTGGTGCGGAATGCTTCCCGCGGTATCGTTACCTCCGGATAGATGAGTTCATAAGTCTCCCCGTCGGCGAATTGCATAGGCAATCCGCTCTCCATTGCGGTCACTGTGTGCCACTGGAGTTTTATTTTGCTCTCGTCGATAGGCGCTTTGAAAGGCTCTGTGGCCTGTGTTTGCGGCATGCCTGTTACCTCGGAGACATAGCTTCCATCGTTACTGTTGGCACCGTCTGTAGGATGATAGACAGCGAGGAGGTAACCGTTGCCGTTGCCATAAGCCGTGGTGTAGGAGTCCATACGCTTTCCATGACCGTAGTTGGGGTGACAGTCGAGGCACGAACGGCGCACCGATGCCGGGCCAAGGCCTCCGAAACCGGATGAAGAGGCGGTGAATTGGCGCTCGAAGAACTTCTCGCCGGCGTTGAATTCATCAAGGAGTCCCTGTGCCGTTACGGCTGGGGCTTCGTCCTCATAACAGCCTGATGCCACGTTGTCGGTGGTGCCAAGCTCGCCTCCGGGATACCATTCCGACTTGTCGAAATTGCCCATTGCCTGTCCTACGTACTTGCCGTCCGACTCTATTGTGCCGTCGTCGACAGGAGTGTCGTCGCTGCAGGAGGTCATCGACAAGCCGAGACCCATAGCGAGCGAAATGAATATTAAGTTGTATTTGTTCATATTTTGAAAGGTTATTTATCGTTTTTACGACAGTGGGCCAACATCCCTTGCCGCAGGTTTGTGGCGAGGAATATTGGCAGCCACTGTTAGATTGTTATTTCTCGTTCTGTACGTTCACCCACGAAGCGGCGTTGTTGAGTTCCTTGTCGAGGGCAGAAACGGCATCGATGCAGTCGCCAACGCGCTGTGCTCCCGGCTCTTCCACGAACGACACGCCGCTGTTCTTGGCTGTCTCAAGGGCTTGAAGGGCATTGCTGAGAGCGTTGTTGAGGGCGTTGTATCCGCTATATCCCATTTTCTGCAAGAGCCACATGATGGAGTTGGAAGCCGGTGTTGTGGCACTGGTATCGCGAGTTCCGTAAAGAGTGTTCTTGATTGAATAGATGTTGTCTTGGTAGTCGATGAACGAACGGTGGCTGTATGGCGACTCGATGTAGTCGCGGGAGTCTTCCTCCGAACCTGTGTTTGTGGCGGTGCGGTAGGCTTGTCCGAGTTTCTGGTCAGCCACTTCAGAGCAGATATTGGAGCATCCTCCTACGAGAATCTGATTGATTGTGCCGAGCCATGAGCCGTAGCCTGTGGTCGTTGAAGGCGAGAGGAGATAGTCGCCGTAGCACATTCCGCTCTCGTTTGCCATTCCCTTGTAGCGCAGGTTGGCTGTCACATAGCTTGCTTCGCCGTTGATGAGGCTCTTTGTCTCGCTTGTTGCCTGGTCGCCGAGCCATGTGTACTCGAGCACTGCGGTCACATTGCGAACGTCACCAGCCACTGCCTGCAGGAAAGCGAGTTCGTCGATGCCCTTCACTGAGGTCATGCCTTCGTCGGTGTCGTTGGCACTCAGGGCTGCCACGGTGCGGTTCTTGCCGTTGCGGAAGAGCACAAACTCCATGCCGTGGAAACCGAGTACCGACTGGAAGTCGGTGTTGTTCTCCGACACAAACTTAGCGGGGTCATCGCTCTTGAAGCCTGCTATGAGAGTGGCGTTGTTGAGGGCTGACACCAGTTCCTGGTGGTCGAGAGGCCAGGAGTCAATGTGCGGGTCGAGTTCGTTGTTGGAAGCGGAACCGTAAAGGAACGATTCGCTGAGCTCCCATTGGCAGCGTGCTGCCTTGAAAGCGTCGCAGGCGGCGTCGATTTGTGCCTGGGTCATGGTGCCGTTGGATGCCGACTGATAGAGAGTCTGTGCTGCGGCGTAGAGCTCGCGGGCATCCTTTGCCAACTCAATGTAGGTGGGGTAGACCACATTGTCAATATACGACTGGGCCACATTCTTGATGTCTGTCTTGGCAACAGTCACTGTTCCCTCGTCCGCGGGGTCATCGTTGCTGTCGCAGGAAGTGAAACCTAATGACACGGCACCAATGAGTAGCGCCGTAGCGTAGTTGCTGATTTTCTTCATTTTAATGCTGATTATTTTTTGTTATTATTGTCTTTGACTGAAAATTCCCTTTTTACCTGCATCCGATGATTAAAGGAAGAGGCCCTGATAAGCCACTCCTATGTTGATGGCTGGCTCATCGTTGTATTGCGATTTGAACTTGCGGTAGTTGTATTCTGCCTTTACGCAGACCTGTGGCAAGGGGTAATAGTTTATTCCTCCTGCGAAAATCTTCTTGCTGGTGTACTCCTTCGAGCCTCCGATGCACGAGTTGTAATACTCGAAATGGCCGAAGACATAGAGTTTCTGACGGGCTGCACGCAGACGGCCTATTTGTGAAAAGACATCGTAACCCACCTCCACGCTTGTGGCGATGGCGTGCGAACCGAAAGCCTGGTTGGTCTCGTAGGGTTTCACATACTGCACGTTGGGCTTGCGCATGTCGCTTATCGTCTTCGCGTCGCTCACATAACCGTAGTCGATGTTGCCCCGTGCCACCCAGTTGTGGGCATTGTAGGTGAAGTCGAACGCGCCGAGATAGATGTTGCCTTTAATCTTCTTGTAGTCGCCTTTCTCCATGTCGTGGGGCACGGCGTTGTGCATTGACTGTCCGTAATAGCCGCTGATGCCGAGCCGGAGTCCCGGCACTGTGTAGTTGTCCACGCGTGCTGCGAAGCCATACTTGTTGGCAACCTCAAACTCGAAAGGCTTTGTAGTGCCCGAGCCAATCCATTTGTCGCGGCTGAACTGCCAGGCGTCGAGGCCTGCTATCATCTGTGCTTCATAGCGGAAGTCACCCAGACGGCCCCAGAAAGAGAGTCCTGTCTGATGCCAAGTGCACGGAAGGATGGTGTTCTCTCCCTCAGGACGGTAGACGGTGAAGAAGTTAAGGGGTTCGTGGTAGGCGTTGGTGAGACCCACAGGCACCACGATATGGCCTGCACGGATGTTGGCGAAGCGGCCGAACGACTTCTGAACCCAGAGCTGTTCGAGTTCCACTTCTCCTCCGCGTTCCTGTTCCTGCTCAAACTCGATTGACTCTTCAGCCTCGTATTCTATTGCTGAACCGCCTCCGCCGTGCTCAAATTCTATCTCCGTTCCGAGTGTCCATCCCTTGCCGAAGTCATACCCCAAGTAGATTACGGCGTGTGGAATGTCGAACCGTCCATGGCTCGGGTCGTTCTTGTGGAGGCTTGCTGAACTGTAGCGGTTGCCACTGTCGGAGTAGAAATTGCGGCTGTACGCCACCTCACCATAGGCTCCCACGCTCAGGCGATGGCCTTTCGAGTGTTGCATGACGCTGTCGGCTGTCACTGTCTGGGCCGCGCTCCCTGCGGGAACGGCACACAAGGCAGCACCGAGAGCGATGGAAACGATTGTTGCTTTCTTCATGTTGTTATTGCTGTTTATGTTTTTTTCGCTTGCAAAGGTATTGCGGTTGCGCTGCGTGGGCAATACTCAAAAATGGGTAAAAGGTTTTCGCAGCATTGGAGCGGAAATGGGTTATTCCTTATTTTTAGGTAATACGGCGCGCCCGCTAAGCCCCACAGCGCAAAATAGTTGGCGGCAATGATTGGCGGTGTCGCAGATTTTTTGTTACTTTGCAATCGTCAATGGTTTGGCAACAAGCCAGTTCCGGCGGTAAAAAAAAGAAGAAAGGTCGCGCTGTAAGCGCAGTTTTCCTCCAGCCCGGGCAGCGCCCCGGGGTTAAAATCGAGCGGGCATTGCGCCCTGTAAGGGCAACTATAAAGACACCGGCGCAGGATGTTGCGCGTTTTTTCAACCCCACATTATTAATATATAAGGCGATGAAAAATCAGAAAATGTATGAAGCCGACGACAAGATGATATCCCTAATCAGGGACAACTACAACTTGTTGCAATGCCTTGGAAGCTTTGGCATCAGTCTCGGCTTCGGCGACAAGACAGTGAGTCAAGTGTGCGAAGAGCAGCAGGTGGACACCTACACGTTCCTCGCCGTGGTGAACTTCACCATCAACGGTTATCGCGACATCGACGATGCAGGGCGACTCTCCGTGCCCACATTGCTGCAATACCTCAAGGCAAGTCACGAATATTTCGTCGATTTCCAACTCCCTTTCATCCGCAAAGAACTCGTTGAGGCTCTCGACGAAAACGACAGTCTGGCGCGGCTCATCCTCAAACTCTACGACGAATACGCCCGTTCCGTCACCGTCCACATGCGCTACGAAGAGAAGACGGTGTTCCCTTACGTCGAAGCCCTTATAGAACAGCAGCCCCCTGCCGACTATAACATCGACACCTACTCAAAGCATCATGGTCAGGAAAGCACACGCTTGCGCGAACTGAAAAGCATCATCATAAAGTATTTGCCCAGTGACGGTCTCCACAACAACCAACTCTCGGCAACGCTCTACGACATCTACAACAACGAGGAATGGCTCTCCCTGCACGCCGAAGTGGAGGAGAACATCTTCATCCCTGCCATCCGCCGACTCGAGGCGCGACTCAAGCAGAACGACGTGACGGCGAAAATCTCCAACATGATATCGAAGAATGCCGACAACGCAGAGTCGCTCGGCCAGCGCGAGAAGGACGTTATCGTGAGCCTTGTGCAGGGAATGAGCAACAAAGAGATTGCCGACCACCTCTGCATCTCCGTAAACACCGTCATCACCCATCGCCGCAACATAGCCCGAAAACTGCAAATCCACAGTCCCGCAGGACTCACCATCTACGCCATTGTCAATAATCTCGTCGACATTTCGGCAGTGAAACTGTAAGTTGTAGAAATTTTGTCGCGAGAGAGTTAGCGCAATTTACCACCCCCAAATTTACACGTTCGTTAAATCATTATTACATATTTTAACGCGCTATTTCGCGATTTTTTCGACCAAGCTCGCCGTTGGACGGATTTTTTCGCCCGTAGAGCGTGCAGCGGCAAAGTCTATATGAGTCAATGCTTTAGGCGTGCTGACGGCACAACTGTGCAATGTTTGGAATGCAATAAAGCGGCACTTTGAGGGCAAAAACGGCATTTTTTCGCAGAAAACACGTTGCTTTCATGCCGAGAGGAGCG
>CAYXGN010000032.1:0-5281 GCA_964464505.1 uncultured Prevotella sp.
AGGGGAGGTCGGGAGAGGCTTAGATGCGCCCATTTCATAGCGATGGGAAATTGTTTTCAATTTCTTGCCAAGAATGTTTGACAATCCAACTAATATAAGTATCTTTGCATTGTACTTGATTGCACCCTAAACAACGAATATATTCAAACAATTTATACGATGAATAATAAGGAATTAATGAACCATGCAGCCGACAACATCCGTCTGCTTGCTGTGTCAATGGTAGAAAAAGCAAAGTCAGGCCACCCGGGAGGAGCGATGGGTGGAGCGGACTTCATAAATGTCCTCTTTTCTGAATTCCTGGTTTACGACCCCGACCAGCCCGCTTGGGAAGGGCGCGACCGCTTCTTCCTCGACCCGGGCCACATGTCGCCGATGCTCTATTCCGCCCTCGCCCTGCAAGGGAAGTTCTCCATTGACGACTTGAAGACATTCCGCCAGTGGGGCTCCATCTGCCCCGGACACCCCGAGCGCGACATCATCCACGGTATAGAGAACACTTCGGGACCCCTCGGACAGGGCCACACCTACGCTGTCGGTGCCGCCATCGCCGAGAAGTTCCTGCAGGCACGCCTTGGCAACACGATGATGCAGCACAAGATTTATGCCTACATCTCCGACGGCGGCGTGCAGGAAGAGATTTCACAGGGAGCAGGGCGCGTGGCAGGACTGTTCAAACTGAACAACCTCATAATGTTCTACGACTCCAACGAGATACAACTTTCAACGGAGTGTGATGTCGTCATCAGGGAGAACACCCGA
This sequence comes from uncultured Prevotella sp., assembly GCA_964464505.1. Classification (GTDB taxonomy): domain Bacteria; phylum Bacteroidota; class Bacteroidia; order Bacteroidales; family Bacteroidaceae; genus Prevotella. The sequence goes on from CAYXGN010000032.1 coordinate 763, forward strand.
ATGAAATACGAGTCATGGGGATGGAACGTGCTGGAAATAGACGGCAACGATACCGACGAGATACGCAACGCCCTCAATGCCGCCCTTAAAGAGGAGCACCGCCCTACCCTAATCATCGGCCACACCGTGATGGGAAAAGGCGCACGCAAGGACGACGGCACAAGTTACGAGCATAACGTGAAGACCCACGGCGCACCGCTCGGCGGCGATGCCTACACCAACACGGTGAAGAACCTCGGCGGCAATGTGGACGACCCGTTTGTTGTCTTCGACGATGTGAAAGAACTTTACGCCCGACGCACAGAAGAACTCCGGGGCATCGTCAAGGAGCGTCACGCTGCCGAAGAGCAATGGCGCAAGGAGCACCCGCAACAGGCAGCAGCCATGGACGAATGGTTCTCCGGCAACGCCCCGAGAGTGGACTGGAGCGCACTCACACAGAAGCGCGATGTGGCCACGCGTGCCGCCTCCTCAGTATGCCTGGGTGTACTCTCCGAGCAAGTAGACAACATGATTGTTTCTTCCGCCGACCTCTGCAATTCCGACAAGACCGACGGTTTCCTCAAACACACGCACAACCTCAGTGCCGACGACTTCTCCGGGGCGTTCTTCCAAGCCGGCGTGAGCGAGTTGACAATGGTGTGCGTCTGCATCGGAATGTATCTGCACGGAGGAGTAATCCCTGCCTGCGGCACGTTCTTCGTGTTCTCCGACTATATGAAACCCGCCATCCGAATGGCTGCCCTCATGCGCGTACCTATTAAGTTTATATGGTCGCACGATGCCTTCCGCGTAGGTGAGGACGGACCTACCCACGAACCCGTGGAGCAGGAAGCACAGATACGCCTTATGGAGAAACTCAAGAACCACAAGGGACAGGACTCTGTCCGCGTGTTCCGCCCTGCCGATGCCGACGAAGCAACGGTGTGCTGGCAGATGGCAGTGGAGAACATGGACACCCCGACGGCACTCATCTTCTCGCGCCAGAATGTCAACTCCCTCCCCGAAGGCAACGATTACGAACAGGTGCGCAAGGGAGCCTACATCGTGAAAGGGTCTGACGAAGACTATGATGTGATTCTCCTGGCATCGGGTTCTGAGGTTGCCACACTCCTTGCCGGTGCCGACCTGCTTAGAAACGACGGCATAAAGGCACGCATCGTGAGCGTGCCTTCCGAAGGTCTGTTCCGCTGCCAGAGTGAAGAATACCAGGAAAAGGTGCTGCCGAAAGGTGCCAAAATCTTCGGACTTACAGCCGGTCTGCCTGTCAACCTGCTCGGACTTGTAGGTGTGAACGGAAAAATCTGGGGTCTCGACTCCTTCGGCTACTCCGCCCCCTACAAAGTGCTTGACGAGAAACTGGGCTTCACCGCAGAGAACGTCTACAAGCAAGTTAAGGAATTCCTTTCATAACATAAACACACAACGACTATGGAAATCAAAAAAGTAGGATTGGCAAGCGACCACGCTGGCTACGCATTAAAGAAATTTGTGATAGAATATCTTGAGAGTCACGGAATAGAATACAACGACTACGGGACGTACAGCGACTTGAGTTGCGACTACCCCGACTTCGCCCACGCCTTGGGAGAAGGCATCGCCAACGGTGATGTCTACCCCGGAATAGCAATCTGCGGCAGCGGCGAGGGAATGGCGATGACCCTCAACAAGCACAAGGGAGTGAGGGCAGGACTGTGCTGGACTCCCGAGATAGCACAACTCACACGTCAGCACAACGATGCCAACGTGCTTGTGATGCCGGGCAGATTCATCGACAACAAGACGGCAGAGAAAATCATGGACGAATTCCTCCGCACCCCCTTTGAGGGCGGTCGCCATGAGAAAAGGGTCAAAAAGATTGACTTATGAAAAAATCCTTATTCACGGTTGCTCTCGTGGCTGTCAGCCTTGTTTGCTTTGCCGGCAACCATTTCCTTACCGATGCAAACTATCGTGACAACGTAGAGAAGATATTCAAAAGCCGCATAAAGACAGTTGGAAAGCAGTTCTTCAACCTTAAAGGTCTCAACCCCACACAGGAGGAGACAGAGGCGTTGAAGTTCCTCTATGCCTATATGCCTTTGGCTGATGTAACCGACTATTCCACAGCCTTCTACGAGGAAAACGTGAAGCTTTCATTGACAGCACGGAAGGAGATGGCTTGGGGAAAGACAGTGCCCGATTTGCTGTTCCGCCACTTCGTTCTTCCACTGCGCGTGAACAACGAAGCCCTCGACGATGCAAGAGGAGTCTTTTACAACGAACTCAAAGACCGCATCAAGGGAATGAGTATGAGCGATGCCATCCTCGAGGTGAACCACTGGTGCCACGAGAAGGTGACCTACCAGCCTGCCGACGCACGCACCTCAGCACCGTTGGCAACGGTAAAGACAGCCACAGGGCGTTGCGGCGAACAGAGCACGTTCACCGTGGCAGCACTCAGAGCTGTAGGAATACCCGCGCGCCAGGTATACACCCCACGCTGGGCGCACACCGACGACAACCACGCATGGGTGGAAGCCTGGGCTGACGGAAAATGGTATTTCCTCGGAGCGTGCGAGCCAGAGCCAGTGCTCAATCTCGGTTGGTTCAACGCTCCGGCTTCAAGGGCTATGCTGATGCACACACGCGCCTTCGGCGACTACAGGGGACCCGAGGAGGTGCTGCTCCGCACTTCCAACTTCACAGAAATCAACCTTACAAGCAATTATGCACCGACGGCAACAATCCACTTCACCATTAAGGACACAAAGGGACAGCCGGTGGACAACGCCAAGGTGGAATTCAAGATTTACAACTACTCCGAATTCTATTCTGCCGTGACGAAATACAGCGATGCCGAGGGCAAGACCTCGCTCTCAGCCGGTAAAGGCGACATGATAGTCTGGGCATCGAAGAACGGCAGTTACGGTTATCGCAAAGCCTCCTTCGGCAAGGACAACGACATCGTCATCACTCTCGACCGCAACAGCGCGAGCGACAAGGCGCAGAAGATATTCCCCGAAGACACCCTGACCATCATCCCTCCCGTCGAGAACGCCAGACTGCCTTATGTCAGTGACGAGATGAGGAAGCAAAACCAGATTCGCTTTGCCTATGAAGACTCGCTCCGCAAAGCCTACACCTCCACGTTCCTCACCCTTCCGCAGGCAGAGAAGATAAGCAAGGCAGGGGCGAAATACATCGTGAAGTCGAGGGGTAACCACCAGACAATCGTTGATTTCATCCGCCGCCACAGCGACAACGAGAAGCGCGTCATGGACTTGCTCGCCACCCTTTCCGACAAGGATTTGCGCGACATCACGACGACAATACTTGAAGACAACTTCAACGCGAAGTCCGACCAAGTGTCGCCGCGCGTTGAGGACGAGATGATAATAAGTCCCTTCAAGCAGTATTTCGAGACGGCTTTCAGCACAAAACTCGCCGACTCGTTCCGCAACGACCCTGCCAACCTTGTGGCATGGGTGAAGAAAAACATCCGAATCAACCCCGACAAGAAGGCTCTCCGAATAGCCCAGACACCGGTGGGCGTGATGAAATCGAGACTCACCGACGAGCGTTCGCGCGACATCTTCTTCGTAGATGTGGCACGAAGCCTTGGCATCGAGGCACAGAAGGATGTCGTAACGGGAAAGGTGCAATACAGGAGCGGCGGCAAATGGATTGACGTGGACTTCGACTCCGACAGTCAGTCAGCCACGCCTTCCGGCACTCTCGTCCTCACCTACGAGCCGTCTGCCTTCCTCGACAACCCGATGTACTATTACCACTTCACTCTCAGCCGGTTGGAGAACGGTGTTGCGCAACTCATGAACTTCGAAGAAGGACAGACAGATATGGGCAACGGCACGAGTTGGGCAAATACCTTCAAGGACGGGTGCAAACTCGATGAAGGCACTTACCTCCTCATCACCGGCAGCAGAATGGCAAGCGGCAACGTCATGGCTTCGACACGCATCTTCAACATCAAAGCAGGAGAGACAACGACCGTTCCTCTCGATATGCGCCACAGCACCACCGAAGTGAATGTCATCGGGTCGTTCAACAGCGAGTCGCTCATCCTCAAAGACAACAAGGAGGTGAGCGTTCTTTCGCAGACAGGCCGCGGATATTTCGCCATTGGAATACTCGGTGTGGGTCAGGAGCCCACCAACCACGCTCTGCACGACATCGAGAAGGTGAAGGATGCCTTCGAGAAATGGGGCCGACCCGTAATCCTTTTGTTCGAGAGCGAAGCCGATGCGAAGAAGTTCAGTCACGAAGAGTTCAGCGCACTCCCCTCTAACGTCTCCTTCGCCATCGACAAGGACGGCAGCATCCGCAAGCAGATTGCCACGCAGATGAAGCTCAAGAGCAGCACGCAATTGCCGATGTTCATCATCGCCGACACGTTCAACCGCGTCGTCTTCGTGTCGCAGGGCTACACCATCGGACTCGGAGAACAGATGCAGAAAGTGTTTCAGAAACTGAATTAACGGTTGCTATTCGCCCCGACGAAATAATAAAGGGAGCACCA
>CAYXGN010000032.1:5381-14689 GCA_964464505.1 uncultured Prevotella sp.
GCGATCCGCACCTACTATGGTTTGCTGCATTTTCAATCAAAATCAGCCCTACTCCACAACTCCTTGATGTTGCTCGCGGAGAAGGTCGTTGACGGTCTTTACGGGGTTGAAGGTTTCTATCGGCACTTCCACGAAGACAGTGTTCCAGTCGCTCATTGCGCCATTCCACAAGCCCGGCAGTTCGAGGGCTTTCAGTTCGCGTCCGCCCTTACTCTTGGCACTGACGAAGCCCGTGGAAGCATCGACGAAGTCGGGAAGATGGAAGCGGCAGCCCTTATAGTCCTTTGTGGCGCAGACGAGGTCAACGGGGTTGAAGTGAGTGCCTTCCTTGAACATCCTTACGTATTCGGCGTTGTCCTTGTCTATCTGACTTGACTCAAGAATCTGCAAACTCGCTGTTCCGTCCTGGTTGTAGCACACAAACGGTCCTCCACCGGGCTCGCCGACATTCTTCACCACGCCGCAAACCCTCATAGGGCGATTAAACTTTTTAAACAGATACTGGGCGAGTTCGGCATCGGAGAGGCTGTCAATGTCGCGCTTCCCGCAATGGAGTTCCTCCTTCAGGAAGCGAGCCATCTCAGCGAGTTGGGCGTGGGAGCAACCACCTTCTTCAAGCAGACGCAGATAGGCAAACACCTGTCGCTGCAACGTCACCAACTTGCCGGCAAGCAATTGCTTGTAGAGCACTGTCGCACCCTTTATCCTGTCGGGCACGACATTGTCGATGTTCTTTATGAAGATGATGTCGGCATCGATGTCGTTCAGGTTTTCGATGAGTGCGCCATGACCTCCCGGACGGAACAGCAACGAACCGTCATCATTGCGGAAAGGAGTGTTGTCGGCATTGGCAGCAATAGTGTCGGTGCTGGGTTTCTGCTCCGAGAAAGTGACATTGAAACGGATGCCGAACATCTTTTCATACTTCTCCTTCTTCTCTGCCACCTTGTTCTTGAAGAGCGCCAAATGGTCGTGCGAGACGGTGAAATGGATGTTTGCCACACCATGCGACGCTGCGTACATCGCCCCTTCAACAAGATGCTCCTCCATCGGGGTGCGAGGACCGTCGGGATAGTCGTGGAACAGCAGCAGGCCCTTGGGCAGTTGCCCATAGTTAAGTCCCTTTGCCTCTAGCAAGTTCTTTGCCACCTCTTTATATTCTCCTGCTTCCTTCAACTTGCACGCACTCATGCTGTCGTTCTCCTTGCATTTTGCGCAGAGCGACTTGCGGAAGGCAAAGCCATGGAGATTGGCGAAGAACTCTTTCTCAAACTCTGTTGTCGGGACATCGTAGGGAGCACTGACAAAGGCGAACAAATCCTTGAACATTCGGCTTGCCGCGCCACTGGCAGGGACGAATTTCACGATGCTGTGACCCTCTTCGGCATACTTCTTCCACTCTTCGACATAGCGTTGGCGCTCATTGTCCGTTGGCGACACGATGCCACGGCCTATTGCTGCGGCGGACTCTATCTTCAAGAAGGGGAAACCGCTCTTTATTTGTTGTAACTGACGAAGCACTGTCTCTTCAGAGATTCCGCGCGCGGAAATCTGCTCTAAGTCTTGTTTTGATAACATAATGAATTGAAATGTTTGTTATTTGTAGTACAAATTTATTGACTTTTTGTTTAATCGGAAAACATTATTCACATTATTTCGTAACTTTGCATAAGATACAACAAAACGTAAACGTGCTGATTATGGAAGAGAAGTTGGTCTTTACAGCAAAGGAAAAGGAAGAACTGAAGAAAGTGGCAGTGCGCCTGAGAGGAATGGTTGCCGACTCACTTCTTCCCGACGATGAGAGCAAGATGAGGACTTTCCTGGAATCGGAAGTCCTCAGCGACCACATAAAAAGAGATGTTTTCGGACTTAACCCCATCCTGTTGAGTTTTCAGACTGCCGAACTGGAAGTTGAGGAGATAGGCATGAAGCGCGACTGCGTGCTCGCCATTCTGCTCTACAACAGTGTGACAGAAGGCCATCTCACCCCACAAAAGGCGAAGGAGATGTTTGGCGAAGGAGTGGAACGCATCATCAACGGCTTGGTGCGCATTCACAGCCTTTACACCAAGAACCCTGTCATAGAAAGCGAGAACTACCGCAACCTGTTGCTCTCTTTCGCCGAAGACATGAGAGTAATCCTTATCATGATTGCCGACAGGGTGAACCTGATGCGCAACATCCGCGATGCCGAAAACGACGAGGCAAGGCGCAAGGTGGCGGAGGAAGCCAACTATCTTTATGCCCCGCTCGCCCATAAACTCGGACTCTATAAGTTGAAGAGCGAACTCGAAGACCTGAGCCTGAAATACCTCGAGCACGATGCCTATTACATGATTAAAGAGAAGTTGCACGCCACGAAGAAGTCGCGCGACGCCTACATAGAGCGGTTCATCGGTCCTATCCGAGAGAAACTCGAAGAGATGGGCATAGACTGCCACATAAAGGGAAGGACAAAAAGCATCCACTCCATCTGGCAGAAGATGAAGAAACAGCAGTGCGGCTTCGAGGGAATCTACGACCTCTTCGCCATCCGCATCATCATCAACTCCCCCTTCGACAAGGAGAAGATGCTCTGCTGGCAGACCTACTCCGTCATCACCGACATGTATCAGCCCAACCCGAAGCGTCTGCGCGACTGGCTCTCCGTGCCGAAGTCGAATGGCTATGAGAGTCTTCACATCACCGTCCTCGGTCCCGAAAACAAATGGGTGGAAGTGCAGATACGCACGGAGCGGATGGACGAAATAGCGGAGAAAGGCTTGGCAGCACACTGGCGCTACAAAGGCATCAAGGGAGAGAGCGGACTCGACGAATGGCTCGGCAACATCAGGGCTGCCCTCGAAGCCGGCGACGACATGCAGCTCATGGACCAGTTTAAGATGGACCTCTATGAGGACGAAGTGTTCGTGTTCACTCCCAAAGGCGACTTGCTTAAGTTTCCAAAGGGCTCCACAGTGCTCGACTTTGCCTACCACATTCACTCCAACATCGGCAACAAGTGCGTGGGAGGACGCATAAACGGCAAGAATGTCTCCATAAAGGAAGTGCTTAACTCGGGCGACGAGATAGAAGTGTTGACACAAAGCAACCAGACTCCGAAGCGCGACTGGCTCAAGTTTGTCATGACGAGTAAGGCGCGCGCCAAGATAAAACTGGCTCTCAAAGAGACACAAGTGAAAGAGGGACAATATGCCAAGGAAATTCTCGAAAGGAAGTTCCGCAACAAGAAAATCGACCTCGATGACAGCATCCTCTATCACCTGCTTAAACGGTTGGGCTTCAAGGAGATGTCCGACTTCTATAAAGCGATTGTCGATGAGAAGTTGGATGTCAACGACTTGATAGAGAAATACATTGAGGAGCGCGACCGCGACACTACAAAACAAAGCGTAGCCACCAAGTCGGCAGAGGAATTCAGTTTCGATAACCCGCAGGAAGGGATGACGAAAGGCGGCGACGATGTGCTCGTCATCGACCACAACCTCAAAGGCATCGACTACTCCCTCGCCAAGTGTTGCCGACCCATCTACGGTGACGAAATCTTCGGCTTCGTCACCATCAACGGCGGCATTAAAATTCATCATGTCAACTGCCCCAATGCTCCCGAACTGCGCCGCCGCTTCGGCTACCGCATCGTGAAAGCCAGATGGAGCGGCAAGGGCTCCTCACAATACTCCATCACGCTCAGGATAATAGGCAATGACGACATCGGCATCGTGAACAACATCACGAACATCATCTCAAAAGAAGAGAAAATCGCCATGCGTTCCATCAACATCGACAGCCACGACGGACTGTTCCGGGGCAACCTCACCGTCTCGCTCGACGACACCTCGCGATTGGAAACGCTGCTCAAAAAACTGAGAACGATAAAGGGCGTGAAGTCGATTGTAAGGCTTTAAGGTGGGTTATGGGAAATTTCTAAAAAATACAAAAAGTGTGGGATAAATGTACTTTATCTCACTTTTTTTATGCGATAAAGTACATTTATCCCCCACTTTTACCTTTTTGGAGAGATTTGCAAAATTTTCAAAAACCAGAAATAATTAGGGGAAAGCCTACCCCGTTTTAGGGTTTTTCCCTAATTTTGCAATGCAAACGGAATTAATTTTGCAACAGATAAAAACTCAAGGATTATGATAACACGATTATTGATGATTTCGGCTTTGTTCGGAGTGCTGCCGCAGACAGTGGCAGCACAGGACGATGACCTTTACTTCGTCCCCAAGAAGCAGAGTAAGCAAGAATGTAAAGCAGATGCCGACTGCCGGCACGATGACGCGCCGACATATTATTGTGGTTCCAACCGCAATGTGGATGAATACAACCGTCGTGGCAAACTGAGAAGTTACTATCAGAAGATTGGTGCCGACTCATTGGGCAACGACATCATAGAGTTTCACACTGGCGACGAGGTGTGGAACGCCGAAGACACCGACTCGCTTATGAGCGTTTACCCCGGCTCGGAGAGTTATTACGACGATGACGACTACGCCTGCAGCCGTCGCATGAGTATGTTCGACGATTTCTACGGCTGGCACTCACCCTATTACTATTGGTCGCGCCCCTATTGGCGTTCATGGTACGGTTGGTACGACCCGTGGTATGACGGTTGGTACGGCGCAGGCTGGTACAGCCCGTGGTATTACGACAGCTTCTACGGCTGGGGATACCCCTACTACGGCTGGTCGGGCTGGTATGCACCGAGAGTGCATTACAGTTATGGCGGACCTTCAGGGACGAGAAACCACGCTTATGGCGGCGGACGGTTCTACGGCAACCGCACTGGCAGTAATGCCACAGCGAGCCGCAACTCTTTCAACAGAAGAAACTCCTACAGCAACGACAACAGCAACGGGTTCGGCAAGCGTCGCAACAGTTACAGCAACAACAGCAGTGCGCGGCAGTATCAAACGCCGAGCCGCACTACGACATCGCCAAGCAGAAGCAGTTTCGGCAGTAGCCGTGGCAGCTTCGGAGGTGGCTCCGGGTTCGGCGGAGGCAGCCGTGGAGGCGGAGGCTTCGGCGGAGGCAGCCGTGGCGGAGGATTTGGCAGTCGCCGCTAATATAACATAATGTGTGAAAACATAAATATCAACAAAATGCAAAAGAAAGAATTATGAAACAGATATTTTCAGCAGTGGCTCTCCTGCTGCTTTGTGCCACAGCCAATGCACAAGAGACCTACGACAACGCACCCCTCGCAACAAAAGACCTCAACGGTACGGCACGCTATGTGGGTATGGGTGGAGCCATGGAGGCGTTGGGAGCCGACATCACGACAATGGGCACCAACCCTGCCGGCATAGGAATGTTCAGAAGGAGCACCGCCAGCGTCTCCTTCGGTATGGTGTCGCAGAGCGGAGTCAGCAGCTTCGCCAATGCCGACAAGACTAACATGAGTTTCGACCAGGCAGGCTTCGTCTATTCCCTGCGCACCGGCAAGCGGTCGTATGTGAACTTCGGCTTCAACTACAGCAAGAGCAAGAACTTCAACCAGATTCTCTCTGCTGCAGGAAAACTCGACAATGCCTCGCAGAACAAACTCTCCGGGCTGAAGAACTACAACGGTGTCTATCAGTTGAAAAACCAAAACGGAACATTGGTGAGCGAGTACAACACAGCCAACCAGATAGATTACCTTTACAGCAATGTGGTGCTGAGCGACAATAATGCCAAACTTGTAGACATGGAAGGCAACACAATAACCGACGGCTCATACGGTTTCCTCGTAAACTCCACAACTTCAGCCCCCACCTATTATAACGCCACCGACTACCTCTTTGCCCGCGGCAACACAGGCTACATAGGTCAATACGACTTCAACATCAGCGGCAACTCCAACGACCGCGTCTATTGGGGAGTGTCTTTCGGGCTGTACGACGTGCACTACAACAACGAAAGCATCTACAAGGAGAATCTTGTTGATGGAGAGAAGAGCATTGGCTCTGTGACAGTGGACGATGTGCGCCAGATAACGGGAACAGGATTTGACATCAAGTTCGGAGTCATTGTACGCCCCATCGAGGAGTCAGCGTTCCGCGTGGGACTCTATGGCCACACCCCTACATGGTATGACCTGAGGACAGCCAACTACACCCGGCTCACCAACGGCCTCTCCAACGAATACGGCGCACGCGACTATGGCGAGAACGGCGAGAGTTACGACTTCAAGTTCTACACCCCATGGCGCTTTGGAGTGAGCCTCGGCCACACCGTAGGCACCAACCTCGCCTTCGGAGCCACCTACGAGTTTGCCGGCTACAGCAACTCCGACATCCGCATCAACGACGGAGGAGTGTACGACTACTACGGCAACTACCACGAAAACAGCCATCGCGACAACGGCATGAAGAGCAACATTAAGCAGGTGCTCAAAGGCGTCTCCACGCTCAAGGTGGGTGTGGAATACAAACCCACAAGAGACCTCGCCCTGCGCGTAGGCTACAACTACGTGTCGCCGATGTATAACAGCAAAGGCTACAAGGACGGCACAATCGACTCCTACGGCACGTTCTACAGTTCCACAACCGACTACACCAACTGGAAATGCACCAACCGCATCACTGCCGGCGTGGGCTACACCTACAAGAAGCTGTTCATCGACCTCGCCTATCAGTACAGCCAGACCAACGGCTCCTTCTACCCCTTCATGAGTTATGTGGACAACAGCAACGCCGACTACGACAACATCTGCAATGCCGCAAAGGTAAGCGACAAGCGCAACCAACTTATCCTCACACTGGGATATAAGTTCTAACGCGCCTGCTACATTTTCATCAGAAGGCGACTTTTATGTCGATGCCCACTTGGCAGGGCACGCCACGCTGGGCGAAGCGGAGGGGAGTGCCGGTGGCGGAACTCTCGAGGGCGAAGGTGTTGTATTTTGTCGAGGTGAGGTTCTTTCCCCACACGCTTACTTGCAGGAAGCCGAAGTCGGCATCGGCATGGGCGTTGAGGAGGGCGTAGAAGCCTTGGCTGTAAGTGTTGTCCTCATCCCAATAGATGTTGCCCATGGCGGTGGTGCTCGCCCCTATCACGATGTTGCGCAAGCATGAGTTTCTGATGCTTATGCGATAGTTGGCTGCCGCGCCGAGTGTCTGCAATGGGATGTAGGGCACTCGCTTGTTTCTATAGTCCTTTTTCTCCAGTTTCCCGTTCACCGTTATGCTGTCGGTGTATTCGCGGAAGACGGTGTTCGTAAGGGCGTAACTCACCTGCCAGTCGAGGCGGTTGTCAATCGCCGCACCGCGCAGCGACAGTTCCGCTCCAAGGGTTCTGCTCTTTCCGGCATTCACCATCATGCGGCCGAAGCCATACTGTCCTGCCATCACCGACAACTGCTGGTTGCTTATGCGCATGTAGAACGCCGACATGTCGAGGTGAAGGCTGTTGGCGAAGAGGTTGAGATGGCAACCCGCCTCGTAGTTCCAACTCACTTCGGGCTTATAGGAAATCGTGGCATTCACGTTCTCGTAGTCGGCGGCCGTGTGCTCCACCGTCACGTCGCCGTTGCCTCCCATGGCATTGCGCGCATTGGCGTTAAGCTCCGTCTGGAGAATGTCGGAGAACATCTGTATGTTGTAGCCCCCCGCCCGATAGCCTTTGCTGAGCAGCGCATAGAGGTAGTCGTTGTCCGCCACCTTATAGGTGAGAGCCACCTTTGGGAGCAGTTGGCTGAACCCCTGCGACGCCTTGGAGTTCAACCGCGACACTATGCGCGCTGCGCCATTCTTCCCCATCACCTCCACAGCCATCCGCATTTCCGCCTCGGTGTCGTAGTCCACTCCCACATTATTATAATCGTAGCGCAAGCCGAGAGTGGCGGTGAGTCGCGGCGTGATGTCTATGTTCGACTCGTGGAACACTCCCACATTGAGTTGCGGTGTGCGGAAACTGCCCGGCACCTGCATTGAGAGTCCCACGTTCACTCCCCCTGCCCTATCGATGACTGCCTGTGCTGCCGCCTCCGGCATGCCCTTGGCAGTCATTCCTTTAAGTATTCCGTTATAGACAGAAGAACGGATGCCCTGCGCTATTGTGGAGGTCATCGCCTCGTCGAAGTAGACCGGGGCATCGGTGTGCAGCCATTGGCAGCTCGCCGCCGTGCCCACCAGCCAGTGCCACGCGCCGGAGTTCTTGCCCTTTACCGTGATTTCCTCCGTCACGGCGTTGCTTGTTTGCTTCTGTGTGAGGTGCATATAAGCGGCATCGGTGTAGTCCTGGTCCATCAATATCGCGTCGCGCAGATACTGATAACTCGTCGTGGAGTTGAGGATAAACTTCTCGCCGTCATACTTCACCCCCACTCCCGTTGTCGTCATGTCGCGGCGGTAATGGTTCTGTAAGTTCGTCGACGGGAGGGCAGGCGCGCCGCTGCCGTCGCTGAGGATGCCGTAGGCAAAGGCATTCTGGGCTGTGTGCTGGTAGTCGGAAGTAAGGCTGAGCGTCAGGCGCGTGTTGGGGGCGAAGACGAGGCGCAGTCTTCCTCCCGCCTCGTTTGTCAGGTCGGCATGGGTGTTCAATGCAGCATTGCGGAGGAAACCGTTCTGGCCATTGTAGAAGGCAGCGGCGGAGAACGCCAGTCTGGGGCTTGTCTTGCCGTAATGCCCCACCTCCACCTTGCGCCGTAGCCACGAGCCGAAACCCAGTCGCACCTCCGTGCCGCTGTACAGCATCGGGTCGCGCGTGTAGATGCGCACAATGCCGCCCTCCGTGTTCTGCCCGTAGAGAGTGCCCTGCGGTCCGCGGAGCACGTCAATTCGGGCGATGTCGTAGAAATGGGAGTTGTAGCCGCTCTTGCTGATTACCGGCACATCGTCCACATAGATTCCCACTGCCGGGGAGTTAATCCGTGAGCCGAAGCCTCGGAGATAGATTGACGAGGTGCAGCGCGCGCCGTAGTCGGGCATTACGAAGGAAGGGACAAAAGCCGAGATGCCTCGCAAGTCGCCGATGGCAGCCCTGCCGATGTCGCTGGCGGAGAGCGACGACGCACTCAGCGGCTGCTGCCGCAGGCGCAGACTCTCCTTGGGTTGGCTCGTCACCACCACCTCCTCTATGTCGTGCACCACCGACGAATCCCCTCGCTCCGCACCCCGGGAGCCGAAGCCGAAGGCTGCCGCCTGCACCGAAAAGGGCAGCGCAAGAACAGCCACTGTAAGCAATCCCATTTTCATATCGGGTGCAAAGTTACTTAAAATGCCTCTCTCGCCGCAATCATAACTTATTATGATAATCCCTACTATCCTTTTACTGTAGCATTTTGTTGGATTTTCAATCTAAATACTTTCAAAAAGATA
>CAYXGN010000033.1:0-8305 GCA_964464505.1 uncultured Prevotella sp.
CATCATTTACGGCGATGGTAAATGCCTCCTTTTGTCGTCTCCGGGTCAATGTCCTCCCCCTCTTTCGGGAAACGGGGGATGAACTGCATCTCATACTCTATCTTACCCCTACGGGCACGCATATAAGCATTGGGGTTGGCACTGTCATACTTGCGGGGGTTGGGCAGGGTGGCGGCTATAAGAGCACACTCGGCGCGGGAGAGTTCTTCAGCCTTCTTGCTAAAATGATGTTCGGCAACGGCATCGGCGCCATAGATGCCGTCACCCATTTCTATTGAGTTAAGATAGACTTCCATGATGCGCTGCTTGCTCCACAGCAGTTCTATAAGAGCGGTGAAATAAGCCTCGAAGCCCTTTCGGGTCCAACTCCTTCCGGGCCAGAGGAACACATTCTTTGCAGTCTGCTGGGAGATAGTGCTCGCACCGTGCTTTGTCTTCTTGCCTTTCCTGTTGTGCTTGACGGCTTTCTCGATGGCATCGAAATCAAAACCGTGATGAAGGAGGAACCGCTGGTCTTCGCTCGCCATCACTGCCACAGGAAGATGCGGAGAGATGCGGTCGAGAGAAACCCAATGATGATGCATCGTCAATTCCTTGCCGTCAGCCACCTGCTGAAAGCAACGTATAACCATCAATGGGGTTATGTACACCGGAATGAAACGATAGGCGACAACAGCCAGAATTGTAGTGCTGAAAAACAATGCGACAGCCCAACGCAGTATCTTAAATATCAACTTGATTTTCATTTGTTTGTTAAGGAGGGTTCTAAAAAAATGGCTTTGTCAGATTGCAAAGTTAATTGTTTTTTTCATGCGGCAAGATTATTACAACATTTTTTTGTATTTTTGCACCCGATATTGGTAAAGGATAATTAAATCAAAAATGGCAAAAGAATTAAAACAACTGACGAAACGTGCAGAGAATTACAGCCAGTGGTATAACGACCTTGTCGTGAAAGCCGACCTGGCAGAGCAGTCAGCAGTGCGTGGATGTATGGTGATAAAGCCGTACGGGTATGCTATCTGGGAAAAGATGCAACATCAATTGGACCTCATGTTCAAAGAGACAGGCGTGCAGAATGCCTATTTCCCATTGCTCATTCCCAAATCGTTCCTCAGTCGTGAAGCAGAGCATGTGGAAGGCTTTGCAAAGGAATGTGCCGTCGTGACACATTACCGTCTGCGTACAAACGAAGACAAGACAGCAATAGAGGTAGACCCTTCCGCAAAACTGGAAGAAGAACTCATCATCCGTCCCACTTCCGAGACAATAATCTGGAACACATACAAGAATTGGATTAACTCCTGGCGCGACCTGCCATTGATGTGCAACCAATGGTGCAATGTGATGCGTTGGGAGATGCGCACGCGCCCGTTCCTCCGTACATCAGAGTTCCTCTGGCAGGAGGGACACACCGCCCATGCCACCAAAGAGGAGGCAGAGGAAGAAGCACAGAGAATGCTTCATGTCTATGCCGACTTCGCCGAGAAGTGGATGGCTGTGCCTGTGGTGCAGGGTGTGAAGAGCGAGACAGAACGCTTCGCCGGAGCCTTGAACACCTACACGATAGAAGCCATGATGCAGGACGGCAAGGCATTGCAAAGCGGAACAAGCCATTTCCTCGGTCAGAACTTCGCCAAGGCGTTTGACGTGACTTACCTCAACAAGGAAAACAAGCCTGAATATGTGTGGGCCACATCGTGGGGCGTGTCCACAAGACTTATAGGTGCGCTCATCATGACCCACTCCGACGACAACGGTCTTGTGCTTCCTCCGAAACTCGCCCCGATACAGGTTGTCATCGTTCCCATCTCAAAAGGCGGCGAGCAACTGCAAGCCATCACCGAAAGACTTACCCCCATCATCAATGAGTTGCGCGCTGCCGGTATAAGTGTGAAATATGACGATGCCGACAACAAACGCCCGGGATTCAAGTTCGCCGACTACGAGTTGAAGGGAGTCCCAGTGCGCCTCGTTATGGGCGGACGCGACCTTGAGGAAGGCACTATCGAGGTTATGCGAAGAGACACCCTCGAGAAAGAGACGCGCTCCATTGACGGTATCGTAAGTTATGTGGAGACACTTCTTGACGACATTCAGGAGAACATCTACAACAAAGCCCTTGCCTATCGCGATGCCCACATCTACGAGTGCGACAACTACGAGGAGTTTAAGGAGCGCATCAAGGACGGAGGCTTCTTCCTCTGCCATTGGGACGGCACTGCCGAGACAGAAGCCAAGATTAAGGACGACACTCAGGCTACAATCCGTTGCGTGCCGTTTATGTTTGAGCAGACTCCCGGCGTGGACATGGTGTCAGGGAAACCCGCGACACAACGCGTCCTAATCGCAAGAAGTTACTAGAATTCTTAACCATTGCAGCGGGAGGAAACGTCCTCTCGCTGCTTATACTTTATTATTATTTACAAAATCTTCAATGGACTGGATAATCAATTTGTTTACAAACACGGAGTCGGTAGCACACATTGCACTGCTCTACGCTGTTGTCATTTCAGTAGGTATCCTTTTAGGAAAAATCAAGTTTTGCGGCATCTCCCTTGGAGTGACCTTTGTGCTCTTTGTCAGCATTCTGGCAGGCCATGTGGGTTTTACTGCCCCGACAAACATCCTTAACTTTATACAAGACTTCGGCTTGATACTGTTTGTCTTCTGCATCGGACTTCAGGTGGGTCCCGGCTTCTTTGAGAGTTTCAAGAAAGGCGGTATCACGCTCAATCTGATGTCCACCTCTATTGTGCTGCTCAACATCGGCGTGATGTTTGCCTGCTATTACATCTTCTTCGACACAAGCGACAAATCCACTCTGCCGATGATGGTAGGCACATTATACGGTGCTGTCACCAACACCCCGGGTCTTGGTGCCGCCAACGAAGCCCTCGAGTCTGTTTGGAACGCGGACAACGGTGCGCTGCCACAGATAGCATCGGGATATGCCTGCGCCTATCCTCTCGGCGTCTTGGGCATCATCGGTGCGACAATAGCAGTGCGCTTTATCACCCGCATAAAACTCTCCGAAGAAGAGGAGAACCTCAAGAAAGAGGAAGAGTCGGAGAACTCGCAGGCGAAGCCTCACCAGATGCACCTTAAGGTGAACAACACCTATCTTGCAGGGCGCACCGTGAAGCAAATCAGCGAGTTCCTCAACCGTGACGTGGTGTTCTCGCGCTTGATGCACGATGGGAAAGTCATCATCCCTTGCAGCAAGGATGTCTTTGAAGTGGGCGACGAGGTGCTTGTCGTTTGCATGGAACAGGACGCGGAAGCCATCCAGGCTTTCATCGGCCCCGAGGTTGAGGAGCCATGGAAAGAGGAAGACACCAACCAACCTCTTGTCTCAAAGCGCATCCTTGTCACCAACTCTTCGATGAACGGCAAGACCCTTCAGAAGATGCACTTCTCCTCTGTCCACGGAGTCACCGTGACACGCATCTCGCGTCAGGGAATGGACCTCTTTGCAAGCAAGAACTTCCGTTTCCAAATCGGCGACAAAATCCTTGTCGTAGGCCCCACGGACAACGTGAACCGAGTGGCACATATTATGGGCAACTCCATAAAGCGTCTCGACTCTCCAAACATTGCGACAATCTTCATCGGAATCTTCGTCGGAATACTTTTTGGAAGCATTCCTTTCGCCGTTCCCGGAATGCCTGTTCCTCTTAAACTCGGTATCGCCGGCGGACCGCTTATCATCGCCATCCTCATCGGTCGCTTTGGCCACCGCATGAAACTGACCACCTACACCACGACATCGGCAAACATGATGCTCCGCGAAACGGGACTCGCCCTGTTCCTCGCCAGCGTAGGAGTAAAGGCCGGTGCCAACTTCTGGAACACCGTGATACAGGGCGACGGCTTGCTCTACGTGCTCACAGGCTTCTTCATCACCGTCATCCCACTGTTGATTGTCGGAGTCATCGCCCGCATGAAGTTCAAATTGAATTACTTCACTATTATGGGTATGCTTGCAGGAACATGTACCGACCCTCCTGCTTTGGCCTACGCAAACTCCGTTTGCTCACGCGAAGCCCCTGCCATCGGTTACTCCACAGTCTATCCTTTGAGCATGTTCCTTCGCATCTTCACAGCACAACTGATAGTGTTGTTCTGCTGCGGATAACATAAGTCCTGACAAAAAAGATGTGGCAAAGAGTTATGCACAAGCATTCTCTTTGCCACATCTTTTATTGTAGTGAGAGGCCTAGTTGTTGACAGTACCTCCTACGATATCCAAAAGTTCATTGGTGATAGCCTGCTGCCGGCTCTTGTTGTATTGCAGGTTGAGTTCGCGCAACAAGTCATCGGCATTGTCGGTTGCTGTCTGCATGGCCACCATTCGTGCGGCGTGCTCGCTAGCTATACTGTCAAGCAGTGCCGTGTAGAGCATAAGATGCAGATACTTGGGAAGCAGGTTCGACAGCACCGCCCTCATGTTCGGTTCCACAATGAAGTTGTCATTGAGCGGACGCACGTCCTCACTCTTCTTTGCCGTTTCGTGCTTTCTGCGGCGCAGATACTCCTGTGCCTCTTTCGATGTCACGATAGAAGTCAAGTCGCGCTCATGGTCGCGGTTGAGTTCCTCCGTGATATCAATGGGCAGGAAAGCCTTGCGGGTGAGGATTTGTGAACCGGCACTCTTGAAATGATGATAAATCATATCTACGCGGTCAATCTCTCCATCGACAAACTTCCTGCCTAAGGCGTGGGCGATGTGAATACAGTCTTTCATGTTGGGCTTCTCGGCAAGTTCCGTGAAATCGCCTGCCACGCGCAAGCCCATCTTCACCGCCTTCTCCGCTACCTTTTGTCCTATTGGATAGACAAGGATGTTTTCTTTGCCCAAATCCGAATACTCGTCGACAACACGCTGCAACAGCTTGATGACATTGGAATTGAATCCTCCGCACAGACTGCTGTTAGAAGAATACACCACCAACGCCACGTGCTTCACTGGACGCTCCTCATTCAGGATGGTGTGGGCATCGATTTCCGAAGCGAGAAAGGTCTTGAGGATGTGCTCAAGCATTGTCTCGTAGGGCAACATGTTCTCAATCATCACTTGAGCGTGATGCAACTTCGACGATGCCACCATCTTCATGGCACTCGTAATCTTGCGTGTGCTGTTGACAGAAGTGATTCTATTCTTTATCTCTTTGAGCGACGGCATAGGCTTTTACTTTTTATACTGACCTGCGATGTCTGCCATTGTCTGTTCGATGACGGCAGTGAGAGAGTCGTCGAGTTTACCTTGACCGAGAGCCTCCAGCACATCGCTGTGTACGGAGCGCATCTTCTCGAAGAAGGTGTCCTGACACTCACGCACCTTATCTACCGGCACATCGTGCAGAAGACCGTGTGTACCGCAATAGATGATGGCAACCTGCTCACCCACCGGCATCGGACTGTACTGAGGCTGAATGAGGAGTTGGTTGTTCTTGCGACCGCGGTCGATAGTCATCGCCGTCACAGCATCCATGTCACTCGAGAACTTCGAGAAGGACTCGAGTTCGCGATACTGCGCCATGTCTATCTTCAGTGTTCCTGCAACCTTCTTCATACTCTTAATCTGAGCCGAGCCTCCCACACGCGACACGGAGATACCCACGTTGACGGCAGGACGGAAGCCTTGGTTGAAGAGGTCGCTCTCGAGGTATATCTGACCGTCAGTGATGGAAATCACGTTGGTAGGGATATAGGCGGAAACGTCGCCAGTCTGAGTCTCGATGATAGGAAGAGCGGTGAGCGAGCCTCCGCCTTTCACATGACCTTTCATGCACTCCGGCAGGTCGTTCATCTTCTCAGCCACTTCCTGCTGGTCGTTGATACGCGCTGCGCGCTCAAGGAGACGGCTGTGCAGATAGAACACATCGCCCGGATAAGCCTCGCGTCCGGAAGGACGGCGGAGAATCAGCGACACCTCACGGTAGGCAACAGCCTGCTTGGAAAGGTCGTCATAGACCACAAGGGCAGAGAATCCGCGGTCGCGGAAATACTCGCCGATGGCAGCGCCAGCGAAAGGAGCGTAATACTGCATTGCGGCAGGGTCGGCAGCAGTTGCAGCCACCACGATGGTGTAAGGCATTGCGCCGTGCTGCTTGAGGTTCTCCACAAGAGCCGCCACAGTGGAGGCCTTCTGTCCTATTGCCACATAGATGCAATAGACGGGGTTGCCAGCCTCATAGAAACTCTTCTGATTGATGATGGTATCTACGGTGATGGCAGTCTTGCCGGTCTGACGGTCACCGATGATAAGTTCGCGCTGTCCGCGACCGATAGGAATCATTGAGTCAACCGACTTGATACCTGTCTGCAAAGGCTCTTTCACGGGTTGGCGGTAAATCACTCCCGGAGCCTTTCTGTCGAGCGGCATCTCGAAAGCCCCGGTAAGGTCGATGTCGCCCTTTCCGTCGATAGCCTTTCCAAGAGGATTGATGACACGGCCGAGCATATTGTCGTTCACCATAATGGAAGCAATACGCTTGGTGCGCTTCACTATCATGCCTTCCTTGATACCCTCTGTCGAACCGAGAAGCACGCAACCCACGTTGTCCTCTTCAAGGTTCATCACGATTGCCATTGTGCCGTTCTCGAATTCGAGGAGTTCGTTGGCTTCGGCGTTGCGCAGGCCGTAGATGCGTGCTACGCCGTCGCTTACCTCAAGCACGCTGCCCACCTCTTCAAACTGCTGGTCGTTGTTGATGCCCTGCAGTTGTTCGAGAAGCATTTGTGACACTTCGCTTGGTTTAATTTTATCTGACATATAATTCTTTTTATTTGTTACGGAGGGAGTTTAAACCCTGCCTTAAATGAGTTTCGACAAGATGGCATTGAGTTGTGTTCTCACGCTGGCATCCATTCTGTAGGTGTCGTATTCTAGGACGAAGCCTCCGATGATGTCGGGCTCTGTCTCTGCCTTGAACTCAACCTTGCCATTTGTCTTGCTTTCCACCAACTGCCTGAGCCTTGCCTCTGTAGCGGGGTTCAAGGCTGTTGCCGTTGTCAGTTTGGCACTTACAAGATTATTCTCCTTCCTGTAGAGGGAGATGAACGAATTGGCGATGAACTGCATAATGCTCTCGCGCCCCTCTTTTAGTACAAGGGCGATGAACGTCTTGGTGAGTTGGCAAGTGGTGCCGGCAGCGGCAGCCACAAGCAGTTCTTCCTTCTGTTGCTTCGAGAGCATGGGATTATCCACGGCGGTGCGCAACCGGGGCAGTTTGACATAATTCTCCGCAACGGCGGTCATATCATTATAGACCTGCTCCGACTGTTTCGCCTCGATGCTCGCCTTGAGTAAGGCGCGGGCATATCTTACCGACACTAATCCAAGGTTCATAGTCAATTTGCTTTACTTGAAGAGGCAACGACCTCATCAAGCATCCCGTTAATATAATCCATCTGTGCTTCGCCAGTGTCGAGATGCTTGCGGAGAATCTTCTCCGAAACGCCGACACTCAGTAGGGCTACTTGCTTGCGAATCTCATTGACGGCAGCCTGCTTCTGACTCTCTATTTCGGCTTTCGCCTCAGCGAGAATGCGCGCGCCCTCTTCATGAGCCTGTTCCTGAGCCTTCGCCACTATTGCGTCGCGGGTGGCAGCAGCCTCCTTGAGAATGGACGACTGCTTCTCCCGTGCCTCCTGCAGCAGCGACTCTCCCTCTTGCTTGATGTTCTCGAGTTGCGCGGCAGCCTGCTGTGCCTTCTGCAAATTCTCGTTGATGTATTGGTTGCGCTTGTCCACCATATTCAGTATTGCAGGAAAACCGTAGCGCGCCAACACGAAGAACACCACAAGGAATGCCAACAGCATCCAGAAGAGGAGTCCCGGGTTAGGAGTCAATATCGATGGTAATGAGTCAAAATTCATTTGCTACAACTTACTACAACCCGTTCCTACTTGATAAGGAATGCACAGGCAGCAATGGCGAACAATGCACAACCCTCGATGAAAGCAGAGGTAAGAATCATGTTTGTCATAATCTTACCCGAAGCCTCCGGCTGACGGGCAATGGCGTCCATTGCGCTGCCGCCGATTTTACCAATACCAAGACCTGCACCGATAGTTGCAATGCCTGCTCCAAGACTGCAGCCCAGCTGTGCCAGACCCTCAGCAGCCAAAAGTGATGAAATAATCATAGTTTCTTTAAGTTTTAATTTGTTATTATTATTGTTTTGTTTACTCTTTCCTTACTCCCCAAGTTGTTGAGTTCTGATTTTTCTGTTGCCATTAGGGCTATGCCTCCGCCTCCTCTTTCTGCGCCAGACCGATGAACACCGAACTCAGCAGC
>CAYXGN010000033.1:8405-14590 GCA_964464505.1 uncultured Prevotella sp.
CTATGCCTCCGCCTCCTCTTTCTGCGCCAGACCGATGAACACCGAACTCAGCAGCGTGAAGACGTACGCCTGAACGAAAGCCACGAGCACCTCAAGGAGGTTCATGAAGAGGAGCATCACGGCACTCATCAGGTTGAGACCTATTCCCATTGCCGTACCCATGGACCATCCGAGGAATATCACGCAAGTGAAACTCAGGATGATGGCGTGGCCTGCCATCATGTTGGCAAAAAGACGAATCATAAGGGCAAAAGGCTTGGTGAACACCCCGAACAGTTCTATCACCGGCATCAACGGCACGGGGGCTTTCAGGAGGACAGGCACATGAGGCCAGAAGATGTCCTTCCAATACTCCTTGTTGCCGAACAGATTGATGGCAATCATCGTACACAGAGCGAGGAAGAACGTCACATTGATATTGCCCGTCACGTTGGCACCGCCGGGGAAGATGGGCAGCAGTCCGAGGAGGTTGGTCGTGAAGATGAAGAAGAACACCGTAAGGAGATAGGGGGCGAACTTCCTGAAGTTCTTCTCGCCTATCGATGCCTTCACCACATCGTCATAGATGGTCATTACCAGCATCTCCATTACTCCTACAAATCCGCCGGGGGCGTTGTCGGTGGCTTTCTTTCCCTTATACCAGCGGGCGCAGTAGAGGAACACGCCAATCAGCACAAACACCACAATCCATATCTGGACGACAGTCTTCGTAAGGCTCAAGTCCAGCGGCCGCACCGTAGTGCCGTCGGGCATCCTTTCATAGATGTTGCCGTGATGGGAAGCGTCGAAATAATAGTTCTCCGGCAGACTGTTCTTGGTGCAGAAAGTCCACTCGCCAGTGTTCTCGCTTCTCAAGATTATCGGCAAAGGGATGCTCCAGTGCCTGTCGCCAAAGGTAGCGATGTGCCATTCATAGGAGTCGGACAGGTGCTCGAGCACAATCTCGGAGATGTTGAGCTGCTCTCCCTCCCCTTTTGTCTCGCTGGCAGAAGCCAGTGCCGGCACCAGAGCCAGTATAAGAAGAAGCAATAACTTCCTTATCTTTTTCATTGTCATTTTCATTGTTTTCATTGTCACGCCTAAGCATGAAGTTTTGTGATGCGGGAGAAGAACACAGAGTGATGCACTATAATCCATAAATAGAAAACGGCAAACACCACTAAGAAGAACACGAAAGCATCGCCTCCAACAGCAATGTAGCAGCCCGCCAGCGTCAGCAGGGCGAGCAGCATTCGGAATCCCGACACCGCCGAGAGGAAAGTGGCAAGCGCATCAATGCTGCCTTTCTGCGCCACTTTGCGCCAGACAAGGATGTCTGCCGACTCCACCACGAGGGTAAAGGCAACGCCCACAGCCAACGGTGCGGCAAGTCCTTCCATGCCTGCAAGCCACGCCACTGCCGTCAATGCCACAGCCAAGAGCACCACTGCAATGACCGAACCAATGATGAAGCGTCGGCTTTCTTTCGCTATATCCTTCTTTTCCAGCATATTAATGAAGCATCATTAAAGTTCCACGCAAACATTCACATTGTTCTTCTGCACTTCAACGAAGCCTCCGCGAGTCTTCACCTCGTGCGCGCCTTCAGAGTCGTGGAACACGATAGTTCCCTTTTCGAGCGTCGAGATGATGGGAGCGTGGTTGACAAGTATTTCAAACGCGCCGCTCGACCCGGGAACGACAACGCGCTCCACCTCACCGTCGAACACTGTCTTTTCGGGAGACACTATCTTCAAGTACAAACCCATATCCTAGCGTTTTATGGTTTATCCCTTTGCGGCTTCAAGCAACTTCTTGCCTTTGGCGATGGCATCCTCTATCGTTCCGACATTGAGGAAAGCCTGCTCCGGCAGGTCGTCCACCTCACCGTTGAGAATCATGTTAAAGCCTTTGATGGTGTCCTCGATGGAAACCATTACTCCGGGAACGCCGGTGAACTGCTCTGCCACGGCGAACGGTTGCGAGAGGAACCTCTGCACACGGCGGGCGCGGTTTACTGTCACCTTGTCTTCATCGGACAACTCGTCCATACCTAGGATGGCGATGATGTCCTGGAGTTCCTTGTAACGCTGCAGAATCTGCTTCACACGCTGTGCGCACTCGTAATGCTCCTTGCCCACGATGAGCGGGTCGAGTATTCGCGATGTGGAACCCAGCGGGTCGACAGCGGGATAGATTCCGAGTTCGGTAATCTTGCGCGAGAGCTCCGTAGTGGCATCAAGGTGGGTAAAGGTCGTTGCAGGAGCCGGGTCGGTCAAGTCGTCGGCAGGCACATAGACAGCCTGCACAGAGGTGATGGAACCTCTCTTTGTAGAAGTGATGCGCTCCTGCATCTGTCCCATCTCACTCGACAGCGTAGGCTGATAGCCTACAGCGGAAGGCATACGGCCAAGCAACGCCGAAACCTCAGACCCTGCCTGGGTGAAGCGGAAGATATTGTCGATGAAAAACATGATGTCGGCAGGCTCGCCGTCCTTGCCTCCATGGTCGCGGAACTCCTCTGCCACGGTAAGTCCGGAGAGAGCCACGGAAGCACGCGCTCCCGGCGGTTCGTTCATCTGTCCGTAGACAAGCGTTGCCTGGCTCTTCTTCAGTTCCTCGGGGTCGACAAGCGAGAGGTCCCACTTGCCTTCTTCCATGGCTTTCTTGAACTTATCGCCATAGCGGATAACGCCCGACTCCAGCATGTCGCGGATGAGGTCGTTGCCCTCACGCGTGCGCTCCCCCACTCCGGCAAACACTGAGTAACCGTTGTGTCCCTTGGCGATATTGTTGATTAACTCCATGATGAGCACTGTCTTTCCCACTCCGGCACCGCCGAACAGACCAATCTTTCCGCCTTTCATATAAGGCTCAAGGAGGTCGATTACCTTGATGCCTGTGGCAAGCATCTCCTTGTGGGTGGAGAGTTCTTCAAACTTCGGGGCCTCGCGGTGAATAGGATAAGCGCCCTCCATATTGAGCGGACTCATACCGTCGATAGGCTGACCTATCACGTTCATCATTCTACCCTTGATTTGCTCGCCTGCCGGCATTAGGATTGCATTACCTGTGGGAACCACTTCCAGCCCTCGCTGCAAGCCGTCGGTGTTGTCCATTGCTACGCAACGCACTGTGTCTTCGCCGATGTGCTGCTGCACTTCGATGACGAGTTCCTGTCCGTTGGGACGCTTCAACTTGAGTGCTTCGTGTATTTTGGGCAACACTTCCTCTGCCTTCTGTCCTGCCGTATCGAAATAAACATCGATTACCGGACCGATAATCTGTGAGATATGCCCATTGATTTGTGCCATATTTTTATGTATTACTTTTATGTATTCCTTTGCAAAGTTAACAACATTCTTTTTATAGAAAAAAGATTTGCGTGCATTGTTGCGCCAAAACTGACAATTTTAAGGAGTTTTCAGAATGCTTATGGGGGCGCGTCAAAGCCTCTCCCGTCCTCCCCTGAGGGGGGCGCGTCTCTTAGATACGCGCCTACTACGGCTACTACTTAAATGCTCAGTTCATCGAGCACGGTGATGAGTTTTCTGTCGATAGGCTTGTCGCTTCTGATGGCTTCGCTGAGAGGGATATAGACCACCTCATTGTTTCTCACTCCAATCATCACGTTCCTCTGTCCCTGCATGATGGCTTCAATCGCCCCCACACCCGTGCGCGAGGCAAGGATACGGTCGTGGGCACTGGGGCGGCCTCCGCGCTGCAAGTGACCGAGGATTGACACGCGCACATCAAACTGCGGGAACTCGTTGCGCACACGCTCGGCGTAGTACATTGCGCCGCACTTAGGACTCTCCGACACGATAACGATGCAACTCTTCTTCGACTTGCGGATGCCGCGCTCCATGAAGCGTGCCAACTGGTCGACATCGGTGCTGTCTTCGGGGATGATGGCTGCTTCCGCGCCACTCGCTATCGCCGAGTTCTGCGCCAGGAAACCCGCATCACGGCCCATCACCTCTATGAAGAAGATTCGCTCGTGACTCTGCGCCGTGTCGCGGATGCGGTCCACACACTCCACGATAGTGTTGAGAGTGGTGTCGTAGCCTATGGTGGAGTCGGTGCCGTAGAGGTCATTGTCGATGGTTCCCGGCAGACCTATGCAGCAGATGTCGTAACGCTCTGCAAACTCCATGGCTCCTGTCAGCGAGCCGTTTCCGCCTATGACTACGAGGGCATCTATGCCGTTCGCCTTCATTGTCTGAAAGGCTTTCTCCTTACCTTCGTCGGTCATAAACTCCTTGGAGCGTGCCGTCTTGAGAATTGTTCCGCCCGACATTATTATTCCGCTCACGTTCTCTGTGGTAAAGTCCTCTATCTCGCCGTTTATCAGTCCGTCATAACCGCGATAGATGCCTTTAATGTTGAAGCCATTGCAGATGCCGGCACGCGTCACTGCGCGTATTGCGGCATTCATTCCGGGTGCATCCCCTCCAGAAGTCAGGATGCCTATTGTCTTTATCTTTCCCATTTATATTAATGTTGTTTCTTCTAAACTAAAGCATTGCGCACACTGCCAAGCCGAGCACAGAGCCTACGAGAGTCT
Source organism: uncultured Prevotella sp. (assembly GCA_964464505.1). Lineage (GTDB taxonomy): Bacteria > Bacteroidota > Bacteroidia > Bacteroidales > Bacteroidaceae > Prevotella. Next base: position 12,952 of record CAYXGN010000033.1, read on the forward strand.
TCCACCCCACGTTGCGGAAATACCATCCGAAGCGTATCCGCTCCATCTTCATGAGTGCCAGTCCGCTCATCGACCCTGTGCAGAGCACATTGCCGCCCACAGCCGACGCGAAAGCCACCACATTCCAATAGCTGCCGTTGCACACAGCGTTGAGTGCCTGTTGCCCTCCGATGCCCGAGTTGAGCACTCCGAAGGTGGTGTCCTGCAGCGATATCATCGTCATTGCCGTGGCGAAGTTGTCGAGCACGGCGCTCAATGCCTCCGTGAAAGCACCCACGACGAAGAGGTTTGGCGCATTGCTGAATATATAAGCCGACACCTGGCGCATGACACCGGTCTCGCTCACTACTCCTACTGCAAGCATTATGCCAAGAACGAAGAGTATCATCTGAATCACTCCATACTGCAGTGCGCGTGGGATGCGGCGTTGTATCATCTCGTCGGTATTCATGAGTTTGCGGTTCACCACCTCGTTGACAATCCAGAGCACTGCCAGCACACACAGGGCACCGAGGAACGGGCTAAGCTTCGTTATGTTGTGGAAAGTCGGGATAAACCACAGTCCTCCTATCCCCACGAAGAGCATAAGCAGGCGTTGCCACACGTTGAGGTTGGTGTCGTCGCCACGGTAAGGCAGTGCCGACCACGCCATCTCCAACCGGTCGGGCAGACTGCGGCTGAGCCACGCCACGGGGATGACCCAGGCAAGGAGGCACGGCAGTGCCAGCGAGGCGGAGTAATGCGATGCCGTGATGGCTCCCATGTTCCACAGCACGAGTCCCGCAGGACTCCCTATTACCGTCAGCGCACCGCCACAGTTGGCAGAAATGACGATGGCGCAGCCGAAAATCATTCTCTGCCTGTGGTTCACCACTACGCCGTGCATAATGGTGAGCATCATCACCGTTGTCGTGAGGTTGTCGAGGTTTGCCGAGATGATGAAAGTCATCACCGACACAATGGCAAGCATGCGCTTGCTGCTGCGAGTGCGCATCAGTTGAGAGAGGAAGTCGAAACAGCCGTTGTTCTGGAGAATCTCCACGATTGTCATCGTGGCAAGGAGGAACAGCACTATCTCCGAAGCCTTGCCCACATACTTCAGCAGCACGTTCTGCGCTATAAACTGCTTCACGCTGCTGCCGGAATGCTCCGCCCCGCCGAGGAACAGCCTGTAGTCGGCAGCGTGCTGGCTCATCACGAAGTCAGTGCCATAGCTGATGTAGAGAATCCACCCGACAGTGCCGACAAAGATTGCAACGGCAGCCTTGTTCACGTTGTTGTATTTCTCCGTAGCTATGAGAAAGAAGCCAATTAAAAGTATGCTAAAAATCACTATTGCCATGACTCGTAAGAGATGTTTTCTCTTATGCTTCTGCAAAGTTACGGAAAAATATGAATTACGCAACATTTCCAACGCTTTTTTCACGAAGTTTTAGCAGCATTGTAATCGAAGCAACCTGTTCGGTTTTGCGGACCGATAAATAAAACCACTCTGACAACTGCCCCATGAAAAAAGGAGAGAAATTCCGAAGAATTCCCCTCCAAGTAATATGGATTTTTCAAGTAGCTTCATAAAAAATAATATTCTCAATTCTACGTGATAACTATAAATACTTTTAAGAATATAGATATTTTGTAT
>CAYXGN010000034.1:0-14517 GCA_964464505.1 uncultured Prevotella sp.
CGAGGGTGTCGACCTCAAAGAGGAGATACGCCGGCTGTGCCGCGAGAAGCGGGCTGTGCTCCTGGCGCATTATTACACCGTGGGCGAGGTGCAGGAAGTGGCTGACTTCATAGGCGACTCGCTCGCGCTGGCGCGCAAGGCTGCCGCCACCGATGCCGACATTATCGTTATGTGCGGCGTGCATTTCATGGCGGAGACATGCAAGTTGCTCTCTCCCGAAAAGAAAGTGCTTTGCCCCGACCTCACTGCGGGCTGCTCGCTGGCAGACTCGTGCCGGGCTGAGGACTTGGCGGAGATGAAGCGGCAGCATCCCGGTTACAAGGTGGTGAGCTATGTCAACACCACCGCTGCCGTGAAAGCTCTCACCGACGTTGTGGTAACCTCGGGCAACGCGGAGAAGGTGATTGCGGCGTTCCCCAAGGACGAAAAGATAATCTTCGGACCCGACTACAACCTCGGCAACTACATCAACAGCGTCTCGGGGCGAAGCATGCTGCTCTGGAACGGAGGCTGCCATGTGCACGAGAAATTCTCCGTAGAGGGCATCATGCAACTGAAAAGGCAACACCCCAAAGCCGTCGTCATGGCGCATCTGGAGTGTAAAGCCCCAGTCCTCGCCGCTGCCGACGTGAAGGGAAGCACCGCCACCATGCTGCATTACGCCCAACAGCACCCTGACATCAAGGAATATATCATCGCCACGGAAGCCGGCATACTCCACGAACTCCAACGCTCCTGCCCAGGAGTGAAGTTCTACCCCGTGCCGCCGGAAGTGAGCGAAGGCGCAGTGGGATGCTCCTGCAACGAGTGCGAATACATGAAAAAGAACACCCTCCTCAAGATCTACAACACGCTGAAGCATGAATGGCCCGAGGTGAATGTGGCGGAGGAGATAGCCCGCGATGCCGTCAAGCCGATAGAGAGAATGCTGGAGTTGAGTTGAAAATGAAAAAGGAAAAAAAGTAAAAGAGTAAAAAGCGATTGAGGGGGCAATGCAAATAACGACATTAACAAATTATTTTGATGATTGAAGATTACGAAATAATGGCGCCTGTGGGTTCCCGCGAGAGTCTGGTGGCGGCAATCCAAGCCGGTGCCGACAGCATCTACTTCGGCGTGGAGACGCTCAACATGCGCTCACACTCTGCCAACCATTTCTCCATTGGCGACCTCCGCGAGATAGCATCCACATGCCGCGAGCACGGCATGAAGAGTTATCTCACCGTCAACACCATCATCTACGACGACGACACCGACATGATGCGCCAGATAATAAGCGCTGCCGCCGAGGCGAAAGTGTCGGCAGTGATAGCCAGCGATGTGGCGGTGATGCAGTGTTGCCGCGAAAATGGCGTCGAGGTGCACCTCTCCACGCAACTCAACATCAGCAACATCGAGGCATTGAAGTTCTATGCCCAGTTTGCCGATGTCGTCGTCCTGGCGCGTGAACTCAACATGGAGCAGGTGGCGAAAATCCATAAAGAGATAGAACGCCAGCACATCTGCGGACCCAGCGGCGACCTCGTCCGCATAGAGATGTTCTGCCACGGCGCACTCTGCATGGCTGTCAGCGGCAAGTGTTACATGAGTCTGATGAACACAGGACGCTCCGCCAACCGCGGCGCCTGTATGCAACTCTGCCGCCGCTCCTACACCGTGACGGACAATGAGACGGGTTGCCAACTGGAAATAGACAACAAATACATCATGAGTCCGAAGGACTTGAAGACAGTCCGCTTCATCGACCGCATGATGAAATCGGGTGTCAGGGTGTTCAAGATAGAAGGGCGCGCACGCGGACCCGAGTATGTCTACACCGTGGTGCAGTGCTACCGCGAAGCCATCCAGGCCGTCATCGACGGCACATTCACCGAGGAACGCAAGGACGAATGGGACCGCCGCCTCGCCACTGTCTTCAACCGCGGCTTCTGGGACGGCTATTATCAGGGGCAGACCCTCGGCGAATGGAACAGCAACTACGGCTCCAACGCCACCGAAAGAAAAGTGTATGTGGGTCGCGGCGTGAAGTATTTCTCCAAGATTGGAGTAGCCGAGTTCACCTGCGAAGCTGCCGAATTCAGCGTCGGCGACCGTCTTCTCATCACCGGCCCCACCACCGGCGTCGTCTATCTCGATGTCTCCGAAATCCGTTACGACCTCCATCCCGTCGCCACAGCGCACAAAGGGCAGCACGTCTCCTTTGCCGTCCCCGCCAAAATACGCCCCAGCGACAAACTCTTCAAGATTGTGAAAGAGGAAAATTGAGGCTCGCCGGAAAAGCACACCTACTTCGATTATCCTCGCAACGCGCCCCGAAGGGGCAACCTGCTCTTAGCCCAGGGCAACGCCCTGGGTATGAAAAGAAAAAGCAAGCAACGCCCTGTAAGGGCAAAAGCATAACTCCAAAAAAACGCAACAATGACAATAAATGAACTGCAAGACGAGGTGATAGAACAGTTTCAGGACTTCTCTGACTGGATGGACAAGTATCAGTTGCTCATCGACTTAGGCTCCGACCTCGAACCTCTCGATGCAAAATACAAGACGGAACAGAACCTCATCGACGGCTGTCAGAGCCGCGTGTGGATACAGTGCGACACCACCGAGGACCGCCGTCTCGTCTTCACCGCCGACAGCGACGCCCTCATTGTGAAGGGCATCATTGCCCTCCTCATTCACATTCTCAGCGACCATACAGCCCGCGAAATACTCGATGCCGACCTCTACTTCATCAAAGAGATAGGCCTCGGCGACCATCTCTCGCCCACACGAGCCAACGGTCTGCTCGCCATGGTGAAGCGAATAAAGGCTTACGCCCTGGTGTATGCGAATAAAGACGAGTGAAAAAACATTGTTGCAGTTCATTTTTTTAAACAATCTGATGTTGTTTTTAAAAAATGTATTAACTTTGTCGTGCAGACAAAACGTCTGTGGCATGTTATTGAAAGTGTGTTTTGCCAGTTTCTCTTTGTGTGAAAGACTGTAACAGCAATGTTTGCTTTCCACACTGAATACGATGCAAGGCAAGGGCTTCGCTATTCAAACTTGTCAACACATTCATTCTTTTAACACAGCATTTTTTAGAGTCCTGAATGCCAAAACACAATCATCATGAAAAGAATATTAGTTTCTTTTGCTTTATGTCTTGCTGGTCTCACTTCCTTTGCGCAGCACAAAGGCGATGTGGGGTTAGGTATTAACTTCGGCGTTGCACCGTGTGTGGAGAGTGGAGCGTCATTGACCAATGTAGGTCTTGGAGCCAAGTTTCGCTACAACGTGAGCAATCCTGTCCGTCTGGAAGCTGACTTTGACTACTGGTTTAAATCGAAAAGCATAGACTTTTTAGACCTTTCCGCTAACGTTCACTATGTTTTTAATGCCGGCAACAAATTTCATATTTATCCCTTGCTGGGTATTGGTTATGCGCGGGTAAGCAGTTCTTGTGGCATAACTGATTATGACATTGATTATAATGGTAATTTGAATGTAGAAACAGGTTCCGTTGGTGTAAATCGTTTTCTTGTTAATGTGGGTGCAGGTGTAGATTATGATGTTACCGATAAAATTGCCTTGGGCTTTGAACTTAAATATCAATACATACAGGATTTCAGCCGTCTCCCCATCACTTTCAGCCTGACTTTCAATCTCTAAAAAGAACGAAGGCTGCCACAGCCTTTCATCAGAGAAAACATATTATTGCGCTTAATACGCGTCCAAACCGCGCCATCAAGGGGCTGAAGCATCCTTATTGTTAATGCTTTTACCCCTTCATGGCGCGGTTTTCCATTCTTTTTACATCTTTTCTTGTCGCCATTCTTTTCTTCCATTCGTCCGAAAAAGTGTGCGTTTACATCAATTATTCGTCCGAAAAAGTGTGGAGTTATTGCTATTATTCGTCCGAAAAAGTGTGAAAAATTATCAACAACAACCCCACACTGCACGCTGTCCGCTTCTCCATGCTGCCCTATGAGCAGCAGGAATGGATGACAAACATACCGCTGTATGCGTGTGGGAGGTTATTTTTTCTCCAAGTATTGAGTCAACCCCCAGCGCACTGAGCGGAGACCGAAGAGTTCGGTGTGGATGTCTTCGGGCTTCAGCCACATGCATTCGGCGGCATCGTCGCCGGCTTTAAGCACTGAGATGTCGCGCACACGGCACTCGAAGAAGAAGTCGAGAGTGGGCACATCGATGCCGGAATAGTGGTAGACGTTGGGCAGACTGAACATATACTTCGAGGAAACGACCTCGAGTCCGGTCTCTTCCATCACTTCGCGCTTCACCCCTTCTTCTGCCGTCTCGCCGGCATCGGCAAATCCTCCGGGCAGGTCGAGGGTGCCTTTGGCAGGCTCGCGCTTGCGTTTCTCCACGAGGATGGCTCCCTCTTCGTTCACGATGAAAGCCACATTGGAAGCGCTGGCGTTCATAAACATCTCAAAACCACAGTTCTCGCACTTGCGGCTCTTCACTCCTTCCTTCACGAAGTGATGACTGCCGCACTTGGGGCAGTACTCAAATTTCTCTAAAAGATGCATCTTGTTTTTCTTTTTCTAAACGAAAAGTCACAGCATTGCGCATATATTTCACATTGTTTAAAAATAGTTATAGCGCGTCACTTTGCGTCTTTTCGGCTGCAAAATAACTAAAAATTAAGTATCTTTGCAACATAAACCACCATAAATCTTTACTTTCCATGACAAAAACGAAGCATAGCCTCCTTCTCCTTTTCATGCTGCTCACGGCAGCGGCAGCCTTTGCCGGCGAGCCGTTCGACGTGAACCTGTGGCAGAAGAAAGCACCCAACAGCAACGGAATAAAGAACGACACGGCTCGTGTCCGCGTGTTTCTGCCTGACGCCAAGCACGCCACGGGGCGCGCAGTGGTCATCTGTCCGGGTGGCGGCTACAAGTTTTTGAGCATGGACCATGAGGGTTACGACTGGGCACCGTTCTTCAACGACATGGGCATAGCAGCCGTTGTGCTCACCTATCGCCTTCCCCACGGCAACAGCAAGGTGCCCCTCAGCGATGCCGAGGAAGCCATCCGGCTCTGCCGCCGCAACGCCCAGGAATGGCACATCAACAAGGACGACATCGGCATTATGGGTTTCTCAGCCGGCGGACATCTCGCTTCGACAGTGGCGACACACTCCACCGGCGATGCCGCGCCCAATTTCCAGATACTCTTCTACCCCGTGATAACGATGATGCCGGGCTTCACCCATCAGGGGTCGCACGACAATCTGCTGGGCAAGGATGCCAAGAAGAAAGCCGAAAAGGAGTTCAGCAACGACATGCAAGTGACGCGCTCCACGCCGAGGGCGTGCATAATGCTCTCTGATGACGACAACACCGTGCCGCCAATGAACGGTGTCAACTACTACGCCGAGCTCTACCGCCACGACATTCCCGCCTCGCTCTATGTCTATCCCGGCGGAGGTCACGGCTACGGCATAAAGCCTTCGTTCAAGTATCACATCGAGATGCTGCTCGACCTCAAGGCTTGGCTACGCAGCTTCTAAACGAAATAAGAAAGTCACCCCATTTATTTTAATAACTTTTTTAAATTCTAACATTTATGAAAAAAATCTTTACTTCACTGGTATTGCTGCTTTCAGCAATGACCATGTCGGCGGCAGAGACCGTCGTCGGAGAAGACAATTACGCTCCAAACGGTGCTACGTTCACCTGGAACTTCGAAATTGACCTCTCCACTCAAAAGTTTACCGCAGTTGTGGACCTCTCCACTTGCAATGCCGACAACGAGAATGAGAACGTCTTCTCAGTGGGAACCGACATCAACGCCTACTTCTCCAACAAGCAGATGGCAGGCAACATCCACTTCTATTACACTCCCTCGACAAAGACTTTGTCGTGCCAGTACATCTCTTCCAACAAGAGCTACGGAGCCTACAAGTACATCACTCCGTTGGAAAACATCGAAGGCGAAGTGTCAATCGACCTCTCACAGCAGTATGGCTTGAAGGTGAACGGCGAGCAAATCTTCAACCCCGGACAGCTTACAAAACTCCTTACATGGAGCAACATGCAGTGCGGTAGCGCCGAAGGAAGCACTCGCAGCTACGCAACAGTAAAGCAGGCACGCGTGGTGGACACCGAATTCGTGGTGGAAGAAGCAACGGAAGTGAAATCAGCAGCCAAGGTTCTCTATGAAGGAGCATACACCCGCTTAGAAGAATCAACCGTCAACTACACCGCAACAAGCCTCACCGAGGCATCACTCGTAATCCCGCAACTCACCATCGACGGCGAGGTGCTCGGCGATATCACCGTTAGCGGACTCACCTACGAGAACATGGAAAGCTCCGGAAACAACAGCCTTGGCTATGTGGTTCTCTTCTTCTCGAATGCTAAAGCCACCATTTCCAACGTCGGCGCACTCGGCACCGAACTCGGACTCACCGAAGGACAGGAACTGACAATGGGCGAAGTGGAGGACTACAACGTTTATTTCTATGGTCCTTACCTCTACATGGAACTCTCATTCACCGTTGGCGAGAAGGAAATCGTCTACACTTTCAACACCGACGACCCAATAACCAACACCTACACAAGCACTCTCAAGACCAACATGAACAGTCTTGACGGCACCTACGAGAACCAGACAATGCAGGTGTGCGATTACGGTGACGGCTTTGCCGACCTCACAATCAACAATGTTCAGTTTGAAGCAATGTCGACAATCGAATTCGGCGCTCTCACACTCAAGGAAGTTCCCTACACCGTTAATGATTTGGGCGAGAAGGAATTCGATGTTACCGGTCTCGAAGCAGCGCTCGAAACACCTAACTTCGAATTCATGAGAAGCATGCAAGACGTGGCTGTTGAAGGTAAAGTTTCGGGCGATGAGGCTTACTTCAAATTGTCAGGTCTGTTCATGGGCTTCAATGCTGTCCTCACATTTGGCGAGCCGATTGCTGAGTATACCACATACACTGGCTACCAGGCTGTTTATGGTGGCGACGGCAGCACAAGTGAGAAGTCTGACGGAACACTCGCTATTCGCGACGAAGGCGACGGCACATACACCTTCATCCTCACCGATGTTTATGGCCAGTCAAGTCTTATGTTCACGGCACAAGGCACCGTTCACTCCAACGGCGACGTGACTTACACAGCTGAAAATGCAGCAGCTGCCATGCACGATGACGGTTGGGAAGGCTACACTGCTTACATCACCACCTCCGAGGCAAAGACCAATGGCGACAAGTTCTACGGCGTATTCGACGTTGACATAGAAGGTTGGGCTTCTCAGGGCTATTCTAATTATGGTTGCACTGCTGTCTTTGGCGAAGAGTTCACCGGCATCAACAATGTCACAAGCGAGTTCGACAACCAGCCCGTTCAGATTTACAACATCAACGGTGTGCGCATGAATGCCCTCCAGCGCGGCGTCAACATCGTCCGCAATGCTAACGGCAAGACAATGAAAGTGGTGAAGAAGTAATCATCATTGACAATTTCTAAGCAGCCGGCAGCAGTCCGGCTGCACCATAAAAGCGGTGCATTCCCCATCCAACGGGAGTGCACCGCTTCCCGTTTTATGGCACTAATGCAATTGCAGGAGGTGGAGCGTTGCGCCCGACAACACTACGCCAAATGCGCACCCTAATTTTGGAAAAGTGTAGAAAAAAGCCTTGGAAAGCCTTGGAAAAGTGTAGATAAAACCGTAATTTTGCCTTGGAAAAGTGTAGTTAAAGCACTGAAAACACCTTGGAAAAGTGTAATTCATAAATCATAACCCTATGATTAACAGAAAAATAGATGCTTTCTTGGATGATTTCTTTCACTCAACGAGCAAGGCATTGTTGGTTACCGGCGCACGACAGATAGGTAAAACATATTCTGTCCGTGAGGCTGCCAAGCGCAATTTCGACAGTTTTATAGAAATCAACTTCATTAATTCGCCCGAGGCTGTAGGCATTTTTGAGGGCGCAAAGGATGCCAGTGAGATGCTGTTCAGGCTTTCTGCCTTTGTCGACAAACCGCTCGTAAAGGGTAGGACTTTGATATTTTTCGATGAAGTGCAGGTCTACCCCGATGTCGTAACTCTCATTAAATTCTTGGTGGACGAGGGCAGTTACCGCTACGTTTTGAGCGGTTCGCTGCTCGGCATAGAACTCAACAATCTCCGCTCCGAGCCTGTCGGCTATATGGATGTAAAGGAGATGTTCCCGCTGGATTTGCGCGAATTCTATGGAGCCATAGGCATGTCGGAGAATGTTATGGCTGTGCTTCGGCAATGTTTTGAGGACGAAAGCCCCGTCGACGAGTTCGTTCACCAGCGCCTTATGCAGGCTTTCCGTCTCTATTTGGTGGTGGGAGGCATGCCGCAGGCAGTGCAAACCTATCTTGATACGAACAATTTGCAGAGTGTAATTGCCGTCCAGAAGAGCATCCTTTTGGAATATCGGCGCGACATTATGAAATATAAAAAGGACGACAACAACCAAAAACTCTACATAGAGGAGGTCTTCAAACTGATTCCTTCCGAACTGAATGCAAAGAACAAGCGCTTCATTCTCAAGACGCTCAACGCAAAAGCGCGCTTCGCAACCTATGAGAACAGTTTTCTATGGTTGCGCGATGCGGGTGTTGCCCTGCCCACCTACAACATTGAGGAACCCAAGTTGCCGCTGCTGTTGGCAAAGACACGCAATCTCTTCAAGTTGTTCCAAAGTGATGTCGGCTTGTTGTCAAGCCAGTTTGCAGGCGGCATTCAGTTGCGGTTGTTGGACGATTCGCAAGCCATCAATTACGGTTCCATCTATGAGAACGTGGTGGCACAGGAGTTGAAGGCGCATGGCTTCGACCTTTATTATTACAACAACAAGCGACTGGGTGAACTCGATTTCGTGGTGGAACATCAAGGCAACGTGCTGCCGATAGAGGTAAAGTCGGGCAAGGACTACGAGCGTCACAATGCCCTTTCCAATGTCATGGAGTCGGAGGCGTATGACATTCCGAAAGCTTTGGTGCTGTGCAACAGCAACTTAAAGACCGAGGGCAAGGTGGTTTATATGCCCATTTACATGCTCATGTTCTTGGAGAAAGAGACCTCAATCGATGTGAAATACCCGATGGATTTGTCCGATTTGAACGGCATTGTGACCACGAAGTGAGTGGCCCTTCAATCTTTTCCTTTTTCCCCTACATTTATTAAAAAAAGAAAATATTAAGGGGTTTGAGGCGGAATTGCGCTTTTATTCCGCTGAAAATGACTAACTTTGCCCGACTTTAATTTTATTGATGTTTTAATTAGATGAACGTAATTACAAAGACAGTATCATTGCCTGATGGAAGAACCATCAGCATTGAGACCGGGAAAGTGGCAAAGCAGACCGACGGAAGTGTTGTCCTGCGTATGGGCAACACCGTACTTCTCGCCACTGTTTGTGCCGCAAAAGATGCAGTTCCCGGAACAGATTTCATGCCACTACAAGTGGATTACAAAGAGCAGTATTCAGCAGCAGGTCGCTTCCCGGGCGGTTTCACAAAGCGTGAAGGCAAGTCCGGCGACAACGAAATCCTCACTTCGCGTCTCGTCGACCGCGTGTTGCGACCGCTCTTCCCGTCCAACTACCACGCTGAGGTGTATGTTCAAATCATGCTTCTCAGTGCCGACGGTGTCGACCAACCCGATGCTCTCGCAGGTTTTGCAGCTTCTGCCGCTATGGCTTGTTCCGATATCCCCTTTGAATGCCCCATCTCCGAGGTGCGTGTAGCGCGTGTCAATGGCGAATATGTCATCGACCCGACCTTCGAACAGATGAAGGAAGCCGACATGGACATCATGGTCGGCGCTTCCGCCGAGAACATTATGATGGTGGAAGGTGAGATGAAGGAAGTGTCAGAGCAGGACATGATTGGCGCCCTCAAGGCTGCCATGGCTGCCATCAAGCCTATGTGCGAACTCCAGACCGAACTCTCCAAGGAGCTCGGCACTGACGTTAAGCGCGAATACTGCCACGAGGTGAACGACGAAGAACTGCGCGAACAGCTCCGCAAAGAGACTTACGACAAGTGCTACGCCATTGCCCAGGCCGGCGACCACGACAAGAAGTCGCGCGAGGAAGCCTTCGACAAGATTCTCGCCGACTTCCAGGAGGCTTACGATGCAGCACACACCGACCTCTCGGAGGACGAACTTTCGGAGAAGCACGCAGAGATGGTGCGCTACTATGCCGACGTGATGCGCGACTCAATGCGCCGTTGCATCCTCGACGAAGGCAAGCGTCTCGACGGCCGTAAGACCACCGACATCCGCCCAATATGGTGCGAGGTGTCGCCATTGCCAATGCCTCACGGCAGCGCTATCTTCACCCGTGGCGAGACACAAAGCCTCTCCACCTGTACTCTCGGAACCAAGATGGACGAGAAACTCGTTGACGACGTGCTCGAGCGCGGCTATCAGCGGTTCCTCCTTCACTACAACTTCCCTCCCTTCTGCACCGGCGAAGCCAAGGCACAGCGCGGCGTTGGCCGTCGTGAGATAGGTCACGGACACTTGGCTTGGCGCGGACTCAAGGGCCAGATACCCGAAGACTTCCCCTACACTGTGCGTCTCGTGAGCCAGATTCTCGAATCAAACGGTTCCTCATCAATGGCTACCGTCTGCGCTGGAACACTCGCCCTTATGGATGCCGGTGTGCCGATGAAAGCCCCGGTAAGCGGCATCGCAATGGGATTGATAAAGAACCCCGGCGAAGAGAAGTATGCAGTACTCAGCGATATCCTTGGCGATGAGGACCACCTCGGCGACATGGACTTCAAGACAACAGGTACACGCAAAGGACTCACCGCAACACAGATGGACATCAAGTGCGACGGACTGAGCTTCGAAATACTCGAAAAGGCCCTCATGCAGGCTAAAGAGGGTCGCGAACACATCCTCAACTGCATGATGCAGACCATCAGCGAGCCGCGCGCAGAACTCAAACCGCAAGTGCCGCGCATCGTTCAGATAGAGATTCCGAAGGAGTTCATCGGTGCAGTGATAGGCCCTGGCGGTAAGATTATCCAGCAGATGCAGGAAGACACCGGCGCAACCATCACCATAGACGAAATCGACGGCGTGGGCAAGGTGCAGGTTTCCGCTCCCAACAAGGATGCCATCGACGCCGCCCTCGGCAAGATTAAGGCCATCGTGGCAGTGCCTGAGGTGGGCGAAGTGTATGAGGGAACAGTGCGTTCAATCATGCCTTACGGCTGCTTCGTAGAGATAATGCCGGGCAAGGACGGCTTGCTCCACATCTCGGAGATAGACTGGAAGCGCCTCGAGACAGTGGAAGAGGCTGGCATCCACGAGGGCGACAAGATTAAGGTGAAGCTCCTCGAGATTGACCCGAAGACTGGCAAGTACAAGCTTTCTCACCGCGTGCTCCTCGAAAAGCCCGAAGGCTGGCAGGAGCGTGAGCGTCGTCCGCGTGGCGAACGCCGTCCGCGCCGTGAGGGAAATGACCGCCGTGACGGTCGCCGCGAGAACCGTGAGCCGCGCGAGAACCGTGAGCCAAGACCGTTCAACGACTCCCTCGACCACAACAACGACTTCTAATCCCATGCTGACCGGCGCGTCACGCGCCCGTCAATAGCACATAAAAAAAGCCCTCCCGAAATCCGTTCCGGGAGGGCTTTTTCTGTTTGCGGGGGTTATGGAAGGCAGATGTCGCCAAGTTCGCCGTCCAAAACATTATAGTCCACCCTTCCCTTCACGCCCGGCACAGCCTTGATGCACTTCTGGTGAAGCACATGCGGGAGCACAGCCGGGGCATCAACGTCGCCGCACCAATACATGCAGTCGGAGAAATTGCCTCTGAGGTTCTTCATATAATAAGGTTGGCTGCAATAAAGGATGGGCGCCACGCCGAAGTGTTTCTTGCACAGATTGACAAAGGTTCTTACGTCCGCCCTCACCTCCGCTGATGTCTTGGGGCTGCCGCGCTCCAAGTCGAGCACGGGAATCAAGTCCATCTCGTACTTGTCTACCGCCTCGCAGAAGTTCTGAAACTGACTCTCTATCGTGCTCGTCGTCACATAAAAATGATATGCTCCGACAAGGATGCCCCTCTTCTTGGCATTGGTCACGAAACTGTCGAACTTACTGTCGCGATGCGTCGCGCCCTCCGTGGCTTTCAGATAAACGAACTTTGCAGTCACCTTGTCCCAGTCGGTCACGGTGTTGTGATGCGACAAATCGATGCCATAACAGTCGGCATCGCCCGTCGCCGGCTTGCTGTTCCTGCACGAAACAACGCCCATTGCTGCCATTGTAACCATAGCAAACGAGAGTAAACCATTGATAATCTTGTTCATACGCCATTCTTTTTTTGTGGGTTTTTCCTTTCTATGACGCAAAGTTACAAAGCGTTCCGGCATCACAAAACATTCTCCCCGGCTGTTGTACGAAATGCAGCGGTAAATGTATGAAACGTGGTTTTTCTGATTCCGAGGCTTGTTGAGATTTGCTCAATCATACCCAGACGGTTATTTTCCGTCTTTGTGTAGGTGGGTGCGAACCATTGTTATGAGTTGGTCATGACTTAAATTCGTCACTCCCACCTGTTCAATGAGAACATAGTCAGCCTTGTTCTTGCCGATGACAAACTTCTGTTGCTTTCCGTTTGTGGTGGCATAAAGGTGGAAATTTCCCTTATATGTCCTTTCAACATGTATGTCGGAATAGAGAATTCCGTCGATTTCTGCTTCCGTAAGATGTGTGTAAGGAGCCATTTCCCACCCTTCAAGGTTTTCCCGAAGAGTGCTTTCCACAGCGTCAGTCCATCGCGGTTTCACCCCGTTCTTGGCAGCAAAGGTGCGGAACATGCTGACGGCTTCGCCCACTTTCTTAATGATGGCTTCTGCCTTTCTTATTCCGTTGTCCTTCGCTATCGCCAATGCGTCTGCCTTGCTAAGCGCGGAACGCTTCCCCCGAATTGTCAGACAGTGTTCCGTTTCTGGCTGATAGCCGCCAGTGTTGAAGATGTATGTCATGTCGTAGGCAGGCGAAAGGCACCACCGTCCTTGCTCGTCCATAAGGAAAGAGAAATTCTTGTTGTGGTCGTCGGTGTTGTTGGCGATGACATTGAACACCATCCTTCTAAACACTTCTTCCTGTGCTGACTCTGGAAGCCGCAACTTTCGGCACACCATCAGCAACTGTTCGTAACTTTCGGCTTCGGGATATAGCGCCGCCAACGTCTGCATATGGAGTTTCCGTTCTCCGCACCGGTCGAAGCGCAGAGTGATGAAATGTCTTTCGCCACCCACCTCAATCAGTCGGCAAGGCATCATGTCTATGCCTGCAGCCGAAGCCATTTCGGAGTATGTCATCTCCAGTTCTGCCGACGAACGTTCCTTGTCGCCGAACTTCAGAATGTAATATCGGCAACCCTTCTGACCCGCAATCTGCCCGGAACGTATCTCGCCTGTTGCCTCATTGATGGCAACAATGGCTTTCGGTTGTCTTCCACCGGCAGAGGTGCCGACGGCTATCAGCGATTGCATCGTAAGCGATTCGTCAGGGAGAATTTTCACCTTTTCACGCTCACGGAATATGCGATGCGCTAAAGAGGTAAGGTTTTGGAGATGCAAAACCTCCGTGTGGCGTGTCCCTGCACTTTCTGGTTGAAACTCCAGCGCGCCCATTCCGCGCTTCCCAATGAATGAGAGGACATCGAGAGGAGTTATCTCCTTGTTACGGAGCCCACTCTCCCGTCGCCAACACTCAAACACCTCGTTGCCCCAAGCATCAGGAAGTGAGTCGGCAAGGAAAGGCGGAAGCCTACGGTAAATACGCGTTTCCGTGTCGCCCCAAATAGGCAAACGACTCGCTGGCGACGTGATAGAGGCAATCAAAGGGAACGCGTCTATCTTGCCACGAAGGAACTCTTTGCTGTATTCGAAATAACTTACGCCCCTCTTTTCGTCCCAAGACAGGCGCCCGATTTCATTATCCCACAACATTATTTTCAGTGAACTCGTAATCATAAGCTTTTGTGTCTTATGCGTTGAACTTTCCTACCTTTATTTATAAGATAGGCTGATTCGGGCAGTTCGGGCATCAGTTCGTCTATCTGGCCAACGCATCCCACGGCTCTCAGCAGCAACAGAAAGGTGGCGAGAGAAAGGTTCGTCGCCTTACCGTTCTCAAACTTATGGATGGTGTTTACGGCGATGCCCGACTGCTCGGACACCTCTTTCTGGGTCATCTCCGAGCGCAACCTATAGTCCTTGAACCGCAACCCCAACATCCTAACAAGTTCCGGCGTGGCGTATTCATAATAGTCTGTCATAATGCTCACGTTTTAAATAACATTATATGATAGGTTAAACTCAAATCCAAGCGATTACTTAACCTCTGTGATTATTTATCCGTTGCAAAAATACAAAACAAATTTGGTTATAAAGAATAAACCAGGAAAAAACTGAAATTTGTAAGCATCATTTAAGGTGGGTTCTATAAATTCCCACCGTAAAGATTAATGAAGAAATGAAATCT
>CAYXGN010000035.1:0-14513 GCA_964464505.1 uncultured Prevotella sp.
TCTCTTTTTCATAGTGTTTTTGTTTTGATTTAGAATTTTATTTCGGCCGCAGTTAGCAACTATTTCTCATCCACCAAAACTTTTCCGCAATTATTTTTCATTTGTTAGCAAAGATTTCAAATATCGCCGCGCATTGCTTTGTAGTTCGTTCGAAATCAATTATCTTTGCATTAGATAGTAACAGAAAAAAGAACAAGGAATGAATACCATTACGATAGAAGTGGAGGACAGCACCGTATTGGCTGGACTTAAGAAAGTATTGAAAGCCATGAGGGGAGTGAAGATTGTTTCCAAGCGCAAATGCAGCGGTCTGGAAGAAGCCCTTGCCGATGTTTCCAAAGGCAATATTACCGAATATTCAAGTTCTGAAGAAATGTTCGAGAAACTTGGGATATGACGGAAAAGAAATACAAAATACAACTTACTAAGCGCTTCGAGAAAGACGTGAAAAGGTGCAAGAAGCGTGGTTTTCCGATGGAAAAGTTAAAGGAAGTTGTGCGTTTGCTTGAAGAAAATGGTGTCTTGCCCCAGTCTTATAAGTCTCATAAATTATCTGGTAAATACGATAATTTGTGGGAATGTCACCTTATGCCGGATTGGTTGCTTGTATGGCAGCAGAACGACAATGAGTTTATTATGTTGCTGATTTCCACAGGCACTCACAGCGATTTGTTCTAAACGGAAAAAGAAATTGATTGATGAAGAAACTTTATATAGAGACATACGGATGCCAGATGAACGTGGCTGACTCGGAGGTGGTGGCATCGATAATGCAGATGGCAGGCTACGAGGTGTGCCAAGAGGAGGCTGACGCCGACGCCATTTTCCTCAACACGTGCTCCGTCCGCGAGAACGCGGAGAACAAAATCTACAACCGTCTCGACACGCTCCACGCCGAACAGAAGAAGGGCAGGAGCGTCATCCTCGGCGTATTGGGTTGCATGGCGGAGCGCGTGAAGGACGACTTGATTCGCAACCATCACGCCAACCTCGTCTGCGGACCCGATTCCTACCTTAACCTTCCGGACATGATTGCGCAGTGTGAGAACGGCAACACGGCGATAAACATAGAACTCAGCACCACCGAGACTTATCGCGATGTGGTGCCGCAACGCCTCGGCGTGGCTCGCGTAAGCGGTTTTGTGAGCATCATGAGGGGTTGCAACAACTTCTGTCATTACTGCATCGTGCCCTACACCCGCGGTCGTGAGCGGTCGCGCGATGTGGAAAGCATCCTCCGCGAAGTTGCCGACCTGCATGGACGCGGTTTTAAGGAGGTGACGCTGTTGGGTCAGAACGTCAACAGTTACGGTCTCACGCCGTCGGGAAAGCGCATGGAAGGCGGCGTGTCGTTTGCCGAACTGCTCAGGAAAGTGGCTGAGAGTGTGCCCGACATGCGCGTGCGCTTCACCACAAGCAACCCCGAAGACATGACCGACGACATACTCTATGCCATCGCGGAGGAGCCTAACCTCTGCCGGCACATACACTTCCCGGCACAGAGCGGAAGCAACAATGTGCTTAAACTGATGAACCGCAAGTACACGCGCGAGCAGTATCTGGAAAAGGTGGAAGCCATCCGCCGCATCATTCCGGGCTGCGGCTTGACCACAGACATCTTCGTCGGCTATCACAACGAGACCCCCGAGGACCACGCCATGACGCTCTCGCTGGTGCGCGAGTGCCAGTTTGACTCGGCGTTTATGTTCAAATACAGCGAGCGGCCGGGCACCTACGCCGCCAAACACCTGCCCGACAATGTGCCGGAGGAGGTGAAGATAGAGCGCCTCAACGAATTAATCCACTTGCAGACGGAGGTCTCTGCCGCCCAGAACGCCAAGGATGTGGGCAAGACCTTTGAGGTGCTTGTCGAGGGATTCTCAAAGCGTTCGCGCGAGCAGTTGATGGGTAGGACGGAGCAAAACAAGGCGGTGGTATTCCCGAAGAACGGCCATCACATCGGCGAACGCGTGATGGTAAAGATTGTCGACAGCACAAGTGCAACCCTTTTAGGTGAAAGTGTATGAAAGAATTCCTCCTTATCTTCCGCCGTTTCGTGCCGCCCTACAAGCGGTTCATAGTGTTGGCAGTGGTGTTCAACATCCTGGCGGCGCTGCTCAACGTGTTCTCTTTCGCCGCAATCATTCCTATTTTGCAAATCCTTTTCCGCACCGAGGGCACCGCAACGACCACCACACTGATGCCATGGGACTGGGACAACGCCAAGGAGGTGCTCTCCAACAATGCCGATTACTACATACGCGTGCTCGTTGACACGCTCGACCCCGCCACGACACTGCTCGTGATAGGACTCTTCCTCGCCTTTATGACACTGCTGAAGACAGGTGCCAACTTCGTGTCGTCGGCTTCGTTGACCCCCATCCGCACCGGCATCGTGCGCGACATCCGCAACCAACTCTACCGCAAGATAACATCCCTGCCCCTCGGCTTCTTCTCCGGCGAGCGCAAAGGCGACATCATTGCCCGCATGACGGGTGATGTGCAGGAGGTGGAGAACAGCATCATGGCATCGCTCGACATGCTGTTCAAGAACCCCATCCTCATCGTTTGCTATTTCACCGCCCTCATCGTCATCTCGTGGCAGCTTACGCTTTTCACCCTTTTGTTCGTTCCCCTGTTCGGTTGGTTCATGGGTTTGGTGGGCAGAAAGCTTAAGCGCAACTCCATCTTCGCGCAGAATTTGTGGAGCGACACAATGAGCATTGTGGAGGAAACTCTCGGCGGACTGCGCATCGTCAAGGCTTTCTGCGCCGAGGAGAAGATGAACAAGAAGTTCGACAGCATCAATTCCGCTTACCGTTCCGCCGTTCAGCGCGTCACCATCCGGCAACAGATGGCTCACCCGATGAGCGAGTTTCTTGGCACAGTGATGATTGTCATTGTGCTGTGGGTGGGCGGAATCCTCGTCCTTAACAACGGCATCCTGTCGGGTCCCACATTCATTTATTATCTTGTCATGCTTTACAGCATCATCAATCCGCTCAAAGAAGTGTCGAAGGCAGCCTACAACATCCCCAAAGGCTTGGCTTCCATGGAGCGCGTGGATAAGGTGCTGAAGGCGGAGAACAATATCCGTGAACCCGAAAACCCGGTGCATATCAGCGACTTCTGCCACGAGATAGAGTTCCGCCATGTCTCCTTCCGCTACGGCGAAAAGTGGGTTTTGCGCGACATCAACCTCAAAGTGGAGAAGGGAAAGACCATCGCCCTCGTGGGGCAGAGCGGTAGCGGCAAGTCGACACTTGTCGATTTGATTCCACGTTACTACGACGTTCAGGAGGGAGAGGTGCTCATCGACGGCACCGACGTGCGCGAATTCGCCATCCACGACCTTCGCCAGCTCATCGGAAACGTGAACCAAGAGGCGATACTCTTCAACGATTCGTTCTTCGGCAACATCACCTTCGGCGTGGAGAATGCCACGCAAGAGGAGGTGGAACAGGCGGCACGCATCGCCAATGCCCACGACTTCATCATGCAGAGTGAACAGGGCTACGCCACAAGCATAGGCGACCGCGGCGGCAAACTGTCGGGAGGGCAGCGCCAGCGTGTGAGTATTGCGCGCGCCATCCTTAAGAATCCGCCCATACTGATACTCGATGAGGCTACCTCCGCACTCGACACCGAGAGCGAACGCCTCGTTCAGGACGCCCTCGAACGACTCATGAAGACGCGCACGACAGTAGCCATCGCCCACCGGTTGTCCACCATTAAGAACGCCGACGAAATTTGCGTGCTCCACGAAGGACGCATCGTCGAGCGCGGCACCCACGAACAACTCCTCGCCCTCGGCGGTTATTACCGCAAGCTGCATGATATGCAGGCATAGGGAAAACAAAAACATAAAGAACGATATGACCCTCAAGACGCGGCTCGTTGTGGCTGCATTCCGCCTCCTCTCACGCTTGCCTCTGCACCTGCTCTACTGCATCAGCGACGTGGGGTTCGTGCTGCTCTACTACGTTGTGGGCTACCGCCGCGACATAGTGAGGCGCAACATAAGCACGGCGTTCCCCGAAAAGGACGACAAATGGGTGAAGCAGACGGAGCGCGGCTTCTACCGCTGGTTCTGCGACTACTTTATGGAGGCTGTCAAACTCCTTACCATCAGTGACCGGGAGTTGCGCCGCCGCTTTAAGGTGGAGGGTGCCGACGAGGTGGAGCAATGCTTCATGGAGGGGCAGGATGTTGCCGCCATACTCGGACATTACTGCAACTGGGAGTGGCTTTCGTGCGTTGGCATAGCCCTGAGAGGCGACCGCAAGTGCGGACTGGTGTATCATCCGCTGCGCTCGCAGACCTTCGACATTCTCTTCCAACGCCTCCGTTCTTCGCAGCCCTCGGCTATGGTGGTGCCGAAGAACGACATCCTGCGCAGTCTGCTGACGCTCCGCCGCGAAGGCACACGAAGCATCTTCGGCTACATCTCCGACCAAGGCCCGAAGTGGGAGAACATTCACCTGTGGCTCAACTTCCTCAATCACGACACGCCGGTGTTCACCGGTGGGGAGCGGATAATGCGAAAGATGAACGATGCGGTGTTCTATGTGGACATGCCCCGACCCCGCCGCGGCTACTACACCTGCCGCTTCCGCCTCATCACTCGCACTCCCCAGACTCTCCCGGAACACGAGATAACGCGCCGTTTCTTCTCCCTCCTGGAGGAATCGATACGCCGCGAGCCCCGCTACTACCTTTGGAGCCACAACCGATGGAAGCGCACCCACGAGGAGTTCGACCGCCGTTTCGTTGTCGTCGACGGTAAGGTGCTGCCACGGAAAAACCAAGAATAACCTCTATGCCGACAATAGGTTTCGATGCAAAGCGCGTTGTCCGCAACGCCACAGGACTCGGGAGTTACGCCCGAACGCTCATCAACGGTCTCGCGCCGCTGTGCGGTGACGGCACGCAGTTGCGCCTCTACGCCCCAGACGAAGGGCGTACGGAGTTGCGCGGGCAGGTTGTCAAGAGCGCAAACGTGACTTTTGCCTATCCCCGTCATGCCGGCAACGCCCTCACAAAAGCCCTTTGGCGGACTCACGGCATAGTGGAAGACCTTCGCAACGACGGCGTGACACTCTTCCACGGACTCTCCGGCGAGTTGCCCATCGGCATCGCCCGGGCCGGCATTCCTGCCGTCGTCACCATCCACGACCTCATCTTTTGGCGTCACCCGGAGTTCTACAAACCCATTGATGTGGCTCTCTATAAATGGAAACTGCGCCACACCTGCCGCGAGGCCACACGCTTCATAGCCATCAGCGAATGCACAAAACTCGACCTTATGGAACTCTGCGGCGTGGCGGAGGACCGCATAGAGGTGGTCTATCAGAGTTGCGGCACACGCTTCCGCACCCCCGTCAGCGACGAGGAGAAGTCGTTTGTGCGCCGCCGTTACAGTCTGCCGCCGCGCTACATCCTCTCCGTCGGCACCATAGAGAAGCGCAAGAACGCCCTCCTCGCAGTGCAGTCGCTGGAGCGGTTGCCCGAAGATGTGCACCTCGTCCTTGTGGGTAGAGCCACTGCCTACGCCCAGACCGTCACCGGCTATGCCCATAACCACCGCCTCACCGAGCGACTCCACATCATCAGCGATATGGGCAATGCCGACCTGCCGGCGGTCTATCAGATGGCGGAGGCGTTTGTCTACCCCTCGCGTTATGAGGGCTTCGGCATCCCGATAATAGAAGCCATACAGAGTGGCGTGCCCGTAGTGGCAGCCAAAGGGTCGTGCCTTGAGGAGGCGGGGGGTCCCGACAGCCTTTATGTCGATGCCGACCGTCCCGACGAACTCGCCGCCGCCGTGCTCCAGATGTTGCCCGGAGCCGACTTCCGCGAGGCTCGCATCGCCCGCAGCCGCGACTACATCAGCCGCTTCGAGAACACTGCCACGGCACAGAAAGTGATGGAGGTGTATGAGAAAGTTATAGCCCCACCCAACCCTCCCCGCCGGGGAGGGCTTCGGTAATGCAACGGGCTTTATTCAAAAAATAAATGACATATCCCTATCAAAGGAATTTAAAGAATAACCGGAACTATTAAAAAAAGCCCTCCCCGACGGGGAGGGTTGGGAGGGGCTGTTTTATGTTTCTGTCTCAAAAATATTTTCACTTGCGCGATTTTATCGCCCGAATACCTCAGTTGATGCTTACGGAGGGCGAGACAATCTACGCCGCACGCAACCTCATCAAGGTGTTGCGCGCCCCCGACGGCACGTTGCTCAACGTGAAACGCTACCACCGCCCGTCGCTGCCCAACGCCATTGTCTACTCCACGGGGCTTCGCACCCCGAAGGGAAAGCGCGCGTTCACATATCCGCAACGCCTCCTCGCCGCCGGCATAGAGACACCGGAGGCAGTGGCTTATATCGAGGAACGCCGTTGCGGACTGCTCCGTTACTCCTATTTCATAAGCATTCAATGCCCCTACCAGCACCGTTTCTATGAGGTGATAGACCTCACCGAGGAGCAATACACGCCCCTTGCGGAAGCCCTCGGAGCCATGGCGGCACAGATGCACAATAGCGGTATGCTCCACCGCGATTTCTCTCCGGGCAACATCCTTTGGGACATCGTTGACGGGAAATACCACTTCTCCATCGTCGACATCAACCGCATGCGCTTCGGCAGCGTGCCGCTCGCCATGGGATGCAGCAACTTTGCACGCCTCTGGGGACCCACATCATTCTTCGAAACTCTCGCCCGCAGCTACGCACGGGGCAGGAACCTGGATGCCGACGAGTGCGTCCGCGTGACGCTGGAGAGCCGCCGCAAGTTCTGGACGAAATACAAGAAGCACCACGAAATGGGCGTGGATCCGTGCCGGGAACAGTAGCCCCACCCAACCCTCCCCGCCGGGGAGGGCTTCTGACAAATTCTTGTCCGAGGTCAAGAGCCGATGCATTTCTCTTACCATTTTTCCCTCTTTGCTTACAAATTCTTCGGATTAAGATAAAAAAACGCAATTCTTTGGAAATTTTGTTGGTGGGTTTCAGAAAAATAAATAAATTTGCAAAATGCTGTAAATCGGCAAGATATGCTTAAAAGAAATAGAAAAAACAATCACAGAATAATTTAAAAATTTGACGCTTATGAAAAAGTATTTACACTTTCTCGTTGCTGCCGCTTTGACGGCAATGCCTCTCAGCGCCCTTGCCATCGACAACAATCCCGTTTACGGATTGGCTCACTATGGCTCGGCAAGCAGCAACACCGTTGCCCCGACAAAGGGCGGTTTTTATGAGGGAAGCATGCCCTGCGACTACTCTAACACTGTTTACGACCAAGGCATCGACGTGAGCGTGGCCGGCAACAAAGGCTTCGTGAAGAGCGACATGAGCTACTGCAACTACAACGGCAGGTACAGCACATCGCGCGCCTACGCACAGTTCTCCAACAACACATGCCCCATCACCGGCTTGCGCGTGTACGGTTATTTCGTGAACAGTGACTATTCGTTCAGCGATGCCGATGCCAATCTCGCGCGACTCAACCTCGACGAGAACGGCGTGATGCAGAAACCTATCACGCTTTATGTGGGTTTCTACAAGGACCGCAGCGGTTATCCCGGCGAACTCATCTACGAAGAGACTTTCGAAGTGTATGGCACCAAGTCGCAAGGAACTGTCGGCGACACCGACCGTGGGGAAGCACAGATTCCAATTTACTGCTTCGACATGGAGCTGAAGGAGAAGCAACGTCTCGAGTCTGCATGGCTCTGCGTCTATCTCGTTGACTCCGGCGAGAAGCAGGAGACATCCTTCGCCATGGTGAGCGATGCCACTGAGAAGGGTGCCGGACTCCTTTACTACGGTTTCGAAGGCGACCAGGGTGAGTATGTCATATCTGGCGGCGCCTTCAACTTCTGCTTGACGGGCGACAAATCAGAGAGCATTGCCGACAAAGGCTTGAAGTTTGTGCGCGTGCTCGGTCCCGACTCCGACGAGAAGGGCAAGTATGCCAAAGTGCAGGTGGACCTCTGGAACTATGGAAAGAATGCCATCAGCGACGGCAAACTCTCACTCCTTCAGGGTGACTCCCTGGTGCTTGCGACAGAGGAAATAGGTGAAACCATCCCCAACGGACAGAACTATCAGTACACCTTCAAGAAGCGCATCGACTGCTCAGGCGAGGGCACTCACACCTTCACCGTGCGCAACGACACGCCGGGAGACGAGGGCTATGCATCGAAGACAATATCGTTCTCGACAAGCAACACAAAGGGAGAACTCTGCTCTTCGGCAAGCACCTACAACTCGTCGTATAAGTACATCACCAACATTACATGCGGCGACATCAACAACACTAGCGAGTGGTCGAAGTATACCGATTTCCGCGACATCTCCACCGACATCGCTCCGGGCGAGACTCTTTCGCTGACCGCAAAGGGACGCGTTGTCAGCGGCGACTACTTTAAAGTATGGATAGACTGGAACAACGACGGAGCCTTCGACGGAGAGGGCGAACTCATAGGTTACGCTTCAAGTAAAGCACTCAGCATCAGCATCCCGACGTCAATCGTTGTGGAGCCGGGTGCCCATGTGATGCGCATCATCGTGACCAACGATGTAGACCAGTCGCCGTGCGGAGAGTACCACTATGGCGAGACCGAGGACTACACCATCAATGTCGTTCGTCCTGCAGGTTCTGCCGTGATGTCACTCGACACCGATGAAATAGTGTTCAACAGCGACATCAACGACGACCCCGTGCGCACCGTGAAGATAAAGAATGAAGGCGAAGCCGACCTCAACCTCAACTACAATGTGGTGTACAGTCTGCCCTCATTGCCCAACACCACAGCCATCACACGCGCTCCCGAGCTTGCCCGTCCCGAGAAACTCGAAGTGGCATCGCTGCCCCAGAGCAAGCAGCGCGCATCTGTAATAGGCAACGAAAATCCCTTCGTCCTCACCTATGCCGGCGACTACAACGCCTCGACAGGAGCCGCCTACAACATCCTTACTTTTGCACATTACTATCCCGCAACGGCTCTCGCCGCCATCAAGGACATGAAGATATCGAGCATGGATGTCTACCTCATCGAGACAGCATCGACGAAATCGGAAATATGTATCTGGCAGGGCAACCGCCAATACAGCAGCGGCAATGTGCTTTACAGCAAGGAGTTCACTCCGAAAGCAAACGGATGGAACCACATACAGTTTGACGAGCCCTTCGTAATAACTGGCGAACAGGACCTCTTCGTGGGTGTCCGCCTCACCGGTTGCGAGAACCTGACTTGGGAAATAGGTATCGACAACAACCCCGCCAACATCGGTTATGGTGACCTTATGAGTTATGGCAACAGCAGCACGTGGTGGTCGTTGGCAGACCTCGGAGTCGACGCTAACGTCCTCATCCGTGCCAATGTCACCGGCTTGCGCACTCCGGCAGTCAACTGGCTCCTGCTCGACAAGACCTCAGAAACCATTGCCCCCGGTGCAGAGACCACTCTCACCGTCACCGCTAACCCCTGGCTCATAGAGCAGGCAGTGTACGACGGCATGATACGCATCACTTCCAACGACCCCCTTGCTGAGGGAGCTAAAATCCCGGTTTACCTCGACAACTACGACGGCAAGGTGGATGGAATAGAGTTTATCAATGCCGATGCAGCCGAGAGCAAGCTCCGCATCACCGCCGACCGCCGCATAACAGTGAGCACCGACAAGCACGTGGCTTACATAGCACTGTTCACCACAGACGGCCGCCAGATAGCAATGAACTTCGACACCAACTGCATCGACGCCAGCACATTGCAGCATGGCATCTACGCCGTGAAAGCAGTGCTCGACGACGGAACAACCTACGCAGGCTCAGTGGCTGTGAAGTAAACCCCCGAAAACAGAAAACCAAGAAGAAAACACCATTATAATGAAAACAAGAATAGCATTGCTCACTGCCGCAATGGCAGTGACATCGCTCACCGCCAGCGCACAATACGTTTACCGCGATGAACTCCCCGTAATCACAGCATTGGACGCTTCGGAAGTGGACGACTATGGCTTCTACGCCAACTGGACTCCCATCACCGACGAGGATGTTCTTATGGAATCCAAAATGCTTGGCTATTACGTCCGTACCTACGCTGCAAAGCGTGCCAAGACAGACGGAGAGAAGTTCTATTACCTCAACACCGACTTCTCGTTCATCACAAGTTCGTACACCATGGACAACCCTTACACAGCGGTGACTGTCAATAATAGTTTTGTACAAGCAAACCTTAGTGACCCTCTCCGTCCTATGACTTGGAAAACCTGCAATGCCGGTGAGGCTAACGGAGTGCTCACACTCGACTGCAAACTCAACAAAAGTTTGGTCAATGGCGCGCTTATGCTCAACTACACCGACCTCACAAAGGGCAACGGCGTAGTGCATTTCCGCTTCAAGGTGCGCAGCGACGGCAAGGTAAAGACTCTCGGCGTGCACCTGCGCGACATCTCCACATTCCCCAATGAGGATAAAGATTCAAAGATTATCGACGGCATCACCACAGAGTGGAAGGAAGTGGAATTCACCCTCTCCGGCGGCGTTTCGCAGGGCGACATCATCTTCTATAGCGAGGACACCGGCAACCTCAGCAGCATGTTCCTGTTCATTGACGACCTTCAAATATGGACAGAACTCAACGCAGGCGAGGTGGCTTACGCTCAATATGGAGAAGAATTCATCAAGGACAACACCGAAGCCAGCCAACTGTATATGTCGTATGGCGACCTTTACAGAAACGATGACGTAGCCTACACCGTTCACTCCTACAACCTCGAAGGCATCAGCAAGGAGAGCAATATGGTGTTTGTGAATCTCGAGACAGGCATCTCCGCTCCCGAAACAGAGGCTGTCAGCGCCACAACCCCAGTCACTGTCTACAACATCAACGGCACCGTCGTGGCCCGCGGCACTGTCGGCAACATGCCAGCAATGCCCAAGGGTGTGCTCGTGGTGAAGACCGGCGACAAGGCAAAGAAAGTGGTCGTGAAGTAATCCACGCATATATAATAAAGGTATAAAAGCAATAGCGGCGAAGCATTTAAATGCTTCGCCGCTATTTTTGTAATGGGTGCACAACTCCTATCGAGCCTTTCGCACCAGCAAAGGTAACCGTAGTAGGTGCCGATCGCCGAGCGGCACCCTCCCAATCAAGTCTGCAATAGCGAGGGTGCGCCTCGGCGATGCGCACCTACTACAATTTCCACACGCATTTCGTTTTTGGGCGAACGGCAAATCCTTATACATCATATTATTATCTAAAAAAACAAAAAAAAGGGGGGAATGTTACCTTTTTTGTGTTACTTTGTGGGATGAAACAAATTCTGCCTATCAATGAAAACAAACAGCAAATACGCAGGGCTCACTGATGCCCAAGTGTTGGAAAGCCGCCAACAGCATGGCGCCAACGTACTCACTCCGCCTGAAAAGGAATCGCTTTTCCGTCAGTTTCTCAAGAAATTCCGCGAGCCCCTCATCGTCATCCTTCTCATTGCCGGCACCCTGTCGGTCATGATTTCGTGCTACGAATATTTCGGTCTGCACAAGGAGGCAAGCGTCTTCTTCGAGCCTGTGGGCATCTTCGTGGCGATATTCCTTGCCACCGGGCTTGCGTTCTACTTCGAGTTGCAAGCCGACCGCGAATTTACTGTCCTCAACCGCGTCAATGACGACGAGGCAGTGGAGGTGGTACGCGAGGGCAACACCACCCTCGTGCCGCGCCGCGACATCGTCGTCGGCGACATCATCGTCATCAACACCGGCGATGAAGTGCCTGCCGACGCCACGCTGTTGGAGTCGACCCACTTGCACATCGACGAATCAACGCTCACCGGCGAACCCATCTGTTACAAGACGACAAACCCCGAAGAGTTTGACTCCGCAGCCACCTACCCCACCAACCATCTGCTGAAAGGCACAAAGGTGATGGAAGGCCACGGCATAGCCGAGGTGACTTCCGTGGGCGACGCCACCGAACAGGGCAAGGTGTTCAAGGCTGTCCAGATAGACAACAGCGTGAAGACACCGCTCGACGAGCAGTTGTCGCGACTCGGACACAGCATCACCATAATGAGCTACACCGTGGCAGCACTCATCATCGTGGGCCGCATGATAATGTATTTAGCCGAGAACGGCACCGGCGTGTTCACCGGCGTGGACAACATCACAGCCTTCGTGGCTTACCTGCTGCAGACGTTTATGATTGCCGTGACGCTCATTGTGGTGTCCGTGCCGGAGGGCTTGCCGATGGCAGTGACGCTCAGTCTGGCTTACAGCATGCGCCGAATGCTCAAGACCAACAACCTCGTGCGCCGCATGCATGCCTGCGAGACGATGGGAGCGGCAACGGTCATCTGCACCGACAAGACAGGAACGCTCACCCAAAACCTCATGTCGGTGGAGGAGATGGTGACCTTTGGCGATGCCGACAGCGACATTCTGCGTGAGAGCATCGCCGTGAACTCAACGGCATCGCTCGATTTCTCCACTCCCACCCACCCCACAGTGCTGGGCAACCCCACCGAGGGCGCGCTCCTGCTGTGGCTCAACAAGAACGGCACCGACTATCGCCCGCTGCGCGAAGGAGCAGAGACAGTGGCAGAAGTGCCCTTCTCCACGGAGCGGAAATACATGGCAACGCTGGTGCGCTCCACTGCCGCCGGCGGCAAACGGATGCTCTATGTGAAGGGTGCGCCGGAGATTTTGCTCGACCTTTGCAGCGTGGGCGACTACTCGCGCGATGATGTCATGCAGCGCCTTGCTGCCTTCCAGAACCGCGCCATGCGCACCCTCGCCTTCGCATGCCAGGAGGTAAACGACGGCGAAGAGGTGATAGAGAGCGATCATATAGCCCCCACCCGACTCCGCCTGATGGCGATAGCAGCCATCGCCGACCCCGTCCGCAGCGACGTGCCGGCAGCCGTCCGCGAGTGCATCGACGCTGGAATAAGCATAAAAATCGTTACCGGTGACACCGCACGCACAGCATGCGAGATAGCCCGGCAGATAGGACTCTGGGACGACAATACCGACAACGACAAGAACATGATAACCGGTCCGGAACTCGCCGCACTCTCCGATGACGAACTCCGCAGCCGCATCCGCGACATAAAGATAATATCGCGCGCACGACCGATGGACAAGAAACGGCTCGTGGAGACACTCCAAGCCCTGGGCGAGGTGGTGGCGGTGACCGGCGACGGCACCAACGACGCACCCGCACTGCGCGCCGCCCACGTGGGACTCTCAATGGGCGACGGCACCAGCGTGGCGAAGGAAGCCTCCGACATCACCATCATCGACAACTCCTTCACAAGCATCGGCAAGGCAGTGATGTGGGGACGTTCGCTCTATCGCAACATCCAACGCTTCCTGCTCTTCCAACTCACCGTCAATGTGACGGCATGCCTGCTCGTCCTCTCGGGCGCATTCATGGGCACCGACTCGCCCCTCACCGTCACACAGATGCTTTGGATAAACCTCATCATGGACACCTTCGCCGCCACAGCACTCGCTTCGCTGCCGCCGTCGGAGAGCGTGATGCGCGACAAGCCGCGCAAGCGCACGGCATTCATCATAACGCGCGACATGGCGAAAGAGATTATCGGCGTGGGCATAATGTTCTACCTCATCCTCGTGGCACTGCTCTTCCTCTTCAAGCATGCAGACATAACGCAGTTCACCGACCTCCTCAATCCGCACTGGAGCGCGCCGCACCACCTCACACTCTACGAGTTGACGCTGCTCTTCACCACCTTCGTGATGACACATTTCTTCTACCTCTTCAACGCCCGCGCTTACGCCACTCACCAGAGTGCGCTCCATTTCAAGGGCTGCAAGGGACTGCTCATCGTAGCACTGATAATCTTTGTGGGACAGGTGGCAATGGTGGAACTGCCCGGAATACAGAATTTCTTCAATGTCACCAACATCAAGCCCCTCGACTGGCTCATCATCATCGTCGGCTCCTCCCTCGTGCTTTGGGTGAGAGAGGCATGGCGACTGCTCGTCAACGCGTGTTGCAAGAAGAAGTAAGTAACGCACTGAAAATCAATATGGCTTGCAAAGTGTCACTTTTTCAGCCGAAAAAGTGACACTTTTTTATGCGTTTTTCAAAAAAGACCGAGCCGAAACCCCAAATGCTACAAAAAGAACATCGAATGTTAATTATATTAACACAACACTCCGTTTCTTTACATATTTTAAGTTAAAGCGGACGAAAACACCCCATTTTTGCACCGCTTTTGCATCCCCTTGATTATCAGCATATTATAATTTTCGTCAGGAAAATGGCGCAATTTCTCCGAGAAAGTAGGCCACTTTCTGGGGGAAACTAGGCAACTTTCCCGGAGATTCCACGCCACTTTCTATTTGCTGCTTTTTAACACAAAAACATAGTAAAATGATAGGGGTAGTAGGCGCGAATCGCCGAGACGCGCCCTCGCGACCAGCAACAAACAGCCACATTTTATATAGACCACTGAACTCGCAGAACTCACAGAA
>CAYXGN010000036.1:0-9521 GCA_964464505.1 uncultured Prevotella sp.
GCAAGCATCAACTTCAAGGAGAAGGCAACCGCCGAGAACAGTCTCGTCTTCACGCCCGGCAAGGACGGCAAGGACGGTAAGGTGGAGCTCGACGGCGTTGCGCGCATGAGCGTGACATTCGATGAAATCGACGAGACAGCCACTTCTCGGGGCGACCTCTACGTCTCCTCCACGATGACAATGGGCGACATCACCGTCTACGAAGCAACGGGAAAGTTCGACCCCGACATCAATATTGACGACCTCGGAACGGTTGACATCGGCGACACCCCCGACTTTCTGGACGATGATGAGGTGACAATCAACCTCTACAACCCCATTGTCAAAATCAATATCAACAGCGACATCAACATCGGAGGCTACCTCTCGGGAACCGTCTTTGCCGAAGACAAGAACGGCGAGCTCTACACGAAGGTGGTCGTTCCGGAGTTCTACATCAAGCCCGGCGGCCTCACCAGGATAGCCATCTGCAAGTATGCCGATGCCATCGACACCTCGCTTTACGACGATGTCGTGGAAATCCCCAACCTCTCCGAGGTCATTGCGCGCGTGCCGAAAGCCTTGCGTTTCGAGGCAAATGCCCATGCCGACTCCGAGCATGAGAGCACAATGGAACTTGGAAAGAACTACACCATCAATACCGACTTCTCCGTGACGGCACCGCTCGCCTTCGACAAGGGTGCGACGATAGTCTATAAGGACACCCTCGACGGCTGGAACGGCGACATCAAAGACATTGAGTTCACCGACGGCGCAGCCCTCGTGCTCACCACCGACATAGAAAACAAGATGCCGGCATACCTCCATCTGGCAGCATGGGCTCTCGGCACGAACGGCGAAATCATCCCGCACGAGAAGATTAACGTAGACGTTTCGAGCACCATCAAGGGTTCTCCCGACGGTGAGACGGTTGTCACCACACCGCTGACAGTGCGCCTCTCCGAGGAAGTGAAGGATTCTTTCAAGGACGTTGACGGCATCGTCTTCCGCGTGACGGGTTCTTCCAGCGACGGCAACGAATCAATTGTGGGCAAGACCATCAATGCTTACAACCACACACTGAGGGCCAACAACATCAAAGTGAGGCTCGAAGGACGGGTCATTGTAAACAACGACGACGATAACCAATAAAACATCAGACAACGAAATGAAAACATTCAGCAAACATATATTGGCACTTTCGCTTGCCACAATGGCGTGCAATGCCATGGCGCAGGGACTCAGTTCCGCCTACTTCATCGACGACTACAAGTTCCGCCACACCATGAACCCGGCCTATGACAACGAGCAAAACTATGTGTCGGTGCCTGCTCTGGGTAACTTCAATATGAGCATGCAAGGCAATTTCGGGCTTGGCGACGTCCTCGTGGACAACCCCCGCTACGGCATAGACAGCAACAAGAAGAAGACGACATTCATGAACCCCTATGTCTCCACAGCCGATGCTCTCAGCGGTTTCAACACCACCATAAACAAAATCACTGCCGATGTCGACCTCACGCTGCTCTCTGCAGGCTTCCGAGCCTTTGGAGGTTACAACACCATCTCGCTCGACTCGCGCACGGATGTGGCTCTGGGACTCCCCTACAGTCTTTTGGAGTTCGCCAAAAACACGGGTAACAAGAGTTATGTCATGGACGACATCAACGCCCAGGCACAGTCGTATGTCCAGTTGGCATTCGGCCATTCGCGCCAGCTTGGCAAACACTGGCGCGTGGGAGCAAAGGTGAAGTTCCTCTTCGGAGTAGCCCGTGCCGATGTGCAGTTCACCGACTTGCGCGCCGACCTCAGTGCCGATGACAAATGGATTATGAGCGGCAAGGCCATCGCCAACGTGTCGATGAAGGGTTTCAGATACTTGACCACTCACAAGGAATACAACGATGCCAGCAAAGGCACCTACGACCGCGTGGACGACATCGATGTTGACGGCGTGGGAGTGGGCGGCTTCGGCTTGGCAGTAGACCTCGGAGCCACCTACAAGCCCAACAAGGACTGGACGATAAGTGTGGCTGTCACCGACCTCGGCTACATCAGTTGGACCAACACCATGACGGCTTCCAACAAGCAGTCGGAGTTCGTCTTCAACGGCTTCCACGACATTACCGCCGACGACTACGACGCTAACGGCAACCGCAAGGACAACTCCTTCGAGGCACAGACCGACAAATACGGCGACCAACTCGCCGACTTCGCCAACCTTTCCAACGACGGCGACACTGGCGGACGCTCCACCCTCCTCGCTGCCACGGTGAACGTGGGTTGCGAATACACTCTCCCCGTCTACCGCGGACTAAAGTTCGGCTTGCTCAGTACCACGCGTCTGCATGGCAAATACACTTGGACGGAAGGCCGACTCAGTGCCAACATCGCCCCACTGAAGTGGCTTAACGGTGGTGTCAACTTCGCAATGAACAACTATACCACAAGCATCGGTTGGGTGCTCAACATCCATCCGCGGGCCTTCAACGTGTTCGTCGGCATGGACCATCTGCTCGGCAAGACCAGCAAAGAGTATATCCCACTCGACTCCAACGCCAGCTTCAACGTCGGCTTCAACGTGACATTTTAAGCGGAACGCCCCCCGTAGCAAGGTAATCGTAGTAGGTGCGCATCGCCGAGGCGCACCCCTAAAATAGCGATGCAAGAATAGAAGTCGAGCTTCCTCGCTCGACAACACGCATCTTTCTACACCCTCAACATAGAAACAGCCCCACGCAGACGACAAAAACGTGTCTGCGTGGGGCTGTTATCGTGTTGTCGGGGTCAGAATTTAGAACTCTGCCGACTTCGGTGTGCGTGGGAACGGTATCACGTCGCGGATGTTCTGCATACCGGTGATGAAGAGGATGAGGCGCTCAAAGCCCAAGCCGAAACCTGCGTGGGGGCACGAACCGTACTTGCGGGTGTCGAGATACCACGTCATATCCTTCATTGGGATATGGCGTTCTTCTATTTCGCGCATAAGTTTGTCGTAACTTTCCTCGCGCACGGAGCCTCCGATTATTTCGCCAATCTGCGGGAACAGCACATCGGTGCCTTGCACTGTGGCACCGCTCTTTCCTCCAAAGCCCGACTCCTCAGCGTCTATCTTCATATAGAAAGCCTTGATGGCCTTCGGGTAATTGGTCATGATGACCGGCTTCTTGAAGTGCTCCTCCACGAGGAAACGCTCGTGCTCGGAAGCCAAATCATCGCCCCATTCGCAGGGGAACTCAAACTTCTTGCCGTTCTTGATGGCTTCCTGGAGGATGCGGATGCCCTCGGTGTAGGGCAGGCGGACGAACTCCGAGTTGAGCACTCCGTTGAGGCGCTCGAGCAATCCCTTGTCGATGCGGGCGTTGAGGAAGTCAAGGTCGTCCTTGCAATGCTCCAAAGCCCAGCGCACGCAGTACTTGATGAAGTCCTCTTCCAAGTCCATCAGTTCTTCCAAGTCCATGAAAGCCACTTCCGGTTCTATCATCCAGAACTCGGCGAGGTGGCGCGGCGTGTTGGAGTTTTCGGCGCGGAAGGTGGGACCGAAGGTATAGATGGCACCGAGAGCGGTGGCTCCCAACTCGCCTTCCAGCTGTCCGCTGACGGTCAAGGAGGTCTGCTTGCCGAAGAAGTCGTCGCTGTAGTCTATCTTTCCGTTCTCGTCTTTCTTCAAATCGTAGAGGTTCTTCGTGGTCACTTGGAACATCTGTCCGGCTCCCTCACAGTCGCTGGCTGTTATCAGCGGAGTGTGGAAATAGAAGAAGCCATGCTCATGGAAGTAGGTGTGAATAGCCATCGCCATGTTGTGACGGATGCGCATCACGGCACCGAAAGTGTTGGTGCGCAGACGCAGGTGGGCATACTGACGCATGTATTCGAAGGTCTGTCCCTTCTTCTGCATGGGGTAGTCGCTGCCGCAGAGTCCGTAGATTTCAAGACTTTCGCATTGTATCTCCGAAGTCTGTCCCTTGCCTTGGCTCTCCACCAGTGTTCCTGTTGCGCTGATGCAGGCTCCTGTTGTTATTTGTTTCAGAAGGGTTTCGTCAAACTTCGACGGGTCAACCACAATCTGTATGTTGTTGATTGTAGAGCCATCGTTGAGTGCAATGAAGTCGACAGCCTTACTGCTGCGGTGGGTTCTCACCCATCCTTTCACGTTCACGCTGTTTCCGAAGTCGGTGCATTTCAATGCATCCACAACCTTTGTTCTCTTTATCTTGTCCATTGTGTCAATGTTTTAAAGTTCTAATGACGTTGTTTTTACTCGAAAGCCCCCATGCGAAGCATTTCCACTTCCTTCTCTGTGAGGAAGCGCCAGTCGCCGCGGCGGAGGTTCTTCTTGGTGAGTCCGGCAAACAGAACGCGGTCGAGTTTCACCACACGGTAGCCCAGATGCTCGAAGATGCGGCGCACGATGCGGTTCTTTCCGCTGTGAATCTCTATACCCACCTGACTCTTGTCGGTGTCGCTGGCATACTCGATGGCATCAGCATGCACTTCGCCGTCCTCCAGTTCTATGCCGTCGGCAATCTGCTGGAGGTCGTGTGCGGTGACGTTTTTGTCGAGGAATACGTGGTAAACCTTCTTCTTGAGGAACTTGGGATGTGTGAGTTTCGAGGCGAGGTCGCCGTCGTTGGTGAGCAGGAGCACGCCAGTGGTGTTGCGGTCGAGTCGTCCCACGGGATAGATTCTCTCTGGACAGATGCCCTTGACGAGGTCCATAACGGTCTTGCGCTGTTGCGGGTCGTCGCTTGTTGTGACGCAGTCCTTCGGCTTGTTGAGCAGCACATAGACCTTCTTCTCAAGGTTTACGGGTTCGCCGCGGAACTTGATGTCGTCGGAGCGGAGCACCTTCGTGCCGAGTTCCGTAACCACTTCGCCGTTGACGGTGATTGCTCCGTTCTGTATGTATTCGTCGGCTTCGCGGCGGCTGCATACGCCAGTGTTGGCAAGGAACTTGTTAAGACGGATGGGTTCGTTGGGGTCGATGTGCTCCTCCTTATATTCAATGCGCTTCTTCAAGCTGTATTTTGCATTCGGGTCGTAGTCGGCGGTGCGGCGACGCTGGAAGCCCTGCTGATAACCGCCGCGGTTGTTGAAACCGCCCTGACGCTGATAACCGCCACGGTTGAAACCGCCCTGGCGTGGCTGATAGCCTCCCTGAGGGGCATCATTATTGTAGTGCGGACGGTAACCGCCCTGCTGACGGGGCTGGTAGCCGCCTTGCTGACCGTCGCTATTGTAACGGGGGCGATAGCTCTGCTGGCGGGGCTGATAGCCTCCCTGCTGACCGTCGTTGTTGTAACGGGGGCGATAGCCTCCCTGCTGACGGGGCTGATAGCCTCCCTGCTGACCGTCGTTGTTGTAACGTGGGCGATAGCCACCCTGCTGACGGGGCTGATAACCGCCTTGCTGGCCGTCGTTGTTGTAACGCGGACGGTAGCCACCCTGCTGGCGCGGCTGGTAGCCTCCGTTGCCTGACGACTGCAAAGCCGAGCCGAAACCTTCGGGACGGAAGCCGCCTTCATCATTGTTCTGACGGGTGTGCTCAGCATTGTAAGGACGCTGAGAATGGATGCGCGGACGCTGAGGGCGCCCGGTCACGCTGCGATACTGTCGTTGATAACCTCCTTCGGAACTGCCATAGCCTTCGCTTTTGCTTGTAGTTTGATTTGCTGATGTTTGCTCCTGATTTTTGTTTTCTACTTCGAAATCCATTGTTTTTTGATGTTTTAGCCTCACGGCTTGGTTAATGAAATAATGTGTGTAAATATTCTTTAGCCCTCATTTCTCTATGGGCTGCGTTGTTGTCTTTTTCCTTTCTTTCCTTATCCTGTCTTGTTCTCCCTTTTACAACCTTTCTTCCGGCACTGCGGAAAGTCAGATGCCTGTGTAGTTGTGCGGCGTTATCGCCATAAGTTCGGCTTTGACGCTGTCGCTGACATCAAGAGTTTGTATGAATTCGTGGATTGTCTCCTCTGTCATGTGCTTGTTGGTGCGTGTCAATGCTTTAAGTGCTTCGTAAGGATGAGGGTAAGCCTCGCGGCGAAGGATGGTCTGGATGGCTTCCGCCACCACTGCCCATGTGTTGTCAAGGTCGTCGTAAAGTTTTTCCTTATTGAGTATAAGTTTGCGCAATCCTTTAAGAGTGCTTTGCATGGCAATCATTCCATGACCAAGAGGCACGCCTATGTTGCGGAGCACTGTGGAGTCGGTGAGGTCGCGCTGAAGTCGGCTTACGGGCAGTTTTTGGGCGAGGAACTGCAGCACTGCGTTGGCGATGCCGAGGTTGCCTTCGCTGTTCTCGAAGTCGATGGGGTTCACTTTGTGGGGCATCGCACTCGACCCTACCTCGCCAGCCTTAATCTTTTGCTTGAAATATTCCATCGAGATGTACATCCAGAAGTCACGGTCGAGGTCGATGATGATGGTGTTTATGCGGCGGATGGCATCAAACACACCGCCCAGACAGTCGTAGTTGCTTATCTGTGTGGTGTATTGCTCGCGCTCGAGACCGAGTTTTTCGCTCACGAAACGGTTGCCGAAGGCTTTCCAGTCATACTCCGGGTAAGCCACATGATGGGCGTTGTAATTGCCCGTAGCACCACCGAATTTGGCGGTGAAACGGCATGCCTTGAGTTGGTTCAACTGCTCCGTAAGGCGATAGACAAACACCATAATCTCCTTACCGAGGCGTGTCGGCGACGCGGGCTGCCCGTGGGTCTTTGCCAGCATGGGCACGTCCTTCCATTCGTCGGCATACTGCTGCAACTGCGCAATGAGTTCTTCCACGAGGGGGCAATATGTCTCTGCGAGCGCTTCCTTGATGCTCAGCGGCACACTCGTGTTGTTGATGTCCTGCGAAGTGAGTCCGAAATGAATGAATTCCTTGTATTGCTCCAGTCCGCCAATCTTGTCAAACTCCTCCTTTATGAAGTATTCCACCGCCTTGACATCGTGGTTTGTCACCTTCTCTATGTCTTTGACGCGCTGCGCATCAGCCTCGCTGAAGTTGCGGTAGATGTCGCGGAGAGCATCGAAAAGGTCGTGAGGGAAGGAAGCCAACTGCGGCAACGGCAGTTCACAAAGTGTGATGAAATACTCTACTTCCACGCGCACGCGGTACATTATCAATGCATACTCCGAGAAATAGTTTGCTAAAGGGGCAGTTTTGCTTCTGTAACGGCCGTCGATTGGTGAGATGGCTGTGAGCAAATCAAGTTCCATATAATGACGTCTTTATATTTTTGTGCAAAATTACTAATTTATCTTCATACATTAAATAAAGTGCCCGAAAAGTTCATCAAAACAGCGTTTCGCGAGCAAAAATTTTGCGTTTGGGGCGCAAGAGGAAAGGAAATTCGCTCTTTTTCCGTAACTTTGCAAACAAAACAAAATGACCGAATTAGCCCACTACTTCCCAATAACCAATCCCACTTTGATTTTCTTTGTGGTGCTGCTGATTATCCTCTTTGCGCCGATAATCATGGGCAAGTTGCGCATTCCCCACATCATCGGCATGGTGTTGGCGGGCGTGGCAGTGGGAAAATACGGCTTCAACATACTGGCCCGCGACGATTCCTTCGAACTTTTCGGTAAGGTGGGACTGTATTACATCATGTTCCTTGCGTCACTTGAGATGGACATGGAAGGCGTGAAGCGCAACAGCGGAAGGTTTCTTGTCTTCGGTGTTTTGAGCAATGTCGTCCCTCTTCTGCTCACCTTCGCCGCCAGCATCTGCCTGTTGCACTATTCGGTGCTGGCTTCGCTGCTGCTCGGCTGCATCATGGCTTCCAACACTCTCATTGCTTATCCCATCGTGGGGCGCTACGGACTGCAGCGCAAACCCAGCGTGACACTGAGCGTGGGGTCGTCGATGATAGCCCTGCTGATGGCTTTGATAACGCTCGCAGCAATAGTGGCGGCGCACGACAGCAGCACAGGTTGGGTGTTCTGGGCATTGTTTGTGGCGAAGTTCGCTGTCTATTGCGGAGCCATGACATTGCTCGTTCCGCGACTGACACGATGGTTTCTGCGCCGCTACAGCGATGCCGTGATGCAGTTCATCTTCGTCATGTCGATGCTTTTTATGAGTGCTGCACTCAGCGAGGCAGTGGGGCTGGAAGGCATCTTCGGCGCGTTCCTTGCCGGACTCATCCTTAACCGCTACATCCCCCATGTCTCGCCGCTGATGAACCGCATCGAGTTCATCGGCAACGCTCTCTTCATCCCTTACTTCCTCATCGGTGTCGGCATGCTCATCAACGTGCGGTTGCTCTTCCAGGGGGGCAACATCCTCATGGTGGTGTTTGTCGTCGCCTTCTTCGGCACGGTGGGAAAAGCCATCGCCGCCTACCTCTCCGCGCGTCTGTTCCGCCTCCCCCTTTCATCGGGCAATATGATGTTCGGCCTCATCTCGGCTCACGCTGCCGGCGCAATAGCAATGATTATGGTGGGCATGAAGATAGAAGTGGCACCCGGACAGATGCTCATCACCGACGACATGCTCAACGGCGTGGTGATAATGATTCTTGTGACCTGCATCATTTCCACCGTCACCACGGAGCGGGCAGCGCAACAGATAACCCTCCGCGACCAGGAATTGCCCCACGACGACATCAAGGATGAGGAGGAAAAGATGCTCATCCCGATGAAATATCCGGAATATGCGGTGCGCCTTGTCAACCTCGCCATGATGCTGCGCAACCCGAAAAGCAAGACAGCCTTGGTGGGGCTCAACGTGGTGTATGACGATGCCGACATGCGGCGCAACTATGAAAGCGGGCAGCAGCTGCTCGAACGCGTGGCGCAATATGCCGCCTCCACCGACATAAAGATGCAGACGCAGGTGCGCGTGGCGGCGAACATAGCCAACGGCATACGCCATGCGTTCAAGGAATTCGGCGCAACGGAAATCATTATAGGCATGCACATGCACCCGGAAGTGTCGGCAAAGTTTTGGGGAGAGTTTCACCAGAGTCTCTTCAACGGCCTCAACAACCAAATCATCATGGCAAGGTTGAAGCAGCCTCTGAGCACAATCCGCCGCATACAGGTGGTTGTCCCCTCGCGGGCGCAGTTCGAACCGGGCTTCTACCGTTGGCTGGAACGCGTGGCGCGACTTGCCGCCAACCTCGAATGCAAGACTGTCTTCTATGGTCGCGAGGACGTGCTGCCCCTCATCGAAGACTTCTTCCGTGCGCGCCACAACAATGTCCGCGCCGAGTTCAACGTCATGGAGCATTGGCTCGAGATGCCAAAGATAGCCCAGACCATTGCCGATGACCATCTCTTCATCGTGGTGACGGCACGCAAAGGCACCGTGAGCTACAAGAATGCGTTGGAATTTCTGCCCGAAGAAATCGTAAGCAACTTCTCAGGAAAGAACTTGATGATAATCTTCCCCGACCAGCACGGCGACGCAATGGACGAGATGACCTTCGCACAACCGCAGCACACCGAGGACAGCAGCGCTTACGAAGCCATCGGCAAACTGATTAAAAAGATAAAAGTAAAAAAGTAGTAGGCGCGTATCTCCGAGACGC
>CAYXGN010000036.1:9621-14421 GCA_964464505.1 uncultured Prevotella sp.
AAACTGATTAAAAAGATAAAAGTAAAAAAGTAGTAGGCGCGTATCTCCGAGACGCGCCCTGGCAATTTTTAGAAACAACAATAATATGATTGACATAAAAGGAATAACAAAGAGTTTCGGCTCGTTGCAGGTGCTGAAAGGCATCGACCTCCACATCAACAAAGGCGAAGTGGTGAGCATCGTGGGACCCAGCGGCGCCGGAAAGACAACACTCCTGCAGATAATGGGAACGCTCGACAAACCCGACAGCGGCTCCATCGTCATCGACGGCACAGACATCCGCCGCCTCAGCGGTAAGGAGATAAGCCGCTTCCGCAACCAGCACATAGGCTTTGTGTTTCAGTTTCACCAACTTTTACCTGAGTTTACGGCTCTCGAAAACGTCATGATTCCGGCGTTCATCGGGGGAAAGGGAAAGGCGGAAGCAAAGCAGCGTGCCATGGAACTGCTCCGCTTTATGGGCTTGGAGGAGCGTGCTTCGCACAAGCCCAACGAACTCTCGGGAGGCGAGAAACAGCGCGTGGCAGTGGCAAGAGCACTCGTCAACAACCCGGCGGTAATCTTTGCCGACGAGCCAAGCGGCAGTCTCGACTCCAAGAACAAAGCCGAACTGCATCAGCTCTTCTTCAACCTGCGCGACCGTTTCGGTCAGACCTTCGTCATAGTGACCCACGACGAGCAACTGGCAAAGACCACCGACCGCACCATAGAGATGCGCGACGGACTGCTCTATGCGCCCGATACCACAGCGACAACAAACGAAACAGAAGAGGAGGAAAACGAATGATTAAGTTAGGCGACTACAACACACTCACGATAGTGAAGGAAGTGGACTTCGGAATGTATCTCGACGGCGGCGACGAAGGAGAGATTCTGCTGCCCAAACGCTATGTGCCCGAAGGCGCAAAGCCGGGCGACGACATCACCGTCTTCATCTATCTCGACATCGACGAACGCCTCGTGGCAACGACAGAAAAACCTCTCGCCAAGGTGGGCGACTTCGCCTGGCTCGAGGTGGCGTGGGTGAATGAGTATGGGGCTTTCCTCAAATGGGGACTCATGAAAGACCTTTTCTGTCCCTTCCGTGAGCAGAAGAAGCGCATGGAGATAGGCAACAGTTACATCGTCCACATACACATCGACGACGACAGTTACCGCATCGTGGCTTCGGCAAAGGTGGAGCGCTACTTCCGCGAGCGTCCGCCGTTCTACAAACACGGGCAGGAGGTGGACCTGTTGGTGTGGCAAAAGACAGAGATGGGCTTTAAAGTCATCATCGACAACTGCTACCCGGGACTCGTCTACGACGACCAGGTGTTCCGAAACCTCCATTCCGGCGACCGCGTCAAAGGCTACATCGGCACCGTCCGCCCCGACGGCAAGATTGATGTCACGCTGCAACCCACAGGCCGCCAACAGACTCTCGACTTCTCTGCCCTGCTCCTCCAGTACATGAAGGACAACGGAGGCACATGCGACCTGGGCGACAAGAGCGACGCCGAGGACATAAAACGCCGCTTCCAAGTGAGCAAAAAAGTGTTCAAACGCGCCGTTGGCGACCTCTACAAGCAACGCCTCATCACCATCAGCGACAGCGGCTTGCAGCTCATTGAAGAGGAGTAAACCGTAGTAGGTGCCGATCTCCGAGCGGCACCCCCGCTCAAGGGAGAAAAGCAAACCGTAGTAGGCGCGGATCGCCGAGACGCACCCATCAAGAAGCACGTTAGGAGGTCGAGCGTCCCCGCTCGACAACAAAAACACGAGCAATCTCATTTTCAGAACTACAGATTGCACAAATTTCACGAATTTTGTTTAGTTCACACGAGTTGTTTTAACCACGAATAACCCGAGATTTGCCGAAGACCCACTGACCAGCGGGAAGTAATTTCCCGAATCGCGCTGTAAGCGCAGCTGTCAATAGCCCAGGGCAGAGTCTCGGAGAGGCGGCACCCTGGGTGACGTAACGCCCCACAACCCTGCGCCCTGTAAGGGCAACTTATTATAACTTCCCACAGATACCAGAGAAACACAGATTTTATGATTAATGGTCGATTAACGACGATTAATGTTCGAACACGGAACACGCGGAACGCGCGGAATTTTTAACCACTAATCACAAATTATGAAAAACCTATTCTCCCACGGATTCCACGACACAGATTTTGTTTTGACCACAAATTGCACTTACACTCAAGAAAAAGAATAACATTAATCATCATTAATAACCCGTTAATCCATCATTAATCTAACTTTCTTCTTGATGGGCGCGTCTCGGCGATCCGCGCCTACTATGATTACCTTCGCAAAGAAGAAAAGCAAACCATAGTAGGTGCCGATCTCCGAGCGGCACCCCTCAAACAGCAAAGTTTTGGAGGTCGAGCGTCCCCGCTCGACAACACGAAAATCTTTCGTTCATCATATGAAACTTAGCGGATTTTTCTTGTTTTTCAATTAATTTGTCTAACTTTGCCTTGTCTACATCCACTTCGTGCCACCACGATGCCGTTAGGGCGAAGGGTGACGAGGCTTTGCGAAGGCGATGAATTACCTCATGATTGTGGGTGGACACTACTTAATGTTAAAGCGTCATTGATGCTTTGTCAGTTGGCTAATTGAAACCTAGGAAATTTCAATCTGGAAAAACAACGACAATGTCAGAAGTGACTGCTGCGGGTATGCTATTATTGTATCCCGGAGTGTGCGGCGAGAGCCGTAGGGTTCTCACATGCACACTTTTTGGGGCACATACTACATACTAACGTGGGCAGAAACTCTATTCGTCATTTTTCCTAAGGCTTTCCTAGGGCCTCAATTAGCAGACGAGTGGAAGTGTAAGTCCACGTTTTTTCGTTTGGTAGTTAACTATCAACAATTTAATCCCTTTGTGTGGGCTTACAAAGGTTTGAAGAATATTATGTGTAAATGTTCTCTTTCAAAACTCAAAACAGCGCTACAAGTTCTGGCTCGAAAAAATGCCGTTAAACTTATTTCAGTAAGTCAGCAGAGCATTGCTTCGAAGGTTTTATGTAAAAGTATATTGAAAAAGTTGGCTTTCTTTGCTATCTTCTCTTTCATTATCTTACTTTGGCTCTCACCAGATTCATGGCTTTCCCATTTGTGCGGACCACGTTTTGACCCCGCTTGGTTTTTTACCGCAGGTCGTGCTTGGATGGAAGGCCTTGTGCCCTATGTTGATTTTGCCGATTCCAAAGGGCCTGTTTTGTGGCTTATCTATGGCATTGGATATCTTATTTCTCCAACCACTTACATAGGTGTTTTTTGGCAGAGCGTGATTTACTTTGCCTTTTCCTTTTATTTCGTTTGGCTTACAGCCAGACTCTTTGTGAATCGACGTGAAGCATTACTTGTGATATTTCTTTTGCCGGGTATGCTCTTCTTCAGAGCTCACATAATAGAGACACGCGCTGAAGACTTTACTTTCCCTTGGCTGTTTTTGAGTATATATATTACTTGCCGTTGCCTTTTTAAGACGCCTTCAATATATGTATGTAACCCAGCCTTTATACGTAAAGGCGCATTTTGGATGGGTTTTGGTATGATGTACTGCTTGCTCATTAAGTGGAACATATTTTTCATGATGGGTGGTATGGCACTGATGGTCGCCGGCGTTTCATTTATCCGCTTTAAATCGTCCGATGGACTTGTGTTCGGTTTATTGGGAATGGGCGTAATGGCATTGCCCTTTGTCATCTATTTCCTTTTGACTGGTAATTTTGATGCTTTTATAAAGGAGTATTTCGTCAACACTTATCTAATCACCGACACCAACACAACGATTGAAATGTTCAGCAAATTCTTTTCAAGTCTATTTGCCAGCAAACTTGATATACTGAAGAATGTGATTCTTGTTCTGCCATTCTTGGGAATTTATGCTTTTTGTCGTCGTTTTCATGTGTCGTATTGGTTAATCTTTGCTTATGTGCCGTTTTATTTCTTCTTGGCATTTAAAGCTCCGTTTTTCCATTATTGTTGCACAGCGGTGCCGTTTTATGTTTTTCTGCTGTTGGTACTTATCCATAGCATATCTCCGTTGCTGTCAGTCATTCCAAGACGGGCGTTTATATCTATTTTGGCAGTAATCTTTATTGCAACCATAGGTCTTTGTGGAATCAACACGAATCATTGGTTTAAGCCAAATAAAAGTAAACAAGAATGGTATGCAATTCAGAATATTATGATGAAGAAAGAAAAACCGAAATTTATGTTCTCTAGTCTTGATATGGGACAAGGGTTGTTATCACGCGCTGTTCCAGCATGTAAATATTGGGCTCTGCAAAGTGGTGCAAACTCCGACATGATTGCCGAACGCATGAATGCAATCCGTGCTCGCAAGCCTGATTTTATTGTTATAACCAACAGTTCATCTACCGATTTTATTCCTTTTATAGAGCGGTGCGGTTATCGACAATGTTATGGTGCCGTTATTGAAAACGGAAAGATTGTGACGCGTGCTTTACCGCTTTATGCGAAGTAGCGTCATTACTGCCTCGTTAGGCCAAATAATTCCTATTCAATAACCTTTAAATTCGAGACCAGCAAT
Source organism: uncultured Prevotella sp. (assembly GCA_964464505.1). Taxonomy (GTDB): domain Bacteria; phylum Bacteroidota; class Bacteroidia; order Bacteroidales; family Bacteroidaceae; genus Prevotella. The sequence goes on from CAYXGN010000036.1 coordinate 14,183, forward strand.
GAAGATAAAAATAATAGTGCCGTGCTATAACGAAGAGGAAGTGCTGCAATGGGCAGTAGAGACGCTCGAGGCAGTGATAGAACGCATAAAGACGGAGACAGGTGCTGACGCAGACTTGTTGCTCGTTGATGATGGCAGCAAGGACACCACTTGGAATATCATCAAGGAGCTTTCGGCGAAACACGCGTTTGTCAACGGAATAAAGTTGGCGCACAACAGCGGGCACCAGAATGCCCTTT
>CAYXGN010000037.1:0-14106 GCA_964464505.1 uncultured Prevotella sp.
TATGAAACAAAAAGCCCTCCCCGACTTGGGGAGGGCTGCGAGGGCTTTCGCTTTTACCCTTTTACTTTTTTACTTTTCCAATCCTATCTCACTCTAATCTTCTTTGGCGCGGTGGAGTCGGTGCGGGTGATGCCTTTGGCATTGCCGTAGGACTTGCCGGTGACGGTGGGTGTGGAGGATTGGAGTCGTGGGGCTACGTTGCTGGCGGTCATGCGGGCGCAGTCGAAGAAGATGTATTCGTCGTTGTTCACGCCTTCCATGACACCGCTGAAGACATCCTTGCGGAGGGAGTCGTCGTAGCCGAGGAAGAAGCCTGATGTGTCGCTGTTGCCGCTTTCGCAGAGGACATAACGGTAGCCCGAGTTCACATATTCTATATAAATATTGTACGTGCGCGGGTCGATGTACCATTTGAAGCGCAGCGTCTGCTCGTTGCCTTCGTCATCATAGTCCGTCTCGTAACCCGTGCCGTTGCTGGAGTCCTGCGAATACTGCACAAAGGTGAAGTCGGCATCGAAGGTGGTGCGTTCGCGGTCGCCGTCATCGTTGGTGTATTCGTTTGTGGCAGTGCCGCTCCAAGTGCCGTTGAGGGTCTGTGCCATGGTCACAAGGTCGCTTGTCCCGTCGGTGTAGGCATCGTCATACCAGTTGTAACTGTCATACCAATCATCGCTGTGGCCGCGGTCCCAAGGGTCGTCGTCGCAGCTTGTAAGCATCATCGGCATTGCTGCCGCGAGGAGCATTGTTGCAAGGAAATAAATCTTTTTCATTTTGTAATGATTTTGTTATCGTTTCAGTTGTTCACTATGCAAAATTATGGCAAAGCCCTTGCTGCGGCAAGGGTAATTGCCATATTTGCGGATAGGGATTTCCCTATTTGAAGGCGGACGCTAAAAATTTTCAGAATCCACCTGAATGTGCTAACCTTAGATTTTGTCCAACGCCTGACGGATGTCGTCGAGGATGTCTTCCACATCCTCGATACCTACGGAGAGGCGGATGAGGTCGGGTGCAACGCCTGCCTCGCGGAGCTGTTCGTCGGAGAGCTGGCGGTGTGTGTGACTTGCTGGGTGCAGCACGCAGGTGCGCACATCAGCCACATGAGTGACGATGTTAATCATATCGAGCGAGTCCATAAAGCGTATTGCCGTCTCGCGGTCGCCCTTGAGTCCGAAGGCGATGACGCCGCAAGAGCCGTTGGGCAGGTACTTCTCGGCAAGCGCATGATACTGGTCGCCGGGCAGACCGCTGAAATGCACCCATGCCACACGGGGGTCTGCCTGAAGGAACTCAGCCACACGCTGCGCGTTGGCACAATGTTGGCGCATGCGGAGGTGCAGCGATTGCAGACCGAGGTTGAGGATGAACGAGTTCATCGGGGCGGGAATGGAACCAAGGTCGCGCATCAGCTGCGCCACGAGTTTTGTGGTGTAGCCCATCTTCCCGAATGCCTTGACATAGGTGAGTCCGTGGTAACTGTCGTCGGGCGTACACAGTCCGGGGAACTTCTCGGCGTTAGCCATCCAGTCGAAGTTGCCGCTGTCCACCACGACTCCACCCACTTGGCTTGCCGTGCCGTCCATATATTTCGTCGTACTGTGCGTCACGATGTCGGCACCCCACTCAAACGGGCGGCAGTTGACAGGTGTTGCAAAGGTGTTGTCCACGATGAGTGGCACGCCATGGCTATGTGCTATGCGTGCGAACTTCTCTATGTCGAGTACGGCGCAGCCCGGATTGCTGATTGTCTCGCCGAAGACAGCCTTGGTGTTGGGGCGGAATGCCTTTTCTATCTCCTCTTCGCTGTCGTTGGGGTTGACGAAGGTGCACTCTATGCCGAGTTTCTTCATTGTCACGCCAAAGAGGTTGAACGTACCGCCATAGATTTCGTTGCTCGTCACTATATGGTCGCCAGCCTGGCAGATGTTGAACACTGCGTAGAAGTTGGCTGCCTGTCCGCTACTCGTCAGCACTGCTCCCACGCCGCCTTCGAGTTCGGCTATCTTCTTTGCCACCACATCGTTGGTGGGGTTTTGCAGGCGCGTGTAGAAATAGCCCTCCTTCTTCAGGTCGAAGAGCATCGCCATCTCCTCCGAGTTGTCATACTTGAATGTGGTGCTTTGGACGATAGGCGGTTCAATGGGTTCGCCGTTCTTTGCTTCGTAACCTCCCTGCACGCAGATGGAGGCAATTCTCAAATTCTTTTTCATTGCTTATTGTTAGGTATTTGTTTTTTAATGTTTGATTAGTGCGAAATTACGAATAAAAAATGGGAGTGCACGCCCTTTCGTTCTTTTAGTTTGTTAAAAACGCTAAAAAGGAAAGAGGGTGCATATCTCCGATGTGCCCTTCGCAAATGTGTGTAACAGCATTTTAATATTAAACAACATTTAAATAAGGTGTAAAAGCCATTGCGTTATTCAAAAAATATGTACCTTTGCAGCGGTTCCGGCACGCATCCAATTGAGAATGAGAGTTCTTTTGGCGTGTTTGGCATTGTTTTTGCATTCTATCGACAGAAAGATTATAATCACAACTAATAAAAATTATTTGACATGGCATTTTTAACTAATGACAAACTCCTCATCGTCGGTGCCGGCGGTATGATTGGTTCTAACATGGTACAGAGCGCATTGATGCTCGGACTTACCCCTAACATTTGTCTTTATGACATCTATGAGCCGGGCGTTCATGGCGTATTCGACGAGATACAGCAGTGCGCCTTCCCTGGCGTAAACGTCACTTACACAGTGAATCCCGAAGAGGCTTTCACCGGTGCTAAGTACATCATCTCTTCCGGCGGCGCTCCCCGTAAGGACGGAATGACACGCGAGGACCTTCTGAAAGGCAACTGCAAGATTGCTGCCGAGTTCGGTGACAACATCAAGAAGTACTGCCCCGAGGTGGAGCACGTTGTAGTTATCTTCAACCCTGCCGACGTAACAGCCCTTACAGCCCTCATCCACTCTGGTCTGAAACCCAACCAGCTCACATCGCTTGCAGCCCTCGACTCGACACGCCTCCAGCAGGCTCTCGCCCTCGAGTTCGGCGTACAGCAGGACAAAGTGACAGGTGCCCACACCTACGGTGGCCACGGTGAGCAGATGGCAGTGTTCGCTTCGCAAGTGAAGGTGGACGGCAATCCATTGTCAGAGATGGGTCTTTCCGCTGAGCGTTGGGAAGAAATCAAGCACCACACCGTACAGGGTGGTTCCAACATCATCAAGCTTCGTGGCCGCAGTTCTTTCCAGAGCCCTGCCTACAACGCTGTGAAGATGATTGAAGCAGCAATGGGTGGCGAGCCCTTCACCTTGCCCGCAGGATGCTATGTAAACTGCGACAAGTGCGGATTCAAGAATGTTATGATGGCTATGCCTTCAACAATCGACAAGACCGGCGTTCACTTCACCGCTCCCACAGGCACGGAAGAGGAGATGGCTTCGCTCCGTCAGAGCTACGAGCACCTCTGCAAGATGCGCGACGAGATTGTAGAGCTCGGCATCGTTCCTGCTGTTGAGGATTGGACAAAGATGAATCCGAACCTCTAAAAGAGGCTGAAACCATACAAACGAATAAAGGAGGTCGAGCGTTTTCGCTCGACCTCCTTTGTTTATAAGGCGTTGCCCTTAATAGAACTTCGTTGCTAATGGGATGATGCTTTGTGGCACCAATGTGCTGATGTCCTTGCCTTGGGCTATCAACTCACGCACCTGCGTGCTGCTGACATCGTGGAGAGGGGTGTCGATGAGGCGCACGGTGGCGGGCAAGGACGACGGGTCGAGAGGATAGCCGGTGCGTGGATGGATGCAGATGGGGTAGTGGGCGATGATGTCGTCGGCACGATGCCATTGCGGGAACACAGCCCAGTTGTCAGCCCCAATGAGCAGGGTAAAAGTGCAATCGGGATAGTCGCGCGACAGCGATTGCAGCGTGTTCCACATGTAAGAAGGTCGCGGCAAGCGGAACTCATAGTCGCTTGCCTTTATGCCAGGGATGCCCTTTACCGCCGTCTGCGCCATGAGCAAGCGTTTGTCGTCGTCAAGGAGCGAGCCAATAGGCTTCAAAGGGTTCTGCGGCGACACCAGCAGCCACACCTCGTCGAGGCAGGCTTGGGCAATCATCTCCTTTGCTATGGCGATGTGCCCGTTGTGGATGGGGTTGAAAGAACCGCCGTAGATGCCGATGCGTTTCATTCGTCGAGGAACGCCTTGATGAGAGAATAGGTCTGCGCCACGGCGCTGTCGAGGTCGTCGTTGATGACGATGTGGTCGAACTTCGGCGCGAAGGTGAGTTCGAAGGCGGCGCGCTCGAGTCTCTGTTCTATCACTTCGGGAGCATCGGTGGCGCGCCCTTCGAGTCGGTGGCGCAGTTCTTCGATTGATGGCGGCTGTATGAAGATGCTCAAGGCGCGGTCGCCATAATACTGCTTGATGTTGCAGCCGCCCTTTACGTCGACATCGAACACCACGTTTTCGCCGCGTGCCGCCTGCGTCTCCACCTGTTGTTTGAGGGTGCCATAGAACCGGTCGGCATACACTTCCTCATACTCCAGGAACTCGTCGCGGCTGATGCGCTCGCGGAACTCCTCCGGCGTGATGAAGAAATACTCCACTCCGTTGCGCTCCGTTCCGCGTGGAGCGCGGCTTGTGCACGATATGGAGAAGGCGAGATGCAGTTCCTTGTTCTGCATGAGTCGGCTTATTATCGTGCTTTTTCCGCTTCCGCTTGGAGCGGAGAAGATTATCAGTTTACCCATAAAATTATAGCGCGTTGAGCACTTGTTCCTTTATCTGTTCCAGTTCGTCCTTCATCTTCACCACGATGTTCTGCATCTCGGCGTTGTTGCTCTTCGACCCCGTGGTGTTTATCTCCCGTCCCATTTCCTGGGCTATGAATCCGAGTTTCTTGCCTTGTCCTGCCGGCTCGTCCATTGTCTCACGGAAGTATTTCAGGTGGTTGGCGAGCCGCTGCTTCTCCTCGCTGATGTCGAGTTTTTCGATGTAGTAGATGAGTTCCTGCTCGAGCCGGTTCTTGTCGTATTCCACGTCGGGGATGGCTTTCAGTCCTTCGATGATGCGTGCGCGAATCTTCTCCACGCGCGACTTTTCGTATGGCTCTATCTCTGCCAGGAGGGTTTCTATGTTGTCCACCTTCTCCCGGAACTTGCGCTCGAGAGCTGCCCCTTCCTGTATTCGGAAACTCACAAGACCCTCTATTGCCTCGTCGACGGCGCGGCGGACAGCCTTCCATTCCTCCTCGTCGAGCACTTCCACCTCTGTCCTGGTGAGCACATCGGGCATGCGGAGGAGCGTGGCAAACCAGTCGGTTGGCTCGGGGATGCCGTTGGCGGCGGCTATTGTCTTTATCTGATTGTAGTAGTTGGCGGTGAGGGCGGCATTGATAGGCGCTGCATCGACGGCAGCGTCCTTCTCCGTCCAAATGGTGAAGTCCACCTTTCCGCGCACCACCTGCGCCGTGATTGCCTGCCTCACTTCCATCTCCTTCTCGCGGTATAGCGGGGCGATGCGTGTGGAAAGGTCGAGTGTCTTGCTGTTGAGCGACTTTATCTCAACATTGATTTTCTTTCCTTTGTAGGTTACGACCGACTTGCCGTAACCTGTCATTGATTGTATCATAATGAGTTATAATAAAAATGCGTTGCGTTTTCTCCGCTCCATTTCTGTTGCGGATACAAAAATAACATTTATTTCTGACATACGCCAATCTTAGCCGTGTTATTGCGCCAACGGCTCATCCGATGTCGATTGTCTCCAGGTCGTCGGGCACGAACACATGTCCATGGAAAGCCGACTGTGCCTCTTGGGTGTAGCGGAGTTTTCGCTCTGCGGTCTTGTCCTCGGTGTGATAGAGCACAAGGTTGCCCACAGAGAGTTCCTCTGCGAGTCGTGCGCCGTCGAGAGCCGTGCTGTGGTGCTTCTCGTAAGGGTGGAAACGGCCGGCATCGGCATTCAGACAAAACGCCTCGCACAGCAGCCAGTCGCTGCCCTCCACCCATTTCCTATTGGCGGCGTTGTAGGGTTCGTCGCCCAGGCAAGCGAGGGTGATGCCACCGTCAAGCACTGCCCGGAAACCAAACTGCGGCTCTTTGGTGGACAGGATGTCGAAAGCCGTCAGCCGCCAGGAGCCAACCTGAAACTCCTCGCCGTCATCGAGCACATGCATGACGATGCGGTCGCCCAACAGCGCGCTCAACTTCGCCGGCAAGGTGTTGCGGCATATCCATTCCAACACACCCGTAGCCTTGGCGTTGCCATAGATGTGGAGCGCGCCGTCATACTCGCCTTTCCGCATCTTTTGCATTATCATGCGCACCAGCCACACCGCACCGAGCACATGGTCGGTGTGGGCATGGGTCAGGAAGAAGTGATGGATGGCGGTGGGCTCCACGCCAACGCTCTCCAACTGGCGGAATATCTGATTGCCGCCTCCTGCATCGACCATCAGCAAAGTGCTGTCCGAGTGGAGCAGAAAGCAAGTGTTGTAGCATCGGGTGGCAAGGGCGTAGCCCGTGCCAAGCATTGTGAGTTGTGTCATAATCCGCCACAAAGTTAAGCATAAATTCCGAGAAACACGCCCCGACGAGGCAAATCATAGTAGGCGCGTATCTCCGAGACGCGCCCTTTCAGAACCCTCCTTTTAGTTAATAAATCAATAAAAGCATACTCTATTCGGCAGAAAAATTGTATTTTTGCACTTTAAGAACAATGCACCCTGCGCCGCAGAGCGTGTTCGCAATGCTCATAAACAATTTGCGAACGCACCGTAGGCGCACAGAAAACGCAGTCAGCATGTCATGTATTTTGCATATTGAGACGAGCACCGACGTGTGCTCCGTCGCCGTAAGTCAGGACGGCGCATGTATCTTCAGCAAGGAAGACCACGACGGTCCCAACCACGCTGTCAAGCTCGGTGTCTACGTGGATGAGGCTATGTCGTTTGCCGACAGCCATGCCATCCCCCTCGATGCCGTTGCCGTAAGTCAGGGGCCTGGCTCTTACACCGGGCTCCGCATAGGTGCGTCGATGGCGAAAGGCATCTGCTTCGGGCAAGACCTGAAACTCCTCTCCGTTCCCACACTTCAACTTATGGCTGTCCCTGTGCTCTTGCGCGAGGAGGTGGAGGAGGGCGCTCTGCTTTGTCCCATGCTAGATGCGCGCCGCATGGAGGTCTATTCTGCCGTCTACGACCGCGCGCTCCACACCGTGCGCGGCATCGAAGCCAATGTGGTGGACGCTGACACCTATCGCGAATACCTCGACCGCGGCATCGTCTACTTCTTCGGCAACGGCGCGGAGAAGTGCATGCCCGTCATCAATCATCCCAATGCCCGACTCATAAAAGGCGTGGAACCTCTGGCAAAATGGATGTTCCCTATAGCCGAAAAGCGTTTTCTCGACGGACAGTTCGAGGATGTGGCTTACTTCGTACCGTTTTATTTGAAGGATTTTGTTGCGAAGCAAGCAAAGAAACTATTGTAAACACGCTAAAAACACACTTCAGAAGAAACTTTTTCAAGATGAAAATAAAAGGATTGGACTACAACACCCAGCGCGAAAAACTCGTCCTCCCGGAGTATGGGCGAGAGGTGCAGAGTATGATTGACTATGCCATCACGCTGCCGACGCGCGCCGAACGCCAACGCTGTGCCAACACCATCATCGCCATCATGGAGCGGATGATGCCTGCAACGCAGAATGCCCCCGACCATAAGCACAAACTCTGGGACCACCTCGCACTGATGAGCGGTTTCCGTCTCGACATCGACTATCCCTACGACATAAGCGAAGCAAAGAAGATAATGACACGGCCCAACCCCATGCCTTATCCCATGAAGCGCATTCCCGTGAGGCATTATGGCAACATGATGTTCGAAATGTTCGACATCCTCAAGACCATGCCGGCAGGAAAGGAGCGCGACGAACTCTCGCGACTCGCCGCCAACCAGATGAAGCGCGACCTCTATCAGTGGGGACACGGTTCGTCGGACGACGAGAAAGTGGTGTCCGACATCGCCGCCTACACCGACGGTAAAATACAACTCGACCCCAAACGCTGCACCATAGCACGCCCCGACGTGCGCGAGCCGGAACGTAAACGCAAAAGAAAGTAAAGCCTATGCAATCGTTCATCATCGAGGGGGGGCATCCGCTCCATGGCACCATCACCCCACAGGGAGCCAAGAACGAAGCCCTTGAGGTAATCAGCGCAACACTGCTCACCGACGATAAAGTGAGGATTAGCAACGTGCCCGACATCCGTGACGTGAACAACCTCATCCAGTTGCTGCGCGACATGGGCGTGAAGGTGACACGCCACTCACGCAACGACTACACCTTCCAAGCCGACGCACTCGACCTCGACTACCTCGACAGCGACGAATATGTGGCGAAATGCTCCGCACTGCGGGGTAGCGTGCTGCTCATGGGTCCCCTTTTGGGCCGCTTCGGTAGGGCGACGATAGCCGAGCCGGGCGGCGACAAGATAGGACGCCGCCGGCTTGACACCCACTTCTTGGGCTTCAAACAACTCGGAGCGAAGTTCGTCAATGAGGGAGAACGCAAGGTCTACTCCATCGAGGCGAAACACTTGAAAGGCACTTACATGCTCCTCGATGAGGCTTCGGTAACGGGTACTGCCAATGTCATAATGGCAGCAGTACTCGCCGAAGGCACCACCACCATCTATAACGCCGCTTGTGAACCCTACATCCAGCAGCTCTGCCACCTCCTTAACGCCATGGGGGCCAACATCTCGGGCATAGCCAGCAACTTGATAACCATCGTCGGCACAAAGACTCTGCACGGAGCGGAGCACCATGTGCTGCCCGACATGATAGAGGTGGGCTCGTTCATAGGCATGGCGGCAATGGTGGGCGACGGCATACGCATAAAGGACGTGCACCTGCGGCAACTCGGCATCATCCCCGATGCGTTCCGCCGACTCGGGGTTAAGATGAAAATGGAGGGCGACGACATCGTCATCCCACGCCAACCCCATTACACCGTCGACTCATTCGTCGACGGCACAATAATGACTCTTGCCGATGCGCCGTGGCCGGGACTCACTCCCGACTTGCTGTCGGTGCTCATCGTCGTGGCAACACAGGCCCGAGGGTCGGTGCTTGTGCATCAGAAGATGTTTGAAAGCCGACTCTTCTTCGTAGACAAACTCATCGACATGGGGGCGCAGATAATTCTCTGCGACCCGCATCGCGCCGTCATCGTGGGGCACGACCGCACCAAGCAGTTGCGCGCCGGACGCATGACGAGTCCCGACATCCGCGCCGGCATCGCCCTGCTCATAGCCGCGCTGGGGGCAAAAGGCACCAGCCGCATTGAGAACATAGCCCAGATTGACCGTGGCTACGAGGACATAGAGCAACGCCTTAACAACCTCGGCGCACACATAACGAGAGTGGAAGACTAAACCGAGGGGCGCAAACTTTTTTGTAAAATGATTAAGAGAGAGACAGTCTATAAGATAGGCCGCATAGGGAAACCGCACGGCATCGACGGCGAGGTGACTTTCCATTTCGACGACGATGTGTTCCACCGCACCGATGCCGACTATCTCATCCTCGACATCGACGGCATCCTCGTCCCCTTCTTCTTCGACGAATATCGCTTCAAGACCGACGAAACGGCTCTCGTCCGCTTCGCCGACATCGACACACAGGAGCGCGCACGCAGTCTGACGGGGTGCGATGTCTACTTCCCCCGTGACCACTCGGAGGACGCTTCGGGCAGTCTTTCGTGGGCAGCGATAGTGGGTTTTCATGTCATCGACAGCGATAGCGGCATGCCCGTTGGTGAGATAATGGGGGTGGACGACAGCACCATCAACACTCTGTTCGACCTCCGCACACCCGACGGCAACGACCTCCTAATCCCTGCCAGCGACGAACTCATCACCGGCATCGACACCAATGGGCGCACCGTCACTATGCAACTGCCCGACGGACTGTTAGAAATTTAAAGAAAACATGAAGAAACAAATTTGCATCCTTGGCTCCACCGGCAGCATCGGAACGCAGGCTCTCGACGTGATAAGTCAGCACCCCGACTGCTACGAGGCTTACTGCCTCACGGCGAACAACCGCTATGAGATGCTTGCCGAACAGGCACGGAAATATCGCCCCGCTGCCGTGGTGATAGCCAACGAACAACACTACGACGCACTGAAAGCACTGCTCGCCGACATGCCTGACATCAAGGTGTATGCCGGAGCGAAGGCTCTCGACGAGATAGTGGAGGCGCAGCCCATCGACATGGTTCTCACCGCTATGGTGGGTTTTGCAGGGCTCTCGCCCACAATCCATGCCATTAAGGCGCGCAAGACCATCTGCCTCGCCAACAAGGAGACACTCGTCGTGGCAGGCGACCTCATCTGCCGCCTCGCCGCCGAGTACCAGGTAAACATCCTTCCCGTGGACAGCGAGCACTCAGCCATATTCCAAAGCATCGTGGGCGAAGGCAACAACGCAATAGAGAAAATCCTGCTCACTGCCTCGGGCGGACCTTTCCGCCGCTTCACTCTCGACCAGATGCGGGGCGTGAGGGCGGCTGACGCTCTCAAACATCCCACCTGGGACATGGGCGCAAAAATCACCATCGACTCGGCTTCGATGATGAACAAGGGCTTCGAGGTAATCGAGGCAAAATGGCTCTTCGGCGTGGAGGCGGACAAAATCCAGGTGCTTGTCCATCCGCAGTCAATCGTCCACAGTGCCGTGCAGTTTGCCGACGGTGCCGTGAAAGCACAACTCGGCGTGCCCGACATGCGCCTGCCCATCCAGTATGCTTTCTCGTTCCCCGAGCGTCTGCCGCTCAGTGGCGACCGACTCGACCTCTTCAAGCAACCCCTTGAGTTCTTCGAACCCGACTTGGAGAAGTTCCGTTGCCTCGCTCTCGCCTTCGAAGCGATAAAGAAAGGCGGCAACATGGCGTGCATCATGAATGCTGCCAACGAGATAGTGAACGACGCGTTCCGCCACGACCGCTGCGGCTTCCTCGACATGGCGGACATCATCGAGCGCACAATGCAGAAGGCGCAGTTCATCGCTTCACCCACCTACGACGACTATGTCAGCACCGATGCCGAGGCGCGCCGCATAGCACAGAGTTACTTGTAAACAACTTTTCAAAACATAAGTTAGCAAAAACAGACAATGGAAGTATTTCTTATAAGGTTGCTGCAGTTCATGCTCGCAATCTCGTTACTCGTCCTGCTTCATGAAGGGGGACACTTCTTTTTCGCCAAACTCTTCAAGATAAGGGTCGAAAAATTCTATCTTTTCTTCAATCCCTGGTTCCACATCTTCGAGTTCAAACCCAAGAACAGCGAGACGACCTATGGACTTGGATGGCTGCCGCTGGGCGGCTACTGCAAGATTGCAGGCATGATTGACGAATCGTTCGACAAGGAACAGATGCAGAAGCCTGCCGAACCGTGGGAGTTCCGCTCCAAACCCGCTTGGCAGCGGTTGCTTGTCATGGTGGGTGGCGTACTCGTAAACTTCATCCTCGCCTTTGTGATTTACTCCATGTGCCTGTTCACTTGGGGCGATGACTACATCCCGACGAGGCAGATGTACATGGGAATGAAGTTCAACACCGAGGCGAAAATGCTCGGTTTTCAGGACCGCGACATACTTGTTGGCACAGAGAACGGTGAGTTTAAGGAGTTTGCTGCCGACATGTTCCGCGACCTTGCCACAGCGCGCCAGGCCGTTGTCATCCGTCAGGGCAAGCCCGTTGTCATAGCATTGCCGGGCAACCTCAACCTCCTTGATATGCTTAAGTCACAGCCGCAGTTTGCACGTCCGTTCCTGCCGGCAGTCATCGACAGCGTCATGCCGGGCTCCATTGCCGAGAAAATGGGTATGCGCAAGGGCGACAGGATAAGGCAAATAAATGATGTCTCGGTAGATTCCTACAATGAGTTTACTTTCGAGGTGGGACGCATGCGCGACATGCTCACAGAGGCAAAGACGCACAACGACAGCGTGGCAGCACTCACCGCGAAGGTGACCTTTATGCGAATGGAGGGCAAAATGGAGTGTAACACCACGAAGAAAGTTGTCCTCGGCGACAACCTCGAATTCGGTTTCTATGTGCCGTCGCTCGCGAAATACTACACACCGGTGCATAAGTCCTACTCGTTCTTTGAGAGCATCCCGGCAGGAATAACTTATGGCTGGGACATCCTCTCGGGTTATGTGGGCGACCTGAAGTATCTCTTCTCTGCCGACGGAGCCAAGTCGCTCGGCGGATTCGGTGCCATCGGCAGCCTGTTCCCGCCCGTCTGGGACTGGCACGCCTTCTGGCTTATGACGGCATTCCTAAGCATCATCCTCGCCTTCATGAATATTCTGCCCATCCCGGCTCTCGATGGCGGACACGTCCTCTTCCTCCTTTATGAGATGATAACGCGCCGAAAACCGAGCGAAAACTTCATGATACGGGCAGAATATGTGGGCATCGCCATCCTTATGCTGCTCATGGTTGTGGCAAATCTCAATGATGTGCTGCGATGGCTGCACCTGATGTAAACCCATGAAACAGAACAATTAAACCCCAAATAAAACAGAACAACAACTTCAAAAACAGGAAACTTATGAACAACAACGATTCTTTTGAAATGGAAGAACTCACGCGTAGCGGTTTCTCCATGTCGGCAGCGTTCCCTGCCCTTATGCGAAAAGTGTATGTGTGGATGGCTTTTGCCCTCGTCATCACCGGTATAACAGCCTATGGCGTGGCTTCGTCGCCGTCGCTGCTCAATCTTATCTTCTCGAACAAGGCGGTTTTCTTCGGACTCATCATTGCCGAATTCGTACTCGTGCTGACAGTCAGCGCTGCCATCAACCGACTCTCGCTGTCCACTGCCACGCTGCTGTTTGTGCTCTATTCGGTGGTGAACGGTGCCACTCTGTCATGCATCTTCCTTGCGTTTAGCATGGCAACCATCGGCAAGGTGTTCTTCATCACCGCAGGAACATTCGGCGTGATGGCGTTCATCGGCTACACCACGAAGGCTGACCTTACTTCGGTGGGGAAGATTCTCTTTATGGCTCTCATCGGACTCATCATCGCCACCGTGGTGAACATGTTTACGAAGAGTGAAGGTTTCGACCTCATTCTCAGCTATGTCGGCGTGCTTGTGTTCGTCGGACTCACCGCCTACGACACGCAGAAGATTAAGCGAATGCTCCAACTCGCTCCCGATGCCGGCGAGAGCATGCAGAAAATGGCACTCCTCGGAGCCCTTACCCTCTACCTCGACTTCATCAACCTCTTCCTCTATCTGCTCCGCATCTTCGGAAGAAGTAGAGACTGATGTCGCAGACCCACTGACCAACGGGAAGTTATAGGAGGTCGAGCGTCTCCGCTCGACAACACAGACAAGCAGTAGTAGGCGCGAATCGCCGAGACGCGCCCCAAAGGGCGAATGTGAGACGCCCCCCCTGCGGTCCGAAGGGCAGCTATAACCACACACATGATTATGGCTGCCCTTGCGGGGCGCATTTTTTGTATGCCTAAAAACTGCAAAATCCGACAAATAGAACATTCGCACACAATCTCACAAAAAGAAAGTTGCCTGGAATCTTCGAGAAAGTTGCCTACTTTCTCCGAGAAACTAGGCAACTTTCTCCTCGAAACTAGGCCACTTCCTAAAACCCAAATTGCAACATTCTGAAAACCAGCGAGTTGCAAAAGACACGAAATCGTCCTTATTTTTAGTCCCTCCAAAATCGAAAATCCGACAAATAGAACATTTCCCGAACCGAATAACTCACTGGTGGTGGGCGGAATTTTTTGAACGCGTTCCTGTTTCTCGCGCGCGTATATATTATTAATGTGTAAAGCACTCCCACACATTACACTAATTGTAAACAACTGTTAAATTATCAACGAAACTAAAAATTTTTCTTTGGAAAGTTTTGTTGGTAACTCAAAAGTTCATACCTTTGCATCCGCTTTTGAGAACAAACGGTGCTCCGCTGATAAGGAAGCCTACTTGTTTGAGAAAAGCAAGAAGAAAGAGTTCTTTGAAAAGATTACATAAGACAGAAGTAGTACAAGA
>CAYXGN010000038.1:0-7241 GCA_964464505.1 uncultured Prevotella sp.
GATAATGGCTGTCATGGAGGACAAGCCCCTGAAGCACGGTCCCGTTGAGGGACTCATAACGGCCGATGAGGAGACGGGCATGTATGGTGCCAACGACCTGCCGGAAGGCGAACTCCAGGGCGACTACCTGCTCAACCTCGACTCCGAGACATGGGGCAAGTTCGTCATAGGAAGTGCCGGAGGCGTGGACATCACAGCGACACTGGAATACAAGGAAGTGGAGACCGACCCCGAGGACGCTGCCGTCAAGGTGACCGTCAAAGGACTTAAAGGCGGTCACTCAGGACTCGAAATCAATGAGGGACGCGCCAATGCCAACAAACTCATGGCACGCTTCGTCTATGATGCCGTGAGCCAGTACGAGGCACGCCTCGCTTCATGGAACGGCGGCAACATGCGCAACGCCATCCCCTTCGAGTGCGAAGCAGTGCTCACCCTGCCGAAAGAGAATGTGGAAGCACTCAAGGAGAGCGTGGAACAGTGGCGCGAACTCTTCAACAATGAGTTCCGCACCATCGAGAACGAAGTGCTCTTCTTCGCAGAAGACGTGCCCACTCCCGCAACAGAGGTGCCCGAAGAGATTCAGGACAACCTCCTCGATGCCATCTATGCGTGCCACGACGGCGTGCTCCGCATGATACCGGTGTTCCCCACTGTCGTTGAGACTTCCTCCAATCTCGCCATCGTCAACATAGGCGAGGGAAAGGCAGGAGTGAAGATTCTCGCACGCTCGTCAAGGGAAGACATGCGCGACTACATCGCCACATCACTCGAACGCTGCTTCGCCATGGCAGGGATGAAGGTGGAGATGTCGGGAGCTTACGGCGGCTGGGACCCCAACACTGACAGCGAACTCCTCAAACTCCTTGAGAAGAACTATCGCGAACTCTTTGGCGAGGAGGCAATAGAGCAGGTGGATCATGCCGGACTCGAGTGCTCGGTTATCCTCGACAAGTATCCGCATCTCGATGTTGTCTCGCTGGGTCCGACGCTTCGCTCGCCCCACACCACCTCAGAGCGATGCCTCATCCCCACAGTGGCTCCATTCTGGGAGTTGCTGAAGAAGACACTCGCAGAAGTGCCGATGAAATAAAAAGGAAATAAAGAAAGCCCTACATTATTATAACAAGGGCGACATAAGGCGCACCACCGATTCCCACAATCGCAACAGGAATGGGCGGTGCGCCATTTCGTGTTCCTCGCCGATGGCGATGCAATGCTTCTCGTCGTCGAGGAACACCTGTTTCATGCGCAGTGCCATGGGGCGGTCGTAGAAGAAGATGTTCGCCTCAAAGTTGTTCTCAAAACTTCGGAAATCGACATTGGCAGAGCCACAGGTACAGAGCGAATCATCGCAGACAAGGAGTTTGCTGTGATTGAATCCCGCCGTATAGAGTAGCACCTTCACCCCTGCTTCGAGCGTCTCCGTGACATAGGAGATGCTTGCCCATTCGAGGAAACGCGACTCAGAGTGGCGCGGCAGCATAAGCCTTACATCCACACCGGCGAGGGCTGCCGTGCGCAAGGCAAAGAGTACGGGCTCCGTAGGGAGGAAGTAAGGAGTGGCAATGTAGACATATTGCTGTGCTTCGAGCAACACTCGGACATAGCCTTGCATAAGGTCGGGCCACGGAGCGACAGGACTCCCCGTCACCACCTGGGCTATGCAGTCGTTGTTGATGTGCCAGGGACACGGCGGATAATAGCGGCGGTTGGTGATAAGGGTGCGGTCCACGAAATACCAGTCCACCAGGAAGGCGCACTGCAAGGCATAGACTGCCCCACCCCTCACGCGCAGATGGGTGTCGCGCCACGGCTGTTTCGGAGTGCCTTTCACATAGCGCAGGGCTATGTTCATGCCTCCGATGAAACCCTCCACACCGTCGATGACACAGAGTTTGCGGTGGTTGCGGTAGTTCACCTTACTCGTGAAAGCCGGAAACTTCACCGGCATGAAGGCATGGACATCGATGCCTGCATCGCGCATACGCTCGAAAAACGATTTCTTTACGCGCCATGAACCCACATCATCGTAAATCAACCGCACCTCAACGCCGGCTCTCGACTTGGCAATGAGAGCGTCGGCGACGAGCCTGCCGAGGGCATCATCGGCGAAGATATACACTTCAAGGTGGATGTGGTGCTTTGCCTTTGCAATGGCACGGAGCAAAGCGGGGAAATAGTCGTAGCCGGAAGTGAAGATGTCGGCGGCGTTGTCCTTGAACGGCAGCGACATGTTCTGGTTGGCAAAGAGGCGTATCTGAGTGCGGTAGTCGTCGGGAAGGCGGAGGTCTCTCTGCTCCACGAACTCAAGCATGGAGCGTTTTGTGAGTTGGTCAAGACTCCGCTGACTGATGAAGCGCATCTTGCGCACGTTCTGACCGAAGAAGAAATAGAGCACGAACCCAATGAAAGGTACAAAAATAAGCACAAGCACCCACGCCACGGTCTTCGCCGGTTGGCCGTTGTCCATGAGCACTTTAAGTATCGCGGCAATGACAATGGCTGCATAGACTAAAAGAAAAATCCAATGGATGTAAATCATGCTAAGTGGGTTCTAAAAATTGGCTTTGCCTTTAGGCTATTATATTGTTGCCCAGCATCCGTGCGAGTTTGCTGCGCAGTTCGTGCGTGGCTTTATAGTCTTCCATGAGTTTTTTCATGCGGTCGGGGTCGCTGACGGCGTTGTTTATCTCGCCTTGCAGGGTCTTGAGCCGCTGTTCCAGATAGTCCATCCGGAAATCGTTGAGCAGGTGTTCTGTCTGCGTGCGCAACTGGTCGATGTAGTTTTCGTGCTCCGCGCGCAGTTTGTCCTCATTCTTTTCTTTATTGTCGGCGGGGTCGTCATGCTCGTTGGAGAGCGTGTACTTGTCTACACTAAGGTCGGCAGCCACCTTACTCACCTCTATGTCATCGTGATGCACAAAGAACTGCTCGGCAGAGAAGCCCTCGTCTTGGGAGTGTTCCACCGCCTCGGAGAGTATGCGCGCGTAGATGGGGTTACTGAAATGGAGTCCGTCCACGCCGAGGTTGTAGTCCACATACTGTGCTACATTGAGGCTGAGGAGCGTTCCGTCCTCCGCTTCCACATTATTTAATATTATCTCTTCGCCTTTGCGGACGATGAGTTGCGCCAGCATCCGCTCCACCTTCGTGGCTTGTTGCTGTGGCGTAACGGGTGAAAGCGACTCCTGCTGATGCGCTGCCTGCTGCTCGCGTCGCTGCTCTGCCGATTGCATCTCGTTGCGACCGTTGCGGATGAAGGTATTGAGCGTGTTGATGAGAGTCATTTCATTCATCCCGATGCGCACGGCGCAGTCGTGGATGTAAGTGTCGCGCAGCACGGGGTTTTGCACGAGTGATATGCTCTTCACTATGGAGTTGATGGCTTCGGAACGCTTCAAGGGGTCGCGCTCGCCCTTGAGCAGCAGGTCGGTCTTGAACTGTATGAAGTCGGTCTGGTGCTCCTCTATGTACTTGCGGAAGTCGGCAGCGGTGTGTTTCCGTGCGAAGCTGTCGGGGTCATCGCCGTCGGGAAGAATCAATACCTTAAGGTTCATACCCTCGGAGAGGAGCATATCGGTGCCTCGCATGGCAGCGTGTATGCCGGCGGCATCACCGTCATAGAGGAGCGTGATGTTGGAAGTGAAGCGGTGGAGTATGTGGATTTGATGCACACTCAATGCCGTTCCCGAGTTCGCCACCACATTCTCGATGCCGCACTGGTGCATGGAGATGACGTCGGTGTAGCCCTCCACCATATAGACGCGGTCTTCTTTGGCGATGGCTTTCTTCGCTTGGTAGAGTCCATAAAGTTCCCTATCCTTGTGGTAGATTTCACTATCAGGCGAGTTGACATACTTTTGGTTAACGCCTTTTGTGCGCGAGTCGAGCAGACGACCTCCGAATCCCACCACCTTTCCGCTTATTCCTATCCACGGAAAGATGACGCGCCCGGCGTAACGGTCGTTGAGTTCGCCGCGGTCGGTCTTATAGCATATGCCCGTTTTCAGCAGGAACTCTTCTTTATAACCCTTCGCCAGTGCCTCGCGGGCAAAAGCCTGGCGGTCGGGAAGGTCGTAGCCCAGTTGGAACTTGCGAATGATGTCATCGCGAAAACCACGGCTACGGAAGTATTGCATGCCTATTGCCAGACCGTCGACATTGTTGTGCAGGAGGTCGGCGAAGTAGGTTTCCGCCCACTCATTGACTATGAACATACTCTCACGCTCACTCTGTGCCGCCTTCTCGGCATCGGAGAGTTCGCGTTCCCGTATCTCGATGTGATACTTGTTGGCAAGCCATCGCAACGCCTCGGGATAGGTCATCTGCTCGTGTTCCATGATGAAACTCACGGCATTGCCTCCCTTTCCGCATCCGAAACAGTGGCATGTGCCGCGCGACGGCGACACCATGAACGACGGTGTCTTCTCGTCGTGGAACGGACAAAGCCCCTTGTAGTTGGCACCAGCCTTGCGAAGGGTCACGAATTCCGACACCACCTCCACGATATTGGCGGCGTCTTTGATTCTGTCTATGGTCTGTCTGTCAATCATTCTTCATCGTGTTTAAGGATTTAGGAGCGAAGGGAAATTTTTGAATTACAAAGATAAAAGATTTTTTTGAGACAAAGAATGTATAAAGAATGTTTTTGACGGGAAGAAAAGGTAATTGTAGTAGGCGTGCATCTCCGAGGCACGCCCCTCAAACAGCAGGTCAAGATTAGGAGGTCGAGCGTCCCCGCTCGACCTCCTACGGGCGCGTCTCGGAGATACGCGCCTACTAAAATAGCCAGAGCATCGATGCTCTGGCTATTCGTCTTTACCCCTCTAAACATTCCAAAATGGAACGTAGACCTTATTATATTTATCTGTGCGCCTGAAAGGACTCGAACCTTCACGTCGCGAGACACCAGATCCTAAGTCTGGCGCGTCTGCCAATTCCGCCACAAGCGCGTGCAACATGACTGATGGGGTTGCAGTTGCGCGTGCAAAGGTAAGCAAAAAATTGCGATACGGCAAATAATTGGAAGGAAGTTCATTGTGTTTACGGTCTATAGGCGAGCGTGCGCATGGCATTGAGCACAGCGAGGACGGTGACTCCGACATCGGCAAACACTGCCATCCACATCGTGGCAACGCCGAAGGCGGCGAGGATGAGGACGAGCGCCTTGACGAAGATGGCGAAGACGACATTCTCATAGGCTATGCCTTGCGTGCGGCGCGCTATGGCGATGGCGGCAGACACCTTTGTGGGATTGTCGTCCATGAGCACCACATCGGCGGCTTCTATTGCCGCATCACTACCCAACGCTCCCATGGCGATGCCCACATCGGCACGTGCCAGGACAGGGGCATCGTTGATGCCGTCGCCGACAAAAGCCGTGGATCTGCCCTCGGGGGTGGCTGCTGCCAACGCCTCGAAGGCTTCTATCTTCTCGCCAGGGAGCAGCGCAGCGCGCCATTGGTCTATCCCCAGCGACTGGGCCACACTCTGTGCCACCTCCTGACGGTCGCCGGTGAGCATGGCGACACAACCCACTCCCATCCGCTTCGCCTCTTTGACAGCCTCAGCAGCAAAGGGCTTTATGGCATCGGAGACGACGATATGACCCGCATAGACGCCATCGACGGCGACATGGACTATCGTACCCACATGATGGCACTCATGCCATTGCGCTCCAACAGCGTCCATCATTCCTCCGTTACCCACGCAGACGGTGTGGCCGTTTACCGCTGCCTGTACGCCCTTTCCTGCCACTTCCTGAATGTCACTGACCTCGCAACCGTCCTGTTCGTGGGCAAAGGCGGCACGGAGCGACACGGCGATGGGGTGAGTGCTATAACGCTCCACATGGGCGGCAAGGTGCAACAGTTCGTCGGCGGAGATGTCGTTGGGGTGGATTGCCGTCACCTCGAACACGCCTTTTGTCAATGTTCCTGTCTTGTCGAAGGCTATTGTTCCCAACCGCGCGAGCGCATCGATGTAGTTTGCGCCCTTGATGAGGATGCCATGGCGCGCCGCTCCGCCGATGCCGCCAAAGAACGAGAGGGGGATGGAGATGACAAGGGCGCACGGACACGACACCACAAGGAATGTCAAGGCACGGTAGAGCCACACGGAGAACGCCGAGCCGTAGTCCGCCGCAAAGAAAGGCGGGATGAAGGCGAGCACGAAGGCGATGCCGACGACGAGGGGTGTGTAGACACGGGCGAACTTGGTGATGAAGGCTTCGCTGCGACTCTTGCGCTCGCTGGCGTTCTCTACGAGACTGATTATCTTGGTGGCGGTGGAGTCGCCGAAAGTCTTTTCCACCTTGGCGCGAAGCACCCCGGAGATGTTGACGCACCCCGACACGATGGTGTCGCCCACGGTTACATCGCACGGCATGCTCTCGCCGGTGAGTGCCACGGTGTTGAGTGCCGATGTGCCATGGGTTATCACGCCGTCGAGGGGTATGCGCTCGCCGGGGCGTATCTCTATGGTCTCACCCACGGCAACACTCTCCGGCGACACCACCTCTACCGCTTCGCCACGCACCACATTGGCGGTGTCAGGGCGGATGTCCATGAGTTGCGAGATGCTGCGGCGACTGCGGTGCTCGGCATAATGCTCGAACATCTCGCCCACCTGGAAGAACAGCATCACGAAGACTGCTTCGGGAAACTGCGTCTCTGCTCCCGGCAGAAAACCGATAAGGAGGGCTCCCACGGTGGCGATGGTCATAAGGCCATCCTCATCGAGGGCCTCGCCATGGCAGAGCCCTTCTACAGCCTCAGCCACGACATCGTAGCCGGCGATGAGGTAGGGTACGAGATAGACCAAAAGCAACTGCCACACGGCGAGCCTTCCACTCTTTTCCACACACACTGCCGCCACGAGTAGTGCGGCAGCAACAACGATTCGTATAATTTTTGCCTTCATGTTTCCGATTAGGTGGTAATTTTTAGAACCCACCATTATTTCGATTGCAAAGTTACAAAGGAAGGAATGCAACCCGGTTGCAAAGTTACCGTAGGCGTGGGTAACCGTAGTAGGCGCGTATCTCCGAGACGCGCCCCTCAAGAAGTTTCTCCTCATACGAAGGGCGCGTCTCGGCGATCCGCGCCTACTACGATTTGCTTTTCCAATACCCTCTGAAACCACAATTTCTCAAAATACTGTTGCATTTATCATTTGTTTCACCAAATTATTGTAATTTTGTGGAGACGCAGCATTGCCGCGCCGTCGTTTTTAGATGT
>CAYXGN010000038.1:7341-12006 GCA_964464505.1 uncultured Prevotella sp.
AATACCGCAAGATGAACAAGAAAGCATTGTTTACCGCCGCCCTCACGCTCCTGTCGCTGTGTACGGGCATGGCACGCCATTACGAGCCTGTGGACTATGTCAACACTCTCATGGGCACCCAGTCGAAATACAGTCTGTCAGCAGGCAACACCTATCCTGCCGTTGCCATGCCGTGGGGCATGAACTTCTGGACGCCCCAGACAGGTAAGATGGGTGACGGATGGGCGTATGTCTACACCGCCGACAAGATTCGGGGTTTCAAGCAAACCCACCAGCCCAGTCCGTGGATAAACGACTATGGGCAGTTCTCCATCATGCCGGAGACAGGCACTCCCGTCTTCGACGAGGAGCAGCGCGCCTCGTGGTTCTCCCATAAAGCGGAAGTGGCGAAGCCCTATTACTACCGCGTCTACCTCGCCGACTATGATGTCGTGACCGAGATTGCGCCGACAGAGCGCGCCGCAGTGATGCGCATCACGTTCCCGGAGAGCGACAGTGCCAGCATCGTGGTGGACGCTTTCGACAACGGTTCGTGCGCGAGGATAGTGCCGGAAAAGAATATGATTGTGGGTTATACGACGAAGAACAGTGGCGGAGTGCCCGAGAACTTCCGCAACTACTTTGTGCTTAAGTTTGACAAACCCTTTGCCTACACCGCCGCCGTGGTGGACGGGAAGATGGAGAAAGGCGCGCTCGCTGCCGAATGCCGTCATGCCGGAGCCATAGTGGGTTTCCGCACACGGCGCGGCGAGCAGGTGAACGTGCGCATAGCATCGTCGTTCATCTCGGAGGAGCAGGCGTTGCTCAACCTCGAAGAAGTGGGCATGGCATCGCTCGATGAGGTGAAAGCCGAAGGACGCAAGACATGGAACAACGTGCTCGGACGCATAGAGGTGAACGACAGCGACACCGACCACCTCCGCACCTTCTATTCGTGCCTCTACCGCTCGGTGCTGTTCCCACGCAGCTTCTATGAGAAGAACGCCGCGGGAGAGACGGTGCATTACAGCCCTTACAACGGCAAGGTGCTGCCGGGGTATATGTTCACCGACACAGGCTTTTGGGACACCTTCCGCTGTCTGTTCCCCTTGCTCAACATGATGTATCCCTCCATGGGCGAGAAAATGCAGGAAGGACTCGTAAACGCCTACAAAGAGAGCGGCTTCCTACCCGAATGGGCGAGTCCGGGACACCGCGACTGCATGGTGGGCAACAACTCGGCGTCTGTCGTTGCCGACGCTTATCTCAAGGGATTGCGCGGCTATGACATCGAGACACTGTGGAAAGCCGTCACCCACGGAGCCAATGCCGCCCACCCGAAGGTGTCGTCGACAGGGCGAAAGGGTTTTGAATACTACAACAAACTGGGTTATGTGCCCTACGATGTGAACATCAACGAGAACGTGGCGCGCACTCTCGAGTATGCCTACGACGACTGGTGCATCTACCAGCTCGGTTTGAGTCTGGGCAAGACGAAGAAGGAACTCGAACCATACAAGAAGCGCGCGCTCAACTATCGCAATGTGTTCGACAAAGAAAGCCGCCTCATGCGCGGACGGTTGAAGAACGGAAAGTTCCAGAGTCCGTTCTCGCCGCTGAAGTGGGGAGACGCTTTCACAGAGGGAAACGCGTGGCACTACACCTGGTCGGTGTTCCACGACCCCGCAGGACTCATCCAACTGATGGGCGGAAAAGGTGCGTTCAACCAGATGCTCGACTCCGTCTTCAACGTGCCTCCACTGTTCGACGACAGCTATTACGGCGGCATCATCCACGAAATACGCGAGATGCAGATAATGAACATGGGCAACTACGCCCACGGCAACCAACCCATCCAGCACATGATTTACCTCTATGGCTACTCCGGCGAGCCGTGGAAGACGCAGTACTGGATTCGGCAGACCATGGACCGTATGTATAACGCCGCCCCGGACGGCTACTGCGGCGACGAGGACAACGGTCAGACTTCGGCGTGGTATGTGTTCTCCGCAATGGGCTTCTATCCCGTCTGCCCCGGCTCGGGACAGTATGTGCTCGGCACTCCTTACTTCGACGAGATGACGCTGCACCTCGAAAACGGCAAAGACGTGAACATAAAGGCGAAGGGGAACAGCACGGAGAACTGCTACATAGACCAACTCCTGCTCAACGGCGTGCCCTACACGAAGAACTATGTCACCCACACTGAACTCCTCAACGGTGCAACCTTCGTCTACAACCTAAGCGGAAAGCCCAACAAACAGCGCGGCACCGCAGACACCGATGCCCCCTACTCCTTCTCGAAGAAATAAAGTTCGGAAAACTTTTACCGGGTAATCGTAGTAGGCGCGGATCGCCGAGACGCGCCCTTTGCAAGTGGGGGGAGCATCTCCCGGGGGCGCGTCTCGGCAATCCGCGCCTACTATTCAGCAGCAAAACGCCCAGTACTCGCCGCGGATTACTCCAGTACTCGCCGTGGATTACTCCAGTACTCGCCGTGGATTACTCCAGTACTTGCCGTGGAGGACTGCAGTACTTGGCGTAGAGTACTGGCAGTTGAACTGCGGAACACTTGTCGGGAAATCCAATCTTTACATATTTTTAACTACTCTGGAAGCATTTTTCCGCGAAACACATCGGCGTTACACATATTATTATTATCTTTGCTGACATAAATCAACTGCCTTGAAACTGACAGAATGCACAATGTCATTGCACCATCGGCACCTTCATTCAAAGCAATGAAAGCCGGCAAAGACATAAAATAGGAAGAGGAAATGACGCTGGACAGCTCGCTTGCTCCTTCTATAGCCGACGAAAACAAAGGAAATGACACCAGGCGTTTTCCAAAGGGCATACACGTTACTGACGCTGAAACGACTTCGGCATCAGGAATAGAAACTTTGTCCGCAGGCGAAGAAGGAAGCGAGAAACACGAAGCAAAACCTTGGGGCTACGTCCTCGTACACAACAGACGCGTGGAGGCATTCAAGGAAAGCGTGGAAAACTATAACCGCGCAAACCCGGAAAAGGCGCATGCGTGCTTCATACATTATTCCATTAAGTACCAGCGGAAGACCGATAGCCAAGGCATAAAGAAGAAACGCACACCCACCCTCGGCGGCATCGTCTTCCTGCAAGGCGAGACAAAGGAACTCCAGGAGTTCCTGCGCGCCAACTATCCGCAATTCCATCTTATAAACAACTGCACCACCCACACGCCCGCCTCCATTGACAACCGCGTGATGCAACCCTTTATGGCTGTGGTCAACGCCCACCCGGAGAGCATCACTTTCCTGCGCGACCCCTTCGTGAAGTTCGCCAAAGACCACACCAAACTCCGTGTCCTTACCGGCATCTTCAAAGGTCTTGAAGGCTATGTCGTCCGCGTTGACCGCAACCGCCAGCTCGTGATGGAGTTCGGCGGCTATGCCGTCGCCATCCGAGGCATCCACAACGAGGACTTCGCCGTGGCAGAGTAAGGACACAAACCAAAAACACCGCTTATTATGAACACTGCAAAGATGACCGCACCACGCCTTGTTGTCACCATCAAGGACGCATCGATGGTGAACAAAATAAAAAGTGCCATCCAACTCCTTAATGGCGTTGGCAACATCTCTGTAATAAAACCCCAAAAGACAGAAATGGATTTGGCACGCGAAGACAAGGCAGCCGGCAGAGTAACGCAATGGGACTCCGTTGACGAAATGGTTGAAAAGGTGTTGGGAACATGAAGTATGTTCTTTCCACCACAAAGCGATTTGACAAAGCACTCAAGCGTTGCCAGAAGCGAGGTTATGACATGGAAAAACTGAGAAAAGCCATACGGACACTCGCTAACGAAGGAGAACTGTCTGCGAGTTACTCTCGCATCAGCAAAGAAAGACATAGAGTGATTTCAGCGTTCAAATAATTAACGGGGATTGGCATTCAAAATAACATTAATCGTCATTAATTGTCCGTTAATCTTTCATTAATCTTTCTTCTTATAGGCATTAATCATTAATCTTCTCTTTGTTTATGGCCGACTTCGCAACTTATAGTGATATTGTTTATAAAATAATTGGCGCTGCGATGGCCGTGCATGCTGAATTGAGATGGGGATTGTTAGAACCCGTATATCAGGAAGCCTTACATCTTGAGCTTTTAGATAGAGGAGTCGACAACCAGCGTGAGCAAGAGATAACAACCCACTATAAGCACCATACGCTTGAAAAGAGGTATAAAATGGATATTGTGGTAGGCGACATTGTAGTGGAGTTGAAATCCGTCTCCTCGTTATTGCCTACACATAGGGCACAACTTTGCAATTATCTCCGCCTTACGCGGAAACCTGTTGGTCTCTTGATAAACTTTGGAGGCAAAGACTTAATCGGTGAGCGCTGGGTCTTTGACAGGGACACCAATGAATGCTTTATTGTTGGCAGAGACATGTTGCCCATAGAGATGGAGAATGATATGTTCGAGTACGAATGTACTGATGAGGGAAAATAGATTAACGTGAGATTAACGAATAATTATACGGCGATTAATGTTCAAAAAAAAGAACAACATTAATTCCCATTAATTGACCGTTAATCTATCATTAATCAAATCTTTATGGTTGATTGCTATATGAGACGCAATGAAGATTAACGTGAGATTAACGAATAATTATACGGCGATTAATGTTCAAAAAAAAGA
>CAYXGN010000038.1:12106-14029 GCA_964464505.1 uncultured Prevotella sp.
ACAACATTAATTCCCATTAATTGACCGTTAACCTATCATTAATCTTCTCGTTGTTGCCTAAAACACCGTTTTTCCTGTTTTTGTCTAAAAAGGACAATCCCCGCAGGGCTACAAAATAATCAAATATGCGTGAATTCAAAGATATTCGTGTTGCCGTGGCAGGCACGGGCTATGTAGGCCTGAGCATCGCCACGCTCCTCGCACAGCACCATCATGTGTCGGCAGTGGACGTTATCCCCGAGAAGGTGGAGAAAATCAACAACAGAATCTCCCCCATTCAGGACGAATACATCGAGAAATATCTCACCGGGAAGCCCCTCCGCCTCACTGCCACCCTCGACGGCCGCGCAGCCTATGCCGATGCCGACTTCGTCGTCATAGCAGCACCGACAAACTACGACCCCGTCAAGAACTACTTCGACACGAGTCATGTGGAGGAAGTCATCGACCTCGTCCTCGAGGTCAACCCCAAGGCAGTGATGGTAATCAAGAGCACCATCCCCGTGGGCTACACGCGCAACCTCTATCTGAAATACGCCGCCAAGGGAGTGACAGAGCTCAACCTGCTCTTCTCGCCCGAGTTCCTCCGCGAGAGCAAAGCCCTCTACGACAACCTCTACCCCTCGCGCATCATCGTGGGCTATCCCAAACTCATCGATGCCCCGGAATACGCCGCCGAGAACGAAGCCATCCGCAAGGTGACCGACGTGGAGATGCTGAAGCATGCCGCCCGTGTCTTCGCCGCCCTTCTTGTGGAAGGAGCCATCGGCAACGGCGAAGCCTTCAACCACGAAAATCTGTGCAATCCGTGTGTTCAGTGTTCGAAAGAAAAGACTAAAGGCATCGCCGTCCTCAGCATGGGCATGAAGGAAGCCGAAGCCGTGAAGCTCTTCGCCAACACCTACCTCGCCCTGCGCGTCAGCTACTTCAACGAACTCGACACCTACGCCGAGGTGAAAGGCCTTGACACGCGCGCCATCATCGAAGGCGTAGGCCTCGACCCGCGCATCGGCACGCATTACAACAACCCCTCCTTCGGTTACGGCGGCTACTGCCTTCCCAAAGACACCAAGCAACTCCTGGCCAACTACCAGGACGTGCCCCAAAACATGATGACCGCCATCGTCGAGAGCAACCGCACCCGCAAGGACTACATCGCCGATGCCGTCCTCCGCAAAGCCGGTTGGTACGACTACACCTCCAACAACCAGTACGGCGCAGAGCCCGCATCCTGCATCATCGGCGTCTACCGCCTCACGATGAAGTCCAACTCCGACAACTTCCGCCAATCAGCCATCCAAGGCATCATGAAGCGCATCAAGGCGAAGGGCGCGACTGTCATCATCTACGAGCCCACCCTCGACAACGGCACCACCTTCTTCGGTTCCCGCGTCGTCAACGACCTCGCCGCCTTCAAGCAACAATCCCACGCCATCATCGCCAACCGCTACGACGAATGCCTGGCGGATGTGGAGGACAAAGTCTACACCCGCGACATCTTCCGCCGGGATTGATTACGAACACTAATCGCACAAATCCAACGAATAACTCCTCCCGCAGATAACAGAAATAAATAGTAGGTGCACATCGCCGAGGTGCACCCTTGCAACAGAGCAACCACATTATTTCATACGACTTGCGAAGCTTGATGAACTCCACTCAAATGTAGGATGTGTAAACCAACGGCCAAATAAAGATTAATGTCAGATTCGCTCGACTTTGTCGCTTGCCAGAGCAAGAGCGAATGATTAACGGAGATTGGCGTTCAAAAAGAAAATAACATTAATCATCATTAATGACCCGTTAATCTATCATTAATTTCTCGCTGTTGCGGCGTAGCCTGTTTTTCTTGTTTTTGCCCGAAGGGCGGGCAGAGCCGGAACGGCAGAGGAGAGGTGATGGCAGCGGCGGTGTGAGCCTGCT
>CAYXGN010000039.1:0-13916 GCA_964464505.1 uncultured Prevotella sp.
AGACTGCACTGGGAGCGAAAAAGGTGGTTGTGAAATAACGGAACGGAAACCGAAACATAACGGAACGGAAACCGAAACATAACGGAAAGACTCTTCTTCCTTCAACTTTCGTGAAAGAGGAAGAGTTTTTTTGTTGTGCAAAATGGGTCAGTCGGCGTTGCGGGCAGAGTCTTTTGAGACTTTGAAGAACCATACGGCAGCAGCGAGGGGCGCAATATATAATAATGTGGCAACGCCAAACCATTGGCGATAACCCATTCCCTGCGGCAGCACACTTATGACGACGGCGGCAACAATGACGGTGAGGGCGATGACGGCGTAGACCACGGCGCGGCGCAACAATGGGCTGTCGGCAGTGGTGTAATGCCCCTCTGCCACTGAGAAAGCCGCTGCGGCGATGCCCACAGCAGCGTAGCCCACGAGAGAGGCAAGCGTTACCAGAGGGAAAGAAGCAGTTGGGTTGCAGCTGAGAAGTAGCATCGCCACGCCATGGAGCGACATCAGCAGCGCGGCAGGGAGCACGATTCGGCGCAGAGAGAAGTGGCGGATGAGGGTCTGCCCGAACCTCTCTCCAAAGAAAAATGCAGCCACTGCCACTGTGCCGAACACCAGTCCGAACTCCTGCGGAGCGAGTCCGAGTCCGCCATTGTGCGCCGCATCGACCATAAACAGGGGCGACACGAGGGCGAGTGTAGCCTCGGGCAGGGCGAAGAGGAAGAGGAAAAGGAGTATCGCCAGGCTGCGCCGCACTTGCAGCAACGACCTGAATGACTCTTTAATATCGCTGAAATGCACTCCCGACAAGTCTTTTCTTCCACACCACACAGTTTTCCCTCCGGGCAGAAACACGCTGTGCCACAGCCATAAGAAGAACTCCACGCCAGCCACAACATACGCCGCGAGACTCCAGGAATAGCGTATGTCGCGCGTGAGAACCTCCATATTGCCGGCGAGAGTGGCACAGATGCCCACGCCAAAGACAAGTGCGAGGCAGCGGAACAGCGGCGCAAAGCCGTGACGGAAGAAACCCTTTGGCAATGCATCGGTAAGATAGAAGCGCGCCACGGCAATGCTGCCGAACTCGCTGCTGACGATGAAGAACATCAGAAAACAGAGCGAGGCCTGCCGCCAATAGCCTGTGGGAAGGATGAAGGCAAGGGCGCAGAGGGAGAGGGCGGAGATGAACTCGGCAGACAGAACCCACACCTTAGTGGCACCACGGAAACAGGTAACCACCGCTTCCAACAACGGCCGCAACGCCAGAGGCAAGCAGAGAAAGGCGGAAGAAAGCAGCGTCTCCGACCGCGTGGCACCGAAACGGTGCATCATAACCATTGCCATCACGATGACAGCAAACAGGAGCCCGTCGCCGAAAAGCAGCGTCGGGAGCCATAACTTAGTAGGCGCGTATCTCCGATTTGTCTCTGCCATTTTCCTTTTTTATTCTTTTACTATTTGTGAGGGCGCATCTCGGCGATCTGCGCCTACTACTTTTTATTGCTGTCGCTTCTTTCCGAAGTCGGGGTCTATCTTCAAAAAGGCGGTGACAAGGAACGTGATGAGGCACGAAAGCATGACGATGTTGAAGAACATCTTGTAGCCGACGAAGTCCTTCAGATAGCCCGACACCATGCCGGGAAGCATGAGTCCGAGGTAGGAGATGCCCGTACAGATGGAGTAATGCGCTGTGCGGAACGTGCCCTGACTGTAATAAAGCATGTAAAGGGTGAGTACGGTGAAGCCCAAACCATAGCCGAACTGCTCGACAAAGAGGCACGACGACACCACCCAGAGGTTGGAATTGAGCGTGTAGGCAAGGAAGATGTAGACGGCATCAGGCAGGGTTATGGCGCAAACCATAGGCCACAGCCAACGCTTCATGCCGTCGCGGCTTACCAAAACACCGCCGAGGATGCCGCCAAGCAAGAGTCCGATGAGTCCCACTGTGCCCTGCGCCAGACCGTATTCCTCGGGCGACAGCCCCAGTCCTCCATCGGCGTTGGGACGCATGAGGAAGGTCTTTGTCATGGTGTTGAGCAATGCTTCGGGAAAGCGATAGAGCAGAAGGAACACCATCACTATCACCGTCTCCCTGCAACTGAACTTCTGGAAGAACGACACGAGCATGCGGCGGAGTTCCAGTGCCACCTCCCTGACACTCTTTCTCGACTCCACATCGCCCTCGGCGTGCGGCAGCATCCTGCAATGATAAAGCCAGATGCCGATGAAAAGAGCCGCAAGAGCGTAGAAGATGAGCGTCCAGGTGTAGACCACGGCAACGTGGAAGGTGTGCTCCAGCAGTCCTGCCAGCGACACGAGAGCACCGTTCACGAAGATGACGGCAAGTCGGTAGAACGTGTTCCTGAGTCCTACATACTTGGTCTGACGGTGCTCGTCGAGTTCTATCATATAAAAGCCGTCGGCGGAGATGTCGTGGGTGGCACTGGCGAAAGCCATCAGGAAGAGGAAGAACATGGTGCCTTGAAACCAGAAGGAAGTGGGTAGGGTGAAGGCAATGCCTGCCAAGGCGCTGCCCATGAGCACCTGCATGGCGAGCACCCACCACCGCTTCGTCTTCAAGAGGTCGATGAACGGACTCCAAAGGGGCTTGATGACCCAGGGCAAAGCGAGCCAACCGGTGTAGAGACCCACCTCCGCATCGGTGAGACCCATCTGCATGTACATCACGATTGACAACGCCGTCACGACGACATTGGGCAATCCCTCGGCGAAATATAGCGTGGGAATCCATGCCCACGGACTTCTCTTTCCCATTTTCTTTATGTGTTATACGCGCCTACTATTGTTATTTGTAAATCTTCTTTATCTCTGCCCCACGGTAGTAATGGAGTAGGATTTTGTCGTAGCCGTAGCCTTCGGCACCCATCACTGCTGCCCCTATCTGGCACAAACCAACGCCATGTCCCCAGCCCGCTCCGATGATATGGAACGCCTGGGGCACTCCATTCTCAATTCCTATGGGTTGTTCAGAGGGTGCGTCTCGGCGTTCCACACCTACTATTTCCTTATCCACCACGAAGGCACTGCTGTAAAGGTGGGTGTCGCTGAGGATGCGGCGTATCTCGAGTTCTTTGCCGACGGTGAACTCGCGCAGCGTGCCGACAATCTTCATCCGGCAAATGCGACCGCTGCGTCCACGCTCCAACGGGATGATGTCGATGATGTCGCCGAAATCCATCTTGAGGTTGGCGGAGAGGAGCCGCTGCAACTCCTGCTGCGTGTAGGTGACCTGCCAACGGTAGAAATCGGTGGTCTCCTGGTCGTAGTCGTTGAGCACTTCGGAGAGAATCTTCCTGTCGGCGGTGTTGCAGAAAGCCTTGGGAGCGGAGCGAATCCATCTGTCGGCATTAGCCTCGACGGTGAGGTCGGGCAGACTGTCGGCACTTTCGGAGAGCGAGGAAGCCTCGTCGCGCACGGCAAGGAGATAGGGTTTCTTTATGTTTTCCCAACAATACTGAAACTCTTCGGTGACTCCGCCGCAGCATTTACTGAACCGTGCGTCGCAAATCTCGTCGCCGCTCATCAGTATCTGACCCCTTGTGGCTTGTATCGCCTGCGCCACTTTGGGGCTGGCAGCCTTTGTTATGCCTTGATAACGCTGGCAATGGTCGTCGGCACAAACGTCGAAGATGGTGTGGTCTTCACGGTCGTACCATTTTATCAACTCATCGTCCTTGCGGATGAAAGAGAAGAAGCCGTTGCCGCCTTCGCCCGACTGCAGTTTGCGGCGGCGTTCCATTTGAGCCAAAAGCCAACTGCGCGAGATGACAGCGTGCGCCTTCAGGAGTTCAAGACTCGATGTTGCGCTCATCTCACTCGATATCACGCTTGCCAGATACGACTCCACCGGCAGTTCGTTTATGGCGCACACCTTGTCGGAATCGACCACGAGGCGCAGCGTTCCAAGGAAAGTCTGGGTCTCACGCCGCTCCCAATGGAAGTTGACTCCAATGGCTACGTCGTGCAAAGAGAATGAAGCGTCAGCCGACTGTGGCAGGAAGGCGAGTTCACGATACTGTGTGCCGTTCCAAAGGATGCCTCCTTCGGAGAACTCCACCTGCTGTTCGCCGGTGATGAGACTGCCCTTTGCCGTGTAAGGGGCATTGAGGGAGAAACTTATCTTCGCTCCGCTCACGATGCCTACCGCCACTTGCGGCTGCTTGCCTGCAAAGTGATGGTTCTGCACCAAACGCCCTGCGGCGTGCTCCTTGAGTTTCGTCGCGG
This sequence comes from uncultured Prevotella sp., assembly GCA_964464505.1. Classification (GTDB taxonomy): domain Bacteria; phylum Bacteroidota; class Bacteroidia; order Bacteroidales; family Bacteroidaceae; genus Prevotella. Next base: position 4,246 of record CAYXGN010000039.1, read on the forward strand.
TGGCAGCCAACTCTTCTTCCTGCATTCCACACTCCTTGAGCAGAGCCACGGCGCGCTGCGTTGTGAGATTATCGAAGTCGCATTGGCGCGGCGTGACTATTAGTCCTGCCATGTCGAGGGCACCGGGACTGACAAGGACTTGACTGTCATCGGTGGCGAAATAGCAGTCGGGACGGTGCTTGGCGCGCGGAATCACGACAGCGAGCAGAGTGTCGCCGTCGCGCCACGCCACGATGTTCATCCTCGGTTCGGTGTCGCCGCCGTGCATCGGGAGGGCTTTATAGAGAGTACGGAAGAGCCGTTCGCCCACTTCGGGATGAGTGCAACTCACCACGAAGGCGGGCACAACGTAACCCGTAATAAGTGCAAGGAATTCGTCGTCATTGTCCTTTATGAGCACGTCGAGGCTACGGCTGAGTCGCGGCCACTCTGTCTGCAAGGGCAGAATGCCACTCGTTCCCGCCTGGAAATGCTGGTGGTCGGGAGCCGACGCGCCGCATTTGGGGCCGTTGTAGAACACCATAAACTCGGGGAAGAGGTTCAACAGCCTGTAAATCTCGCCGTAGTTGGCGTAGACCTCCTGCCTCTTGTGGCTGCGGAGGGGAATGGTGAAGTGGGTAGGAAGGATTGGGTTGGGATTGACAAGGAGCGAGAAGTTGCTGTCGATGTGCTTCGTCATCTGTTCCTTCGGACGGTTGCATTCGCACAGGAAACAGGGGCGTTTGGCGATGGAAGCCTTGTCAATCTTCGCCCCTGTGGACACGATGCGCGCCGGATTGAACTGCACCTTGAGCACGGTGTCGCCACCAGTGAGTTCGCGGACGACAACATTCTGAAGGTCGCGGAAATGCTTCCGCGCCTCGTCCCACGTCTCCAGTTGCCGGTTGAAGAACCTTTGCAGCGAGCTGTCCACTGCCACATCGTCCTTGCCGCTGGCGAGTTGCTGCCTGGCGGAGACTTCGAGAGTGCGCAGACGGTCCTTATACAGGTTGTTGGCATTGACCTTTTCCACGCTGAGGGCAGCATCGCTGTTGCCGTCCCAGCGTCGGCAGAGATAGAGTTCGTCATAGATTCTGCCGATGCGGTACTTCCTGCTGAACGCAAGACCGAGGGCGTAGTCCTCGCCGTAACTTGTGTTGGGAAACTGAATCTGGCGCACGAGCGGGGTGAAGAAGGCGCGCGGCGCACCCAGTCCGTTGATGCGCAGTGCGTTGTTGGGACCGTTGCTGTCGGTCCACTCGCGATGGTCGATGAGTCCGGGAGGCAGTGTCTCGAGTTGGAAGTTGCACATCCGGTAACTGCCGACAATCATTGCAGCCCCCTGACGGTAGAACTCGTCGACAATGCGCTGCAGTGTCTGCGGCGAGGAATAGAGGTCATCGCTGTCGAGTTGCACGGCGAAGCGTCCGCAACGGGCATCGTCCACAGCCACGTTCCAGCAGCCTCCGATACCCAAGTCAGTGCGTTCCGGGATGATATGGATGAGCCGGTTGTCCGCCGCAGCGAGTTCGTTGAGGATGGCGGTGGTGCCGTCTGTAGAATGATTGTCGACGACAATCACATTATATATAAAGGTGGTGTGCTGCCCGAGAGCCGACTTCACGGCGTCGGCAACTGTGCGTTCGCGGTTGAAGACGGGTATCACGACCGTCGCCTCCACATCGAAGTTCTGCTCGCGATAGTCTATTTTGGCGTACGCCGACGTGTCCACGAGTGCGCCAATCTGCTCGAGATGGTGTGTCGCCACCTTTTCCATCTCCACCTGCACATCGCGGTTGCGGGGGTTGACATAGTCAAACTGTTTCTCGCCGCTGCGCCGCGTGTCGGTCTCTTGGCGCGTGTATAGGAACTCATTGATGTGGAATATCGATGCCTTGCGGCTTATAAAGAGCCGCAAATCGTAGAAGGCAGCCCACTGCCAATGGCTCTCCTGCTGCTGTTGCACATAGTCGTGGAGCAGCGAAGTGCGCAGAAGCACGAGTTGTCCGAAGTCGAAATCGTCGCGGATGCTGCCCTGCTGATAGTCGATGACGGGGTGCGGCTCCACCTTTCCTGCCACGACTGCACGGTGGTCGGCATAGACCAATCCCGCATTGCTGTCGGCAGCGACGCGCAGAAGACGCTCCAGCGCACTCATACCGAGCGTGAACGGCGTTGCCGACAGACTCAGAAGCACATAGTCGGCATCGGCGTTCTCGCTGATGACAGCAATGGCTTGGGAGGAAGCGGTGCTGTCCACCGTCAGCAACGAGCAGTTGTCGGGCGCGTCGTTGTGCTGCGCGAAGTCAGCGGTGACAAGCAGGTTGATGTGCTGTATTGTCTTGCTCTGCCTGAGCACTTGCAGTGTGTCGGCAATGGCGCAGACATCATCGCACGGCAGGAAGCAGTCGATTTTCTCTCTCATGGTTATTGCTTCTCTTTCCCCTTTGCCGTTTTCTTCGCCGCCGCAGGCTTCCTTTCAGCAGGCTTCTTAGTGGAAGCGGCAGCGGGAGACTTTAACTTGTCGAGTTGCGCGCGAAGTTTGGTCTCGGCGGCTTCTATCTTTTCTATCTTCGTTTGAAGTCGTGTCACCTCCTTCGATTTGCGTTCTATCTCTTCGTCCTGGTTCTTGATGGTGGTGAGAAGCGAACTCAACTCGTCGTTGTCCACATCTTCGGGGTAGAGCGAATTGACGCGGCTTATGAAGTCGCCGAGGATGTTCATATAGTTGGTGAAGGCATCGAACGGGCTGCTATAGATGCCCCTGTCCACGCCGACATTGGAGGGCTTGGTGGTCATCTGGCGGAAGTTGTTGCTTGCCTGGAGGTAGTCCCAGTCCTGATTGATGCGCGGGTCGTTGGCGATGCGCACACGGTCGGCGACACCATAGAGTTTGTTGAACGCCTCACGCTGCATGGGATTGCCCAGCCAAGTGCTCACATCGCGCTCCTCGTCGTTCCAACTCAGCGTGTCGGGCACGTCGAGTGCGCTGACGCTCTTGTAGTTGTCGCACACCTCGGAGGGTGTGGAGAAGGTGATGTCGTGCTGCTTGGCGCAGGCAGGGAGGGCTTTCAGGAAGTCGAGGATGCGACTCGACAGGGGCTGCGCCACTCCGATGGCGGAGAGTTCCATAAAGATGTTGACCACCTTTTCCTCTTCGGGGAACTGCGCTATGCGCTCGACGTAGTTGTCGGCAAAGAGCGGATAGCCCTCCCAGTCGCTGTTGTTGAAGCGCAGGGAGATGTCGTCGCTGAGGGTAACATCGCGCAAAAGGAGTTTCAACTTGGGTGAAAGGGCGCAGTGATAGACGTAGTGGGGCGACTTCCAACCCAACACGTGCTTCGCGCCTTCGGTGAGCATGCCCTTGAAACCCATCTGTGCGGCTTGGCAACCGATGTCGTCGCTGTAGATGAGCGATGAATTGCGGAGCACCTTCGGGGCTTGTCCGAAGTACTCTTTCATCTTCTGGCATTGCCGGCGCACCTCCGCTTCGAAACTCTGCTCGTTGGCGAGTGAGGCGAGTCCATGGGAATAAGGCTCTGCGAGGAACTCCACGCAACCCGTTTCGTTCAACTCCTGGAGTTTTTCTATCACTTGCGGGGCGTGGGTCTCGAGCTGTTCCATTCCCACTCCCGACAGCGAGAACGCCACCTTGAAGTAGTTGCCGTTCTCCTTTATCATCTCGCCGATGGCGTTGAGAGCCGGCATGTAGGAGCGTTCCACGAGGTCGTTGATGAGCCGTTCGGTCTCGTAGTCGTCGTAATAGTAATGGTCGGTGCCTATATCGAAGAAGCGATAGCGCTTCAACTGTATGTTTTGGTGAATCTCAAAATATAAACAAATTGTTTTCATCGTCGTTTCTTTTGTTTGATTTTTGTAAAGATGTTTGTCCTTGAAATTATTCGTCACTACCACAGTTGGTGTGCGATGACGCGCTCATAGAGGTTCTTTATCCTTGCGCCCACCTTTTCCCAGGTTATCTGGTCCACCTCGCGTTTGCCTTCTTCCTGCAAGTAGCGGAACAGACTTTCGTTGTGGCAGATGGAGTAGATGGCGTCGGCGAGGGCGTTGATGTCCCAATAATCCACCTTGATGCAGTTGTCGAGGATTTCCCCGCAACCGCTCTGTTTGGAGATAATCGTGGGCGTTCCGCATTGCATTGCCTCAAGAGGGGAGATGCCGAAAGGCTCGCTCACAGAGGGCATGACGTAGACATCGGAGTTTTTCAGACACTCGTAGACCTGCTTCCCGCGCATAAAGCCGGGGAAATGAAAACGGTCGGCGATGCCGCGCTCGGCTGCAAGGTAAATCATTGCGTCCATCATGTCGCCGCTGCCAGCCATGCAGAAGCGCACGTTGCGGGAGCGGTGGAGCACCATATTGGCTGCCTCGACGAAGTATTCGGGACCCTTCTGCATTGTGAGTCGGCCGAGGAAGGTGACCACTTTCTCCTTGCCTTTGTGGTCGGCACGCGGAATGTCCTGCAATTCTTGGCGCAGAGGGTAGACCGCATTGTGCATGGCGAAGCACTTGCGGGGGTCTTGGTGATACTGGTTGATGACTGTCTGGCGCGTGAGTTCGCTCACACACATGATGCAGTCGGCGTTGTCCATGCCGTCCTTCTCGATGGAGTAGACGGTGGGGTTCACCTTACCCCGGCTGCGGTCGAAGTCGGTTGCGTGGACGTGTATGCAGAGAGGCTTTCCCGAAACGTTCTTGGCATGGATGCCGGCAGGGAACGTCAGCCAGTCGTGGGCATGGATAATGTCGAACTCTTCGGTTCGCGCCACGACACCGGCAATAACGGAATAGTTGTTAATCTCGTCGTGCAGGTTAGACGGATAGCCTCCGGCGAACTCCATACAGCCCAGGTCATTGACGTGCATGTAGTTGAAGTCGGCATAGATATGGTCGCGGAGGCGATAGTAGTAGTGGGGGTCCATGATGCTGCCCACACGGCGTTGCACATAGTCGAAGTCGACATCGCGCCACGCAATGGGCACGCAGTTCATGGCAACGATGTGTGCTGCGCTGCGGTCTTCATCGCCGAAGGGTTTCGGCAGACACAGCGTGATGTCCACATCGCCCTGTGCGTGGAGTCCCTGCGTTATTCCAAAGTTGGCGGTTGCGAGTCCGCCGTATACGTGAGGAGGGTATTCCCATCCGAACATTAAGACTTTCATAATTGCTTTTCCTCCTTGCTTTTTAATATTTATACTTTTCAAGAAGTTCGAGGGTGCGCAGCACTCCGGCCACGTTCACGGCGAAAGAGATGGCTCCGCGACCGTGGAACGGCGGGTTGCCGTCGAAGAGTTCGGGAATGGTTCCGAGGCAATGGTTGAGCATTTCGTCCTCGTAGCCCACCATCTGGCGTTCTATGAAGCTCAGTCGTGTGCGTTTGAAGATTTTCAGGCACGCCTCCATATAGAAGCCGCCGAGCCATGGCCACGCCGTACCCTGATGATAGGCGTAGTCGCGCTGTGTCTGTGGCCCCACGTACATCGGGTTGTATCCGCCGCTCTTTGGCGACAGGGAGCGCAACCCTTTGGGCGTGAGCAGTTCGCGGGTACACACGTCGAGCACACTCTTCTGCTGTTGCTGGCTGAGCGGAGAGTAGTCGAGGGCGACGGCGAAAATCATGTTCGGGCGCACGCTCCAGTCTTGGTTCACCTCGTCAGCCACATAGTCGAAGAGATAACCGAATTCGTTTACGAAGATGTCCAGAAAGGCTTTGCCACACTGTTCTGCGTGCTTTTCGAGCTTTGCCGCTTCTTTTCCGTCGCCGAAGTCTGCCGCCATCGAGGCACAGAACTTAAGGGCGTTGTACCACAAGGCGTTGAATTCCACGATGTAGCCTGTGCGCGGCACCACGGGGTGTCCGCCTGCTGTGGAGTTCATCCAGGTGACGGCTTCTTTGCGGCCCTCACTGTAAAGGAGTCCGTTCTCGCGGAGTTTTAGGTTGGGATGGGCGTTGGAAAGGATGTAGCGCACTATGTCGCGCAAGAGTTTTCCATACTTGCGGTAGCACTTTTCGCGGTCGGAATGCTTCGCGTACTGTTGTATTGCCCATATCGCCCAAAGCATCACGTCGGGCTTGTCTAACTCGTAAATCTTCACCGTCAGGGGCTTGCCTTCCATGAATTCATAGAGTCCCCGCGAGGCGGTCTGCATCACAAGTTCGAAGTAGTCCTCCTCTTCTATGGAGAGGGTGAGTCCCGGCAGGGCTATGAACGTGTCGCGGGCGCGGCACTTGAACCACGGGTATCCGGCGAGGATGTAGCGTTCGTCCTTCTTCGTGCGGTTGTGAAACTGGTGCGCAGCGTTGACAAGACAATGGAAGAAATTGTCGCGCGGGCTGCGTTCCTCCACTTCTTTCTGGAACAGGTGTTTCAAGCCGGCTGTCTTGCACTGCGATGTGGAGGCGGAGAAGACTATGCTTTCACCTTTCTTTATAGGCATCTCGAAGTAGCCGGGCACATAGAGGTCCTCGTTGGAGGCGTAGCCGCGCTCCTGCTCTTTGGGGTATTCCACGCCGCGATACCAGTCGGGCTGGAACACAAACTCATTGGCTTTGCTGAACTGCATGAACAGGTTGGGGTAGCCGGCGTACATGCATGTCTTGATGCCGTTCTCCACTTCGGAGTAGTCGCGCGACGCAACCGAGTTCTCATGGGTAAACTGCCGCACGCTGCGGAACGCCAGGAAGGGACGGAAACGCAGTGTAGTGGCGGAGTGGGCGTCCACCAACGTGTAGCGAAGGAGTATTCTGTCCTCGTAATGTTGGAACACAACCTCCTTCTTCAGCACCACTCCTCCGACGCGATAGAGCGTTGTGGGCACTTTGTCGCAGTCGAATTCGCGGATGTACTTGTGTCCTTTCGGACTGAAATTATTGCCCTGATACTTGTGCAAACCGAGGTTGAACTCCGCCCCGTGTTGTATGACTGTGACATCGAGCGATGACAACAGCACATGGTTGTCGTCGTCCATCTCGGGCACAGGCACCACCAACAGGCCGTGATACTTGCGCGTGTTGCAATCGACGACGGTGGAGCAGGAATATGCTCCCGACCGATTGGTGCGCAGAAGTTCGCGTGGCAGTGACTCTTCCAAGTTGGTCATCAGTGCTTTTTCGAATCGCAAATAACTCATAAATAAATTTTAAGGTCAGTCAATAGTATGTTGTTTGTAGGTCGTGGCGGCTGCCTTTTCGCGGCGGTCGCATTACGAACTCAAAGGTAGTAACTTTTCATCTATGTGCAAAACAAAAGTCACTGTATTTTGAAAAAATGCCGTTTTTGAGTCGTTTTTTCACGTTTTTGTAACTCTTTTTGCAGCAAATGCGCGTCAATCGGGTATCAGGAAGTTGATGACTTCCTGTTCCACGGTGACGGAGAACGGTCCCACGGGAGTCTTGAGGAGTCTGCCGTCCACGCCCACGAGGGCTTTCCTGGCTTCCAGAACACTCACCTTGCGCGTGCGGTAAGGGTGTACGCTGCGGTGGTTGAGGAACTTTCCGCGCAGGAACAGGTAGATTCCCTCAAAGAGTTGGGTCATTCCGGGATGATAGACCACCGACACGTCGAGCAAGCCGTTGTAGGGAACGGCGTTGGGAGTCTGCCCGTAGCCGAGCGAATTGCCTATGCACACGGTCATCACGCCGCGCTTTATCTCGTCGGAATTGATTTTCAGGTGCATCTTGTATTCCAGCCTTTGGAACACGAGCAGGACGAAAGAGAAGAGGAAGGAGAGCGTGCGCGAACCGAAGAAATGGCGCGTCTGGCGGCGGAGGTTCATTATTGCGGCGATGAAACCTATGTTCACGCAGTTGAGGAAATAGCGGTGGCAGTCCTCGTCGCGGTTGTTCTTGTAGCGGATGCAACCCAAGTCTATCTTCCTCACACGGCGTTTCTTGAGCCAGGCGACGGTCTGTTCCACGTTGTCCTCCTTGAAACCCCAGAAGCGGGCGAAGTCGTTCATCAGTCCGTTGGGCACCACTCCCAGCGCCACCTCGTTGCGTTCTGCCGCGTCGGTCTGCATAAGGCAGTTCACGGCATCGTTGAGTGCGGAGTCGCCTCCTACGATAACGATGGTCTTGTAGCCGTTGTTTATCATCATCTTAACGAGCCGTTCCACGCTCTGCGTGCTCTCGCTCTGCACGAAATCGTAGTCGATGCCGTTCTCCTTGAGGCACCGTTCCACCCTTTCCCAGCGTCGGTTGGGTCGGAAAGGTTCATGTTTCGGGCAGTAGAGTATGCCCCAGCGGTTTTCGTCAATCATTTTTCTCCCTGTTATCTTTTTTTCGTTCAATGTCGGTTTCTATTAATCCTCTTCGCCAGATTGCAAGGCAAATGTAGTAGGTGCGTATCTCCGAGACGCACCCTTAGCAGCGGGAAAACTGTTTTGTGGGGTGCGTCTCGGCGATCCGCACCTACTACGATTTGTATGGAATCGTAATTTATCGGGCTCCCCATAATGCAATTATCTGCTCCACTTTTTCGTCTGTCGGCAGCAGTCCGTCAATCCAATGGATGTGGATGCCGCGCCTTTCCATTCCCCGGAACCATGTCATCTGGCGTTTGGCAAACTGGTGTATGGCTATCTCGAGGCTGCGGAACATGTCCTCGTAAGTGGTCTTGCCGATGACAAACTCGGTGACAAACTTGTATTCCAAGCCGTAGTACATGAGTTCTTCGGCTGTCACGCCGCTCTCCAAAAGTCCTTTCACCTCGTCAATCATTCCCTCCCGGAGGCGCGCCTCGAGTCTTTGGGAGATGCGCTGGCGGCGCGTCTCGCGGTCCACCTCCACTCCGATTACTGTCGACGGCACTCTTGGCATCTGCCGCTCCGGCTGCGGATGGTGCAGATTGTAGGTCTCTATCTCTATGGCGCGGATTGCCCTTTGTGCCGTGTCCACATCGCTTCGGTTGTGCATGGTGCTCCCCGTCTGCTCCTTGAGGGCTTTAAGCATGGCGGTGAGTTCGTCGAGTGACTTCGTGGCGAGGCTGTCGCGCAACTCCTGGTTTTGCGGGACAGGGGAGAGGGCGTAGCCATTGAGCACCGCCTCGATGTAGAGTCCCGTGCCGCCGCAGAGCACCGCTGTCTTGCCGCGCTGCGTGATGTCGGCGTAAGCCTTGTGGAAATCGCGCTGATACTCGAACAGGTTATACTTCTCGCCTGGTTCGGCTATGTCGATGAGGTGATAGGGGATGGGCTTGCCGCAGACGGTGTAGTCCGCCAAGTCCTTACCCGTTCCGATGTCCATGCGGCGGTAGACCTGCCGCGAGTCGGCACTGATTATCTCGCCGTCAAGACGGTATGCCAGTGCGGCGGCAATGGTAGTCTTGCCGCTTGCCGTCGGACCCAGAATCGTTATCATCCTCTTTTGCTCCATAGTGCCATGTTAAAACAGGTCTACAAATATACACATTTTCTGCCGATTACGCCCAAAGATTGGCGAAAAAACATAAAAAAGGTGGGCAAACCGTAGTAGGTGCCGATCTCCGAGCGGCACCCTTCGCTTTTTATTGGGCGCGCCTCGGCGATTCGCGCCTACTACGATTTGCCGTCGACTTGCTCAAATCTCGCTTCCGAAAAACGCCTCCTTTTTCACATATTTTCACTAAAATCGCACTCCAAAAAAGTTCGACCTGAACTCTCATTCTAGAAGTTTTGAAGCCCTCGAAAATGGG
>CAYXGN010000040.1:0-13746 GCA_964464505.1 uncultured Prevotella sp.
CTTACAATTTGTCAGTCGCCCTATGACAAAAACGCAATTGAAAAAGTTTTGGCACGGTTTTGGCTATAAGGCAAAATGAAAGCCCACAGCAATGAGGGCTGGAAACAGAAACATTAATTTAAAAAATAGGTTATTATGAACATTAAACCATTAGCAGACAGAGTGCTGGTGCTTCCTGCACCGGCAGAAGAAAAAGTTGGTGACATCATCATTCCAGACACCGCAAAGGAGAAACCGCAGCACGGAACAATCGTTGCTGCCGGCAATGGAACCAAAGATGAGGAGATGATTCTCAAAGAAGGCGACGAGATTCTTTATGGAAAATACTCCGGCACCGAACTCCAAATCGAAGGCACAAAATATCTCATCATGCGTCAGAGCGATGTGCTTGCAGTGGTGCAGAAGTAACAATGAAGAACGAAAAACAAGAACTTTAAAAACAACAAAATCATGGCTAAGGAAATTAAATATAATGTAGAAGCACGCGACTTGTTGAAGAACGGCGTGGATAAGTTGGCTAACGCAGTGAAGGTGACGCTGGGTCCGAAGGGCCGCAATGTAGTTCTCGAGAAGAAGTTCGGCGCACCCCAGATAACAAAGGACGGTGTCACCGTGGCTAAGGAAGTGGAACTCGAGGACAAGTTTGAGAACACCGGTGCACAACTCGTAAAGAGTGTGGCAAGCAAGACAGGTGACGACGCCGGCGACGGCACCACCACTGCCACCATCCTCACGCAAGCCATCGTGGCAGAAGGACTCAAGAACGTCACCGCAGGAGCCAATCCTATGGACCTCAAGCGCGGTATCGACAAAGCCGTTGCGGCTGTTGTGGCTTACATCAAGGACAATGCCGAGGTGGTGGGCGACAACTACGACAAGATAGAACAGGTGGCAACGGTGAGTGCCAACAACGACCCCGAGATAGGAAAACTCCTCGCCGACGCCATGCGTAAGGTGTCGAAGGACGGCGTTATCACCATCGAGGAGAGCAAGAGCCGCGACACCAGCATCGGCGTTGCAGAAGGAATGCAGTTCGACCGCGGCTACCTCAGCAGCTATTTCGTTACTGATGCCGACAAGATGGAGTGCGTAATGGAGAACCCCTACCTGCTCATCTACGACAAGAAGATAAGCAATCTCAAGGACTTCCTCCCCATCCTTCAGGCTGCAGCAGAGAGCGGTCGCCCGCTGCTCATTATCGCCGAGGATGTCGATTCAGAGGCTCTCACCACGCTGGTAGTAAACCGTCTGCGTGGAGGCCTTAAGATTTGCGCCGTCAAAGCCCCTGGCTTCGGCGACCGTCGCAAGGCTATGCTCGAGGACATCGCAACCCTTACGGGCGGCGTAGTAATCAGCGAGGAGAAGGGATTGAGCCTTGACAAGGCAACACTCGACCTCTGCGGCACCTGCGACAAGGTGAATGTGACAAAGGACAACACCACCATCGTGGGCGGAGCAGGCGACAAACAGCTCATCGCCGACCGTGTAGCGCAAATCAAGAACGAGATTGCCAACACCAAGAGTTCCTACGATAAGGAGAAACTTCAGGAACGTCTCGCCAAACTCGCAGGCGGTGTTGCAGTGCTTTATGTAGGCGCCAACAGCGAGGTGGAGATGAAAGAGAAGAAAGACCGTGTGGACGATGCTCTCTGCGCAACGCGTGCCGCCATCGAGGAAGGTGTCGTTGTGGGTGGAGGCACCACTTACATCCGCGCCCAGAAGGCTCTCGAAGGACTCAAAGGCGACAACGCCGACGAGCAGACAGGTATCAACATCGTGGTGCGTGCCATCGAAGAACCGCTCCGTCAGATAGTGGAGAACGGCGGTGGCGAAGGCTCCGTAGTAGTGCAGAAGGTGCGCGAGGGCGAAGGCGACTTCGGCTACAACGCCCGCAAGAATGCCTATGAAGACCTCCGTGCCGAGGGTGTCATCGACCCGGCTAAGGTGGAGCGCGTGGCTCTCGAGAACGCCGCTTCCATCGCAGGCATGTTCCTTACCACCGAATGCATCATCTGCGACAAACCCGAAGAGAAGGGCGCCGCAGCACCGATGGGACAAGGTGGCATGGGCGGCATGATGTAATCACTGCCTGACGCACACACGATAATGCAACAACGCAATGTTGTTTGCGGTTTTTAGTTATACTTTTGTTGATGGGATTGTGAGACCGGCGCAGCCGGTTTCGCAATCCTTTTTTTCGTTGTTGTGGGGCAAATCCTCGGCGACCTCGATTTTTTTTTATAATTTCGCAGCATGAAAAGATTTCGCAACATAAAGATATTGTCGCTCTTCGTCATCATTGCCGTGGGCACATTCGCCCTCACATCGTCGTGGAGCATAACGCTGGGGGTTGCCATCCTCATGGTGGTCGCCGACCAGGTGGTAGGCAGATGGGCTGACAAAAAGGATGAACAGTATTTCGGAAAGAAGCACGTTGCCGACGAAACACAGCCAACGGAAGAAGCGTAATGGAACAGTTAGTAAAACTCTACGAATCGTGGCACGGCGCAAAGCCGGCAAGTGTGGCGCGCCTCAAAGGGGCGGGCAGCAACCGCGAGTATTACCGCCTGACCGCCCATGACGGCACAACGGTCATCGGAGTGGTGGGGACGAGCCGCGACGAGAACCATGCCTTCATCTATCTTGCGCAACACTTCACTCAAAGGCAACTCCCTGTGCCGCGCGTTCTGTCGGCAACAAGCGACGAGTTGCGCTACATCCAGACCGACCTCGGCTCCACTTCGCTCTTCGATGCCCTCGCCAACGGACGCTCGGCAGGGGGGCGCTACACCCAGAAGGAGAAGGAACTGCTCGTGAAAACCATCCGGCAACTGCCCAACATACAGATGCGCGGCGCTCGGGGCTTGGACTGGAACAACTGCTATCCCGCACCCGAGTTTGACGAGGAGAGTGTGCTCTTCGACCTCAACTACTTCAAATACTGCTTCCTCAAAGCCTCGGAACTCGACTTCCACGAACTCAAACTCGAAGCCGACTTCCGTCTTTTTGCCAAAGACCTCACCTCGGAGCCTACCGAAGCGTTCCTCTATCGCGACTTCCAGGCACGCAATGTGATGCTCGATGAAGAAGGAAATCCCTCCTTCATCGACTTCCAGGGCGGCAGAAAAGGTCCTGTCTATTATGACATCGCGTCGTTCCTCTGGCAGGCGTCGGCGCGTTATCCCGACAAACTGAGGCGCGAACTCGTGGCGGAATACTACGCTTCGCTAAAGAACTACACCGAGGTGCCGTCGGAACGGCACTTCGCCGAGAGACTGCGCCTGTTCGTGCTCTTCCGCACTCTTCAGGTGCTCGGAGCCTACGGCTTCCGTGGATACTTCGAAAGGAAGAGACATTTCATCCTCTCCATACCTCCGGCGATGGACAATCTCCGCGCGTTGCTCGCCCACGCCGACTCGTTCCCCTATCCCTACATGATGGCTCTGCTGCGGCGGCTCACCGAGATGCCGAAGTACGCACACACGGAAGAACAGGACAGTCCGGCAACATTCTCGAAGTACGACGGTAAGGGACCGCTCGTCGTCAGAGTGTTCTCGTTCAGCTATAGAAAAGGAATCCCCGCCGACACATCGGGCAATGGCGGCGGCTATGTGTTCGACTGCCGCTCCACGCACAACCCCGGCCGCTACGAACCTTATAAGAAACTCACCGGACTCGACGAACCTGTGATTCGCTTTCTTGAGGACGACGGCGAGATAATCGCCTTCCTCGACAGCGTCTACAAACTTGCCGACGCCCATGTGCAACGCTACATCGACCGCGGATTTACCGACCTCATGTTCTCGTTCGGATGCACCGGCGGACAGCACCGCAGCGTCTATTCGGCGCAACATCTGGCGGAACACCTCAACAGAAAGTTCGGCATCGAGGTGCACATCTGCCACCGAGAGCAGGGCATAGAGCAGACACTGGAGGCGTGCCAACCGAATTCGTTATAGGTGGGTTCTAAAAATCGGCTTTGGCAGATTGCATAAGATAGGCTGCACCTCAGCAATTTAAAGCAAGCTTTATTGCATTCGGTTTGCACTATCATTGCGAGACAAAATGTAGTAGGTGCGGATCGCCGAGACGCACCCTTTGCATAAGATAGGCTGCATCTCTGCAATTTAAAGCAAGCTTTTTACTCGCCCTCGCGCTGGTGTCATCAATATGCCTCATCGCTTGCGCTCAGGGCAAAACCTCAAAAGAAAAGAACAATATGAAAGAGAAAGGAAAAGTGCTGGTGGTTTACTACTCGCGTACGGGCGGAAACTACGGCGTCGGCAACATCAACAAGGGGAACACGGAAATCGTTGCTGAAATGATAGCAAAGGAAACGGGGGCTGACCTGTTTCAGATAGTACCGGAAAAGGCGTACCCCGACGACTATGACGCGTGTACAGAAGTTGCAAAACGGGAACTGAACAGCAAGGCCCGCCCTGCCATAAAGGGTGATGTGAGGGCGGAAGACTACGACACCATCTTCATTGGCTACCCCATTTGGTGGGACGACATGCCCATGCCGGTCTACACTTTCATAGAGAAACACGACTGGCAAGGCAAAACCGTGATGCCGTTCTCCACCCATGAGGGTAGCGCTCTCGGCAGCACCGAGAGCCGACTCCGCTCCGTCTGCAAAGGCGCGAAGGTGGAGAAAGGACTTGCCGTGTATGGACACACGGCGCAAAACGACCGCCAAGAGGCACAGAAGAAAGTGACAGCGTGGCTGAATCGGAATTTTTAGAACCCTACCTCTCTTTGAGTTTTTGGCAGACTGCCTATATAACGGCGGTCTGCCCCCATATATAATAATGTGGGAAAAAGCGTTTTTCCCACTTTTTGTTTGAGGGTGTTTCGACCCCATCTTGAAATTAACGGCACCGCAAATGTGTGCGGAATGCAATCGAAACATCACTTTTTGGCACAAAAATCTCCGTTTTAAAGTTTTTTAACTTCGGGGGGGGTGGCAGTGTGACTAAAAAAGTATAATTTCGTACCCGTTATTAAATTTTAAACCTAACACACACCAAATTCAAAACAGAAAAAATAATTAGTAACGCCGGTTCGCGCCGGCAAAGATAAAATCGTTAAATTAAAAATTAACTAAAACAAAATCTATGGAAAATGTAAAGAAAACGTTATTCCCATTGAATGCGAAGCGAATGCTGATACCATTCGCCGTGGGTATGATGCTTTGTCCGGCAACAGCTTCGGCTGCCGATGAACTTAGCCGCTCTGTTTCCACCACCATTCAGACGCAGCAGAATGCGCAAGTGAGCGGACGAGTGGTTGACGCCACTGGCGAACCGCTTATCGGCGTGAGCGTCGTGGAAAAAGGAAACCGCACTAACGGAACAGTGACTGATGTTGACGGTAACTTCTCTTTGAGAGTTGCTCCAAAGGCTTCACTCGTTGTTTCTTATGTTGGATATAAGGCACAGGAAATGTCCGTGGCAGGCAAAAACCATGTGTCAGTGACCCTCGAAGAAGATGCTGAGATGCTCAACGACGTCGTTGTCATCGGTTACGGTACTGTAAAGAAGGCCGACTTGGCTGGTTCTGTTGCCGTAATGGACAGCAAGGCTTTCCGCGACCAGCCTATTACACAGGCCAGCGACGCTCTTAACGGACGTATGGCAGGTGTCAATGTGGTCAGCGACGGTATCCCTGGCGGTTCTGTCAAGATTCGCGTTCGTGGAACAAACTCTATCAATAAGTCCAATGACCCGCTTTATGTGGTTGACGGAATGGTGCGCGAGTCTGGTCTCGACGGCATCAACCCGGAGGATATCCAAAGCATTCAGGTGCTCAAGGACGCGTCTTCAACAGCCATCTACGGTTCGCGTGGTGCCAACGGTGTCGTTATCGTAACGACAAAGACCGGTGTTAAGGGCGAGAGCAAGATTACCCTCGACGCTTCTTGGGGTTTCTCCAACGCCACACGCCTGCCTAAGATGATGGACACCAAGACTTATGCACAAGCCCTTGTGGACTATGCCGGTGTCAATGAAGCTGATGTGGCAGACTATATAAGCGGAAAGAAAGCCGGAATCGACTGGGTTGACACTATGTTCCGCACTGGTCTGACACAGAACTACAAGTTGGTGTTCTCGAAAGGAACCGAAGGTATGCAGACTTACATCTCCGGTAACTACATGAAGCATGAGGGAACCATCGAAGAAAGCAGCTACGAGCGCTATTCTGCAAAGGCCAACTTGAAACTCAAAGTAAAGAAATGGCTCGACGTAACATTCGACGTTAACGCTTCACGCGGTATCGGTAAGGGTATCGGAGGCTTGGAGATGAGCGCCTACAACCCATTGTGGATTGCTTTCAACTCCTCTCCTGCTCGCGATATGTTCGATGCTAACGGCAACTACACTTGGGATGAATATGCCACAATTCAAGCCAATGCGTATGGTACTGTTGCTGCAAACAAGAACGAACGCCGCCACGATGTACTCAACGGACACGTTGATTTGAAGTTCAACATCTGCAAAGGACTTACCTTTACAAGCAGCAATGGTGTTGATTACTTCAACAATACGTCCTATACTTTCTCTACCGAGAAGGTGCAGGGAACCGGCAAGAACGGCATGACCAACAGCAATGCACAGCGTACAATGCTCCAAACCACCAACAACCTTACTTATACGAACTCTTGGGGTGACCACAACCTCACCGCAACAGGTGTTTGGGAGGCTACAAAGAGCAACACCCGCTCTATGGGTATCACCGGTTCTGGCCTTCAGTCAGAGTCAGTTGGATGGTGGGACGTGCTTAACGCCACCACACGCGACGCTTCCAACAGCTACAGTGAGTGGTCTCTGCTCTCCGGTGTAGCCCGCGTTATGTACAACTACGCTGACAAATATATGGTGACCGGTACGTTCCGCGCCGATGGTTCAAGCCGTTTGACAAACAACAAGTGGGGCTACTTCCCATCAATAGCAGCAGCATGGACCGTTAGCAATGAGAAATTTATGGAAAGCACACGCGACGTCATCAGCAACTTGAAGGTTCGCGCAAGCTACGGAGTCATTGGTAACCAGGACATCACTCCTTATTCTACGTTGTCACTCCTTTCTTCTACGACAACTTATTTCGGAACTTCTTCAGGCGTAACAGGCTACTGGGAGAACTCAATTGCAACTCCTGACCTGAAGTGGGAAAAGACAAAGCAGTTTGACTTCGGTATCGACCTCGGTTTGTTCAACAACCGCGTAGAACTCAGCTTGGACTACTTCAACAAGCAGACTTCCGACGCTCTCTTGTCAACAAACCTCGCCAACTATCTCGGCGGAACCGCTTACATGGTTAATGCAGGTAAAGTGTCCAACCAAGGACTTGACATCTCACTCAATGCACGCATCATTGAGAGCAAGGACTGGAACTGGCAGACTTCTATCAACGGCACATTCCTTAAGAATGAGGTTAAGAAACTGACTGCACAGCAGCCCATCCTTTATAGCGGTTCATTCCAGTCTGTAATCACCGACTGTATGATTGTTAAGGAAGGCGAAGCAATCGGTACATTCTACGGATACGAATGGGCAGGCATCGACAGCGAAGGCTATGACACATATCGTGCTGCTGACGGAAGCGTAACACGCAATCCTTCTACCGACGACCGCGTTGTTCTCGGTAAGTCAACACCTGACTTCACTCTCGGATGGAACAACACCGTGACCTATAAGAACTGGTCTTTGAACGCATTCTTCAACTCTGCATTCGGCGTACAACGCCTCAATGCTCTCCGTTTCGCTATGAACTCTATGATTGGTAACTCTCGTATGTTCACCGATGCCGACTACATCAGCGAGATTGGAAAGACTATGCCTAACCCAACTGTTTCTAACAACAACTACATTGGTAACTCTTCGAAGTTCGTGGAAAATGCCAGCTACTTCCGTTGCGAGAACATCACATTGGCTTACGACCTCCCGAAGAGCGTAGCAAAGATTGCTGACTTCCGTTTCAGCTTCAGCGTTCAGAACCTCTTTACTATCACAAAGTATAAGGGCTCTAACCCTGCCGGATTCTCATTCTCAAGCGACTACGGCGACCAAGCCAATGGTATCGATACCGGTACTTACCCAACTCCGAGAACATTCACGTTCGGTGTAAGAATGAATTTCTAAACCTTTTAAACGAAAGAATAAAATGAAAATCAATATATTGACTGGCTGCTTGCTTGCAGCTTCGATGTTGCTCACAACATCGTGCAGCGATTTCCTGACGGAAGACCCTAACGGAAAGCTGACACCAGAAACATATCCCCAGAACCAGAAAGACCTTGACATGAGCGTTTATGCGCTTTATCAGAAGGTGCAGGCTCTGCAGTGCAACTCCAACCCAATGATTGTTCGTTGCCAGGGCGACGATGTTACATCGACAACGGGTTCCAACAAGGCGGCTTATCTCTCTGCCGACGCGTTTGAAGACCCAACCGATACAAAGGGTGTTGAGCAGTTCTGGAGCCGCTATTACACCATCATCAAGGCCTGCAACTCTATCGTTGACAACACAGAAAAGGCTTCTGTCACCGAGACAGAAAAGAACATCGCTCTCGGACAGGCTTATTACTGGCGTGCATATTCCTACTTTAGCCTCGTGCGTGAGTACGGACCTCTGCCTCTGATAACCCACAATGTGCCTGACAACAACACCACAACGCTCACTTCGGTTGAAGAAATCTACAACCAAATCGTTGCCGACCTCACCGCAGCCGAGGCTTGTGACCTGCCTGCCAAGTACACTGAGGCCAACCGTTCTATTGACGGACAGAACATTTATGTGTCTGCCCAGACTGTGAAGGCAACTCTTGCAGCCGTTTATATGGCTATGGCTGGTTACCCATTGAACAAGACTGATTACTATGCAAAGGCTGCCGACAAGGCTAAGGAAGTGATTGACGGTGTCAATGCCGGCACTTACGACCACAGCTTGCTCGCAGATTGGAACAAAGTGTTCAGTTATGGCAACAACCACCACAACGAAACATTGCTCGGAATCGATTTCAATGCCACTGTCGGTGGATGGAGTGATGGCGACTCTCAGATGTCTTCTTGTCATCAACTCGGCGACCTCGGAGGCTGGGGCGACTTCCTCGCAGAGCGTTGCTATTGGGCTGAGTATCCCGACGGACCTCGTAAGGATGCCGTTTACGCTAAGACAGAGCACACAAACCAAGGTGCTGACGTAGACTGGTGGGCAACAAAAGACGGCGAACCCTACAACGGCAGCAATGCAGTGATTAATGCTTATCGCCCAATGTTCATCGCTTTCTCTGTAAACGAGGCTTCTGACGGTAGCGCTGTTAAGGCAGACTTCGACTGCACACAGCCTACTTGGGGCGGCATGTGTATCAACAAGCGTCACCAACTCATCCGCTATGCTGAGGTAATCTGCTGGTATGCAGAGGCTGCAGCTCGTGCAGGCAAAGACCTGACTCTTGCTAAGAGCGAGATGAAGAAGGTGTGCCAGCGTGCTTACACCGACCAGACCGTGGTGAATTCCATCTCCAGTATGTCTGCCGACCAACTCGCTGAGTTTGCTTATAAAGAGCACGGCTATGAGGTGGCAGGCTACATGTACAGCATGGTTACACGTCGTGACGACCAGTTCCGCATGAACACTCTTAAGGATGCTTACGATTATCGCAAGGGCAGCCAGACCAAGGTGCTCGTGAAGGCAGGTACATTGACACACAGTGCTGATGCCAACGGCAACCCGTTCACATACGAATTGAAGGAAGACCTCGTTCTCTCTGAGAACATGCCTGTAACTGTTGAATGGCGCGGCGAGAAGTCGATGTATCAGATTTATCCTCCAACGGAAGTGGAGAAGAACCCGAACTTGACTCGTTAATGAATAGTTGAGCCTCGCTCTTTGCCTTTGCAGAGAGCACGGCTCATAACCGAAAACAATAAGAATCCCCCACAGACCGAGAAGGTTTGTGGGGGATTTGCGTTCCGTGTGTCGAGCGGGGACGCTCGACTTCTTACAAAAAAGGAAAGCAAGGTTGCGTTTATGCGCAATATTTTCTGTAACTTTGCATAAGCACAACTCACTTAAAATTTGCTTATGATGCAAGCCATGTTATTTGCTGCAGGACTTGGCACTCGCCTGCGACCGCTTACTGACACAATGCCGAAAGCATTGGTAAAGGTAGGGGGTGAACCGTTGTTGAAGTTGCAATTGCAGCATCTTGCCGATGCCGGCGTGCGTCGCGTTGTCATCAATGTGCATCATTTTGCTGACCAAATAGAAGATTATCTGGAAGAAAACGACAACTTCGGACTCGACATTACCCTTAGTTACGAGTCCTCGCAGCTGCTCGACACGGGTGGCGGCTTATGTCAAGCCTCTTATGAGTTTGACTTCTCTGCACCGGTGTTGGTGCACAATGTCGACATATTAAGCAATTTAGACCTCCGCAAATTCTATGGCATTGCCCTCGAGAGTGAAAAGACCCGCTGCCCGGCGGATGCTATCCTGCTTGTCAGTGAGCGCAAGACGAAGCGCTATCTTCTCTTCGATGATGACCTGCGCCTTATGGGCTGGACCAACACTGAGACTGGCGAAGTGAAGAGTCCATACTCCTGGCTCGACCCGGATAAATGCCGAAAACTCGCCTTTGCCGGTATACACATCATCTCGCCGCGCCTGTTCCGGTCGATGAACCGCTTCCCAATGAAATTCAGCATCATCGATTTCTACCTTAAAAAATGTGTCCGTCGCAACATAATAGGATATGTCAAGGACGACCTTCGGCTCCTTGACGTCGGCAAACCCGACACCCTTGCGCAAGCAGGGACATTCCTTTCGGAGTTGCGCAGTTACAGACATTGACTGCCGAAGAATCACGACGAAAGTTTATTCCACAATCAGATAAAGAACATTTATAATCAAACAACTTAGATAATGCAACAGAAGATAATTATTCTTGATTTCGGTTCGCAGACCACCCAACTCATAGGTCGGCGTGTGCGTGAACTCGATACCTTCTGCGAGATTATGCCTTACAACAAGTTTCCGAAGGACGATGCGTCAGTCATCGGCGTTATCCTCAGCGGAAGTCCTTATTCGGTGCACGACAAGGAGGCTTTCAAGGTCGACTTGAGTCAGTTCATCGGCCGTGTCCCCGTGCTCGGTATCTGCTACGGCGCACAGTTCATCAGTTACTCAAATGGTGGAAAAGTGGAGGCAGCCGACACTCGGGAGTATGGCAGAGCCAACCTCGAGCACTTCGAGAAGGACAATCCTTTGTTCAAAGGCTTCGTGGAAAACTCGCAGGTTTGGATGAGTCATGGCGACACGATAACAGCCATTCCCGATGGCTATAAGTGCATTGCGTCCACCGCCAATGTGAAGTTCGCAGCCTACGCATCCACCCGTGAGCCCGTCTGGGCAGTGCAGTTCCACCCCGAAGTGTTCCATTCCTTGCAGGGCACGCAACTCCTTAAGAACTTCGTTGTGGACATCTGCGGTAGCCGACAGGACTGGAGTGCCGACTCATTCGTTGAGACCACCGTCGCCGAACTCAAAGCACAGCTCGGCGACGACAAGGTGATTCTGGGTCTTTCCGGCGGTGTCGACTCCAGCGTTGCAGCCGTGTTGCTCAACAAAGCCATTGGCAACAACCTCACTTGCATCTTCGTTGACCATGGCATGTTGCGCAAAAACGAGTTCCATGATGTTATGGAGGACTACAAATGCCTTGGTCTTAACGTGATAGGCGTGGACGCTTCGGCAAAGTTCTTCGCTGACCTTGCAGGTGTTTCCGACCCCGAACAGAAGCGAAAGATAATAGGTCGCGACTTCGTCGAGGTGTTCAATGCCGAGGCAAAGAAGCAGACCGGTGCCAAATGGCTTGCTCAGGGCACCATCTATCCCGACCGCATCGAGTCGCTGAACATCACGGGTAAGGTGATAAAAAGCCATCATAACGTGGGCGGACTGCCCAAGGAGATGAACCTACAACTGTGTGAACCGCTGCGATGGCTGTTCAAAGACGAGGTGCGTCGTGTTGGACGCACACTCGGAATGCCCGAACATCTCATCACACGCCACCCCTTCCCGGGTCCCGGTCTTGCCGTCCGCATCATCGGAGACATCACTCCCGAGAAGGTCAGCATACTCCAAAACGCCGACGATATCTTCATCCGCGGCTTGCGGGAATATAAGGTTAAGCTCAGTGGCGAGGAGGCTCGCCGCGTCCTTGCAGCCGGAGTTCCTGCCGATATGCAGAACGGTGAGATAGAGGTGTCGCTCTACGACCAGGTATGGCAGGCTGGTGCTGTGCTCCTCTCCACCGTCCGTTCTGTCGGTGTCATGGGTGACGAGCGCACCTACGAGAACCCCGTTGCCTTGCGTGCAGTCACTTCCACCGATGCGATGACAGCCGATTGGGGTCGTCTGCCTTACGATTTCCTGGCGCGGGTGAGCAACGAAATCATCAACAAGGTGCGTGGCGTGAACCGCGTTTGCTACGACATCTCGTCGAAACCACCTTCGACAATAGAGTGGGAATAAACCATTTATGACTTTAAGGGGGATTATGCGGCTTGCCGAAAAGGGCTCCGCATAATCCCCGTTTTGTTGAATTTTTATTTGGAAGGATCTTTTTTATGAAATATTATGTAGCCAAGTTCACGATAGAATGTGCCCCGGAATTGCTCCAGACTGTGCGCGACCTGCTCTCCGAGTCGGCTTGTGAGACAGGCTTCGAGGCTTTCGAGGACACAGAAAAGGGTATCGACGGTTATGTGCAGCGCACTCTTTTCCAGCGCGATGCACTCGATAACGCCATTCAGTCGCTGCCCCTTGATGGCGTAAAAGTGACTTATGCGCTTGAGGAAGTGGCCGACCAGGACTGGAACGCGTGTTGGGAAGAGGAGGGCTTCGAGCCTATTGTCGTGTCCGGCGATTTCATCGTCTACGATGCGAAACACACCGACCGCAGCGCGTTTGCCGCCGATGACGGCACCCGAAGAGTGTTCATCGAGGCACAAAATGCCTTCGGCACAGGCACGCACCAGACCACACGGATGATTCTGCGCCGCTTGCTCGCCATGGACTTGCGGGGAAAGAGTGTGCTCGACTGCGGTTGCGGCACCGGCATCCTCGGCATCGCCGCCTCACTGTTGGGTGCCGAAAGCGTCGTGGGCTACGACATTGATGAGTGGAGTGCCGCCAACGCCGCGCACAACGCCGCGCTTAATGGCGTCGCCAATATGCGCGTGTTGCTGGGCGATGTGAGTGTACTTGAAGAAGTAAACGAGCAGTTTGATGTCGTCATTGCCAACATCAACCGCAACATTCTCATTGCCGATATGCCCGCGTTTGTGGCTCACATGAAGTCCGGCGGCGTGCTCCTCCTCAGCGGCTTTTATGTCGATGACGTGGAGTTGTTGAAGCAAACGGCAGCGAAGAATGGCATTGCTGCGCGCGAGGTCATCAGCGATGAGGAGTGGGCTTGCGTGGAGTTCGTGGGGCTTTAATTCATTAAATGCGCCAAATGGGATATGCTTTCAGAATTATTTAGTAATTTTGCAGTCAGTAAAAGCCGTGGCTGCAGGTGCAACGGCGGCTGCGGCGGGCTCTAATAATTGTAAGAGAGCAATCAGGAAATGCCGCAATGAGAATTGATAAAGGTGGGTTCTAAAAATTCCCACCGTAAAGAATAAATAAAAATGAAAGATTACGTTTTGCCACCCTGCGGTCTCTTTTCGGTTCAATCCG
>CAYXGN010000041.1:0-10696 GCA_964464505.1 uncultured Prevotella sp.
TTGTTAGGCAGGACTGCGCCCAATCGCGCCCCACTGCCGCAGAATCGCAATAGAGTCGGCACCACAACACGGTCTTTTCCGGCTCCACACATTAAGCACAACATCACGCAAAACATTAATTTTTTATTTTCAAACATTTTTATTAACTAAAAGAAAGGATAAAGTATGAAAAAGCTTTTTACTCTTCTTGCTCTCATGATTGCGACTGTGGCATCTTATGCAACCACCTATTCGCAATCATTTTATGCCACTAGTTCGACAGGGATGTGGAAAAACGGCACCTACGAGACGAAGAATTTCACTCTGACGGTGACGGAGAACTCGGAAGGAACGTATGATTTCGCCTTCCCAGACAAGGCAATCAACACGGTGTATGGCGAAATGAATTTCCAAGATGGACTGCCTACCTGCACTGGTGTAGCTGCCAAGACACTCTCATCTGGCCACATCGTTTACACTGGCTCTTATAAAGACGCCAACAACGACTTCACGTTGAATGGAGTTGCTTACGGTGATGCCATTTACGTTAAGATTGAAGGAAAGTTCTACAGTCAATCTGATGCAGTCGTAACCTACGGCGATGAAATCGTTGCTCCAGAGGAAACCTCTTCCACAACAACCTTCTCTCACGCTGCACAGGTGGTTTACAAGGGCAACAGTCTTGACATGACCAGCCTCGCAGTTGACGTTACTAAGGCAGAGGATGACACTTACACATTTGCCATCAAGGACCTTCAAGTGACCACAACTGTGGACGACCAGCCCCAAACAGTAACCCTTGGCACCCTCACTGTTACTGGCGTTTTGCCGACAGATGAAGGCGAAGGCATCACCACTTATGACACTGCTGACGGCGCAAAGGCAGTCGTTTCTGGCTTAAGCACAGAGGCAATTGAATTCTTAAGCGTTGCGGAAGGAGACGAACTTCCTATCGTTATCGAAGCCGCAAGCAAAGACGACCAGATGCAAGGCAAGTTCACTATCACCATCGGAAGCCAAAAGTGCGTTGTCCTTTACAACGGCTATGAGGATTCCACCGAGTGGAGCGGCCCTGCAGTGGTAACCTATTGGAACACCGATTACGATTATAGCGAGCAGGTTGTGGAAGTGGCAAAGACTGATGAAGCAGAAAATCTTTACACCATTACGGTTAAAGATCTCACCATCAGCAACACTGTTATTGCAGACATCACTGCTGAAAACGTTAAGGGAACTGAGAATGCTGACGGCTCAATCACCTACGAATTCGATGGCGAAGGCTATCTTTCTAACATTGGCGTAGCTTACAGTTCGTCATTCTCTGAGGGTGATAAAATTCCTTTGACAATTGCAGCTATCGAGAATGGAGACAGTTTCAAAGCTCTGTTTACTACAACATTGACTGGTAACGAGCTCACTCTCAACTTCTGCAACTATGTTGCTCCCGTTAAGCCGACTACTTACAAAGCCGATGCAATATCTTATTGGTCAGACGGCGATACTCAAGAAGTAGAAGGCTCACACCCTGACAAGACAGCGTATGTGTATGCAAACGAAGACGGAACATATAAGTTCGTGCTTCCGGAAGTAGCGTTCTACCAGCAAGACACCGATGCCACCGAGAAGACATTGGCCGACTTTACCATCGACAATGTTGAAGTAACAGAAAACGCAGACGGCTCTTACAGCTTCGATTTCTCTGGCAATGCCACAACAGCCAACGCTGACCAGTACGCTGTTAATGCTGAACATGCAGTGACATTCAAGGGCTCATTCAATGGCGAAGACCTCTACTATGTGCTCAGTTGCACGATTTGGGGC
Organism: uncultured Prevotella sp.; assembly: GCA_964464505.1. Lineage (GTDB taxonomy): Bacteria > Bacteroidota > Bacteroidia > Bacteroidales > Bacteroidaceae > Prevotella. The sequence goes on from CAYXGN010000041.1 coordinate 1,801, forward strand.
ATGTATGACTTCACTTACACCTTCGGCGAAGAGCCTGAAACTCCGGTCGTAATCGAAGGCACTGCCGTTGTAGAAGACGGTTATGCTCCTGCTGGAACAAAGTTCGTTGAAACGGCAAAAATCGATTGGGAAAGCCAGAAACTCGTTGCCAACATCGACGTTACAACCTGCACCGGCGCTTATGAGAACATCCTCTCCGTTGGAAAGGACATAGCAAGTTGGAACGGCGAATGCTTCCACCTCTACTATTCTCGCAGCAGCAAGGCTCTCCAGGTGAACTATTGCACCGCCAGCGGCAACCCAATCCGTATGGAGAAGACCGTTGATGCCGATGTCCTCAATGTGGAAATCTCTAAGGCAAACGGTATCACTGTGAACGGCGAAAGCTGGAACTACGAAAACGACAACAGCTACACTGGCGACCTGACCGACGATATGAGCGTTTACAGCGTGCTGTGGGGTCTCTCTGAAATTCAGGTTGGTAGCCAGGAAGGCAACACCCGCAGCAACGCCACATACAATTATGTACGCGTGCAGGACATTCCTGTCAGCGTGACAGACACCGAAAGTCATCAAGACGTTATGACCGTAACGGAGCCCAGCACTCAGGAGACCACCATCGAAAATGCAAGTCTTGACATCCTGACTTACAGCGACGGCTCTTACGGTGTGACCCTCTACAATGTGCAAGGCGAAGAGACTGACCTCGGCGACATCACCGTAACAGGTCTCAACAAGCAGGAAGATGAAGGCAACACCTATTACACTGGCGAGCAGGAAATCACTGTCAACGGCGAGACAATGACCGTTGCCGTTGCCGGCGTGAAGTATTCTGACGGCAATGTTTGGTTCACTGTTGAACTCGTAACAAACGACTACGATGTTTATTCAATCGAATACGGCACAGAGCAGCAGACCTTCGACGAAGGCAAGGCTTACGAAGGAAGCTGGAAGGTGAACAAGCCTGAGGCTACATTCAACGGCACAGTGGATGTCATCGAACAATCAGACGGCTACTACGCTCTGCGTGTTCACGACTTCCAAATCAACGGCACCGTGGTTCCGACATTCGTTGTTCCTAACCTCGAAGGCTACTTGGAGAACGGCAAACTCAGCATCGGCGAGATGAGCCGGATTGATGTTGTCTATGAGGGAACAGTGGAAGACGCAAACAAGGTGACCTACGTTACTTATGTAACCGTGACCCTCGAGAACGGCGAACTCTATGTGAACTTCAGCTATGTGGGCAATGCTTCCACTGAACTCACAATGGCTACATTCACCGCATCAAGCACAGGCATCAGCGCAATCAATGCTGACGCTCTCAACGGCAAGGCCGACATCTACACCGTTGCAGGTGCTAAGGTGAACGCAATGCAGAAGGGCATCAACCTCGTTCGTGCTAATGGCAAGACCGTTAAGATTGTGAAGAAGTAAGATTCCCAATCACAACGATAAATAAAAAAGGCTCCTCCGCGCTGCGGGGGAGCCTTTTTCGTCGGCATACCATAGCTGCTGCCGAACGTCGAGCGGCAGCCATTGCAAGAGAGAAACTCCCTCCTGACCACCCCGTCGGGGATAAGAACCATACGCAAAGAGGGTTGTCAGACTCCCAACAAACTGCGCGCTGAAAGCGCAACCTGCCCCTAGCCCAGGGCAACGCCCTGGGTTATGTGGTAGTGTGGTAGCTTCGCCCTGACGGGGCAAAAGCATCCAGACAACAACGCTTTTGCCCCGTCAGGGCGTGGTTTGCCGTCATTCGATTACCCGGGGCGTTGCCCCGGGCTGAGAGCAGGTTGCCCCTTCGGGGCGCATTCTCCGCTTTCTTATGTATTCTTGTGCCTGAGTTAAGTTACATTCTTTCTTTTTTATTGCTCTATTCCGGAGTTTTTTGTAAATTTGCGCTATTCAAAAACCTAATCTTATGAAATACTTTTTCTCGGCAGACCTTGGCGCAACGAGCGGCAGAACCATTGTCGGCGCGTTCGACGGCAACCACATCACGCTCGAAGAGATGACCCGCTTCGACACCCCTCTCATCCAAATGGGAGGACATTTCTATTGGGACATCCTCGCCCTTTACAATGAAATCCTGCGCGGACTGCGCACCGTGGCACAGCGAGGCATAGCCATCGAGAGCATCGGCATCGACACTTGGGGCGTGGATGTGGCTCTCTTCGGCAGCGACGGCCACCTCCTCCGCTGCCCGCTTTCCTATCGCGACCCCCACACTTTCGACGGCATGGAGCGTTATTTCAAAGAAAAAATGCCGCGCGAGGAGGTCTACCGCCGCACCGGAATACAGGTGATGAACTTCAACACGCTTTATCAACTGTTCACCATGGAGACTGAAGGCAACAGCGCCCTCGCCGTGGCTGACAAGATACTGTTCCTCCCCGACGCCCTGAGCTATATGCTTACGGGTGAGGCAGTGTGCGAATATACCATCGCATCGACATCGCAATTGGTCGACCCTACAACCAAAGAGCTGCACCCCGAACTCTTGGACACGCTCCACCTCAGCCGCAGTCAGTTCGGCAGAATGGTGACATCGGGCACCGTCATAGGCACCCTCACGCCCGAGGTGCAGCGTCTCACGGGTCTGGGAGCGGTCAATGTGGTGGCTGTTGCAGGTCATGACACCGCCAGCGCAATTGCTTCTGTGCCGGCAAGTGATGCGAATTTCGCTTACCTTTCATCTGGAACGTGGTCGCTTATGGGCATAGAACTCCCCCAAGCAGTAATCGACGAGCGCAGCACGCGGCTCAATTTCACCAACGAAGGAGGCATCTGCGGCACCATACGCTTCCTTAAAAACATCTGCGGCATGTGGCTTTACGAACGCTGCCGCAAGGAGTTCCCCGAGGAAGTGCGCCGCCTTTCCCATCCGGAACTGCAAGCCTCGGCTCTGCAAGCACCCGCTTTCCGCAGCCTTATCAACCCCGATGATGCCTCATTCGCCAATCCCGAGAGCATGATTCGCGCCATTCAGCAGTATTGCGAACGCACCTCCCAACCCGTTCCCGAGACCCATCAGCAACTCTGTCGGTGCATTTTCGAGAGTCTTGCGCTTCGTTACCGTCAGGTGTTGCAATGGCTTCGCGACACCACCACAACGCCTATTGATGTGCTCCACATCATCGGTGGCGGCTCGCGCAATGTCGTCCTCAGCCAGATGGCAGCAGATGCGTGCGGCATAACGGTAAAAACGGGGCCGCAGGAAGGCACCGCACTCGGCAACATCATGCTGCAGGCGAAGGCGCAGGGAGCCGTCGACGGCGTGTGGGCAATGCGCCGTGTGGTGGCAGCATCGGTGCAGATGCAGACCTACCTTCCGCACGACACCGCCGCCTGGGAAGCCGTTTTCCACCGCTTCGAGGCATTGACCGACGAGGTGAAAGCACAACAATAGAACCCGAATAAAATCAAAAAGACACAAAGAGCAGAAACCACAAACAATCAATAAAAACTGGCGTGGAATTATTAGAACACGCCTTAAAAGCATAAAACAATGAAAAGTGTATTAGAAAACCGCCCCGAGTTGGCGGCACGCATCAATGAAGTGGCAGAGGTGGCAGGCTACCTCTGGCAGAAAGGATGGGCAGAACGCAACGGAGGCAACATCGTTGTGAACATCACCGACCTTGTGGACGACGACCTGCGCCGCCTCCCTGCCATCGCACCGGCAGCCCCGATAGGCTTCACTCTGCCCCATCTTAAGGGCTGCTTCTTCTATGCCAAGGGCACAGGGAAGCGCATGCGCGACCTCGCCCGGCATCCGATGGACAACGGAAGCATAATCCGAGTGCTCGACGACTGCGCCCATTACGAGATAATCGCAGACAATGCGGTGAAGCCAACGAGCGAAACCCCGTCGCATCTCAGCATCCACAACATGCTCATCGCCTCCGGGTCGAAGTACAAGGCGAGCGTACACACCCACCCAATAGAACTCGTTGCCATGAGCCACAACAGCGAACTGCTGGCTGACGGAGTGCTTACGAAGATTTTGTGGAGCATGATTCCCGAAACATTGGCATTCGCTCCGCTCGGCTTGGGCATAGTGCCTTACCGCATGGCGGGCAGCAATGAACTCGCAGAGGCAACGCTCCAGCAGATTAAAGACCACGATGTGGTGATGTGGGAGAAGCACGGCGTGGTGGCAGTGGGAAAGGATGCGATGGACGCTTTCGACCAGATTGACGTGCTGAACAAGTCTGCCAACATCTATATGTGCGCCAAAAACATGGGCTTTACGCCCGAAGGAATGACCGAAAAGGACATGCGCGAGATGCAGAAGGCGTATAATCTGCCAACGAAACGAATGGAATAAAAGTCGCACAACAGTAACGCCCGACCTCCTTCAATTACCATTCTCGCTTGCGACGGGCGCGTCTCGGCAATCCGCGCCTACTACGGTTACCATTGCAAATGGTGTTGAGAAAGACTGCATATAAACAAAAGCCCTCCCCGGCGGGGAGGGTTGGGAGGGGCTTCTGTGGCTTTATTCCTTCACTTTAACGACTCTTCCGTCGCTGAGTTTCGCTATGCTGATGCTCCCCTTTTGCGGCGAACTGATGCGGTGTCCGAGCAAATCGTAGCGGGAGAGGACTGTCGTTGGGGTGCGGAGCGACTCTATCGCCGATTCACCGTCGGCACTGACGAAGGTCAGACTGCGGCGGACTGCGGCGGGAGTGATGTCGGTGTAGCCGTCGGTATCGCTGTAACTGCTTAGCGAGACGGTGTAGGTGCCGGGCGTAACGCCGCTCTCCGACACTCCGTCGAGGGCGTATTTGTAGACGTAAGGCAGCCCTTCGAAGACGGCAACATCGCCGAGAGTGATGTTGACGGGGTCTGCATCGGCATCCGTTGTGCTTGTAAGCGTGAGCGCAACGGTCTTCGCCAGACAGTCATCGCCAATGGCATCGAGTTGGAATCTGATGTCGAGTGTGCTCGTAGTGAGCAATTTCTGCGTCGTGTCGTAGTTTATTTCGAGACTCTCTACGGTCAGCGGTGCATCGTGTTTTAAGCGGTTTGTGAAGACCAACTCGTCGCCGTTCTTCTCCACAAACACGCGGTTGGCATCAATCATAGGGTGCTTCCACTCGCCGAAGGGAGTGCCGTCGGCGCGGTTGTAGGTGGATTCTATCTCCACTTCGTAGGTTCCGTCGGGCAGCGAGGAGAACATATCGGAATCCATTTTATAGATTAACTTCGAGGCTTTCGTCGTTACCTGGTAGTTGTCTTCGTCTATTGTTGCCACGATATTGTCGTCCGCGTTCTTCAAGGTGACGCGCACTGTGCCGTCGAAATCAATGATGTAGGAGCCGCTTTCGAGGTAGATGTAAAGGTCGAGGTAGCTCACATCGTCCACCGTCGTGGTGTAGGTGTCGAGGTTTTTCATTCCCCTTCCGAAGTTAAGTGTAGCCCACAGCGGTGTCTGGAAGTCGCTTCCGGAGGTCGCGGAATAGTCGGGTTGGGCGCAGACGATGTCGGAATAGAGGCAATAGTTGTGGTCGCCGAAGTTGGCAAGGGCGTAGAAGCCGTCGCCAACGCCGCCCCATCCCCAGTTGACATGAAGATAACTGTTGGTGTCGTAACCGTCGACGACAAACTCATGACCGCCACTCTCGAGTCCCACGCCGCTGTAGATGACGGGTCGTCCGGCATCGAGTTCGGTCTTGATGATATTCATCCAGGTGGCAGTGGAGCAGTCGCTCTTGTAGTAATATTGCGCCGTGTAGCCGAAGTTGCGCATGAATGCCATCGCAGCATCGGCTGAATAGCCCGACGTTGCGGTCAGACTGTATTTCAGATGGCATGCTGCTCCGACATCGCGCAAGAGCAGACTCATGGCGTTCACTTGCTTGGTGGTCCAGTTGAAGGAGTAGATGTCGTAGTCGTTGAGCATGTTGTCGTAGTCGTAGGTAGACTGCGTGAAGTCGATGCTGATGCTTTGCTGGTCGTAGTCGGGGGTGTCGTAGCTCACCGAGCCGAACCCTTTCTTGGGCCATTCGTGGTAGCGCATGACCTGCGCCATGGCTGTTGCGACGCACCCTGCGTATGTGTTCTGGTCGTTGATGGTGGGCACTTGCTTGTTGTAAGGATAAATTTGGTTCCACGTTGTAGACAAGAGTGCGGGCACAACAACTGCCGGATTGGCATCCATCGAGGCTAGCGGGCGCGCCACGCCGTTGCCTTCGGCACGCTGCGAGGCTATCTGTGCGGTCACGGATTGCAACCATTCGCGCATGGGCAAGGGTATATCGGCCTCGTCAAAAGTTCCTTTCGTGCTGTAGGCAAGCACCGGCGGCACGCAGTCGTCGCCCGAAACGAGCACAAAACCGTTGCCTTCGGCATCGTTGAAGGCGTAGTAGGAGGCCGTTGCCGGCTCCGTTGCCGTGGCACTGATGCTGAAGGGGCGCACGGAAGCATTGTTGCGGCTGTTGAGGGTGATGTATTCTGCTGCTATCTGCTGCGCCTGTTGCGGCGTTATCTCCTTGGCTGTGGCAGCGAGCGATGCTGCCGCCAGAGCCACGACAGCGAGAAAATGTCTTTTCATTGGGTCAGCGTTTGATGATGATATGATTATTTCACGCCCATCTCAGTAAGCAGACGGTCGGCGTGTCCCCACTTGTCCATGAGGTAAAGCACATAGCGTATGTCCACGCCGATGCAGCGTGCGAGCCGCTTGTCAAACCAGATGTCGCTGGAAAGGGAGTCCCAGTTGCCGTCGAAAGCAAGTCCTATGAGCCGCCCTTTACCGTCGAACATCGGCGAACCGGAGTTTCCTCCGGTGATGTCGTTGTTTGTAAGGAAGCACAGTTGCATCTTCCCGGTGGTCGGGTCGGTGTATTTGCCGAAGTCATCCTTGCTTAACAGCTCTCTCATTATGGGTTGTGCCTGATAGTCTGTCACTCCTTTGTCGCCCGCATCCATCTTCTCCACAATGCTGGCAGCGTCGGTGTAGTAGCCCGAAGGCTTGCCTCCGAGGAGGTAACCGCCCACCTGTCCGTAGCTGAGGCGCATGGTGAAGTTGGCATCGGAGTAATGGGGGAGTTCCTGTTCCATTCTAATTTTGGCGTCACAGAGGTAGCGTTCCTGCTCGGCGATGCTGTCGTCCACCTCGTTGTAGACCTTGAGGAAGCCGTCGTGCAATGCTTTCAGAGCCTTGCCATACTGGTATCCGGGGTCATTACGAAGTGCTTTCTCCGTCAGAGTGATGCGTTTGCCGCTCTGCATAAGCACCGATGTGCTGTAAAGCCAGTCCACATACTTGTGGGTGTCGCCTCCGAAGCGTTGCTCAATGGTGTTGTAGAAGTCGGGAACCTTATCCTCCGGCACATACTGGCAGTAGTTGTCGATGAGCGTTGCCATCACGTCCTTGTCGAGATTGGCATCCCATTCGTTGCTGTTGTCGTCGAAGGTGTGATGGCGTTTGCCCTTCTTTGCGCCGCTTTCATCCATCATATTGGCGATGGCAAGGGCTCTTGTGTTGAACTCTGAAGTGCGGATGAAGGTCTCACGCCACGCCGTGTTCTGCTTGTCTATGTCGAACCGCTTTGCATAAAGGCGTTTCATGGAGTCGAAATCGAGCTTGCCCTTGAGGTAACCTGTCCACTTCTGATACTCCATGATGCGGTCTTCGAAGTCGGCTTTCTGCCTGATGATGCCCACAGAATCGATGCATTTGTTCATGCCGATGGAGTTTTTCCAATAGTTTGAACTCTGCGCGTACTTCGAATCATACTTGATGCGCACTGCCTCGGAGGCCCGCATGTGGCGCAGCATCACGTCCTGTTTCACGCCACGGATTTGTGCCCGCGGTGCGTTCTCGGCATCGCGCATCTCGCGAATGCCGTAGCTTGAGAGGTAACGCTCCGTACTTCCGGGGTAGCCCATGGTCATTGCGAAGTCGCCTTCTTTATAGCCCTCGGTGGAAACGGGTGTCCAATGCGCCGGATGATAGGGCACATTGCTCTCCGAATAGTCTGCCGGACCGTTGGTGTTGGGGTCGGCATAGATGCGGAACACAGAGAAGTCGCACGTCTGGCGAGGCCACATCCAGTTGTCAGTTTCGCCTCCGAACTTGCCCATTGACTTTGGAACGGCGAACACTAATCGCAAGTCGCGGAACTCGCGATAGGTGGTTGCGTAGTATTTGTTGCCTTCGTAGAACGGCTTTATTTCGAGTTCGAGTTGCGGGTCTTGCTCATGTGTCTGCTTTATGAGTTCGTTCTCCACCTCGGTAAGGAGTTGCTCGCGCTCCGCATCGGTCATCTTGGCGATGCCGCGCTGCTCCAACAGTGGCGTGATGTCCCTCTGCTCCACCATGAAACGCACGAACATGCCTTTGTTGGGAAGCTCCTCGGCGAATGATTTGGCGCAAAAACCGTCAATCATGTAGTCGTGTTCTACGGTGGAATGGCTGCGAATGGACTCGAAACCGCAGTGGTGGTTGGTGAGGACGAGGCCGTCTGGCGACACGACAACGCCGGAACAGTAGCCCGAGAAGTTCACAACGGAGTGCATTATGGCGTCGTCGCTTTTGTAAAGTTTGTCGTAAGGTGCGGTGAAACCGTAGGTTTTCATCTGCTCATACACCGCCTGTGGCAGGTTGTAGAGTGTCCACATGCCTTCATCGGCATGCGCAGCGTGTACCGAAAACATCAGCGCAGCCGCAAGGAGAAGTGATTTTTTCATTCTTTCTTTATCTTTTTTGTTATGTTTTTATTTGTTTTTTGCAACACGGAAAGGGCATTTTGCACTCGGCTTTTTGCGATTTTTGCATCGTAACAAAACTGTCCGTAGTCAACAATTCTTGGTAATCGCGCCCCGAAGCTACGGGGCGCAGTTACCCAATCGACTTTCCCAAAGATGCTTCTGCAACTTTTTG
>CAYXGN010000041.1:10796-13524 GCA_964464505.1 uncultured Prevotella sp.
CTACGGGGCGCAGTTACCCAATCGACTTTCCCAAAGATGCTTCTGCAACTTTTTGGGCTTTCATATCTTCCAGAACACGGCTGCTAAATGATTCTCTTTTATAACCAACCACTCCCGTATTATTTCACGAACGGGCAATGGAGGCGTTTCAAGAGGGTGGGGAACTCGTGCCAGAGGATGTGCGCCACGAAGGCGATGATGACGAGGGTGTTGGCGCAGAGAGCCCAGAATGGGGGCAGATGGGTGTTGGAAGCGTCGATGAGGAGATAGAAGAAGACTGCCATTGCCACATAGACGGCAATCTGTTTCAGGGGGTAACGGATGGGGTATTTGCGTTGCCCGACGACGAAGGAGAGCACCATGGCGGTGCCATAACCTGCCACTCCGCCCCAAGCACACGCCATGTAACTGTACTTCGGCACGAAGATGACGTTGACAATGACAAGCATCAGGCAGCCGGCGGCAGAGAACCACGCCCCGTAAATGGTCTTGTCGATGAGCTTATACCAGAACGACAGGTTGAAATAAACGCCCATCATGATTTCCGCTGCCATCACTATCGGCACCACGCGGAGCCCCGGCCAGTAGCTCTTGTTGGGAATAACGAAGCGCAGAATGTCGATGTAGGCGACGACACAAAGGAATGCCAGCAGAGTGAAGATGATGAAAAACTTCATGGCTTTGGCGTAGGTGTCGCGGTTGTCGCGGTCCTTTGCCTTGCCGAACACGAAGGGTTCGTAGGCGTAGCGGAACGCCTGCGTTATCATTGCCATTATCATTGCAATCTTCACGGCGGCTCCGTAGATGCCCAGTTGGGTCTTTTCGTCGCTGCCGTCGTAGAGATACGGGAAGATGATTTTGTCGAGAGTCTGGTTCAGAATGCCTGCGATGCCGAGCACAAGGAGTGGCCAAGCGTAGCGGAGCATGCGCCGCCAGAGCTGCGAATCGAACTTCCACCGGAAGCCGGTGAGCTCCTTCCAGAAGCAGAGGACAACGATTGCGGTGCAGACGAGGTTGATGTAGAACACCATTCCCACGTCGAGCGTGAACCGTTCGTCATAGAGTCCGAACGGATTGAGCCTCAGTGTGGGCAGTACAATGAGGTACAACAGGTTGAGAACAATGTTGAGGCAGATGTTGATGAGTTGCAGACAGGCAAACTTGATAGCCTTTTTCTTGTAACGGAGGTAGGCGAAGGGGATGCACTTGAAGGCGTCGATGGCGACGCAGACAGCCATCGCTGCCACCCAAGACTGATGGTCGGGGTACTTCATGAAGGCTGCTATCTGCGGCAGGAAAGCCATCACGAGAGCCACGAAGAGCACCGCCGTGGATGCCACGGAGATGAGGACGGTGGAGTAGACCGTTGAGGCTGACTCCTCATTCTTGTTGACGAAGCGGAAGAAGGTGGTCTCCATGCCGTAGGTAAGGATGACGAGGAGGAGCGCAGTGTAGGCGTAAATGTTGGTCACCACGCCGTATTCGCCTCCGGCAGCGGCGAAGGCTGTGGTCTGGATGGGCACCAGCAGGTAGTTGATGAAGCGTCCTGCGATGCTGCTCATGCCGTAAATGGCAGTGTCCTTGGCAAGTGATTTGAGGGAAGCCATAAGTTAGAAAAACAGGTAACAGATTGCGATGGCTGCAAGAACTCCGGCGAGGTCGGCGAGCAGTCCGCACGCCACGGCGTGGCGGGTGTAGCGCACTCCCACGCTACCGAAGTAAACGGCGAGGATGTAGAAGGTGGTGTCGGTGGCACCTTGGAACACGCACGAGAGGCGACCCACAAACGAATCGGCACCGAAAGTGGTCATGGCATCGACCATCATACCGCGTGCTCCGCTTCCCGAGAGGGGTTTCATGAGAGCCGTGGGAAGTGCGCCTACGAAGTCAGCATTGCATCCCAACGCCTCCACCAGACTTTTTATGCCGCCTATAAGCATATCCATGGCTCCCGAAGCACGGAAAACGCCGATGCCAACGAGTATTGCCACAAGGTAGGGGATGATGCGCACGGCGGTGGAAAAACCGTCCTTGGCACCCTCGATGAACGCATCGTAGACATTCACCTTGCGCCGCATGCCGGCGAGGATGAACGCCACAATGATGGTCATCAGCAAGATGTTGGCAACGGAGGTGCTCACAGTGCCCATCATTGTCTTGTCCATCTGGGCGAAACCCCATATTATCGCTGCCACGGCGACGCACATTCCGCCGAGCGTAAGCAGCATGGTGCGGTTGAGGAGATTGATGCGTTGGTAGATGGAGGTGACCACGATGCCTGCCAGAGTGGAGCAGAAGGTGGCGAGAAGGATGGGAACAAAGACATCGGTTGGCTGTGCGGCGCCCAACTGGGCACGGTAGACCATGATGCTGACAGGAATGAGTGTGAGCCCCGAGGTGTTGAGCACGAGAAACATTATCATTGGGTTGGTGGCGGTGTCCTTCTTCGGATTGAGCGTCTGAAGCTGTTCCATGGCTTTCAGTCCGAGAGGAGTGGCGGCGTTGTCGAGACCTAACATGTTGGCAGCCACATTCATAAAGATGCTGCCAGTGACCGGATGTCCTTTGGGAATGTCGGGAAACAGTCGCGTGAAAACGGGAGAAAGCCATCGCGCCACAGCGTTCACCACGCCGCCTTTTTCGCCTATTTTCATGATGCCGAGCCACAAAGAGAGCACTCCGGTGAGCCCGAGTGAAATCTCGAATGCCGTCTTTGCCGTGTCGAAAG
>CAYXGN010000042.1:0-9166 GCA_964464505.1 uncultured Prevotella sp.
CTGTTATCGCAAACATAATGCTATTTACGAACCACGGATTGCGTAAAAAGGAGGTCGAGCGTCTCGCTCGACAACACAAAGCTATCAAGAATTTAAGAATTAAAGAAAGACACCTCTTCGACACAACAACGAGAAAATTAATGAAAGATTAATGGGCGATTAATGACGATTAATGTTATTCTTTTTAAACGCCAATCTCCGTTAATCATTCGTTAATCTCTCATTAATCTATATTTCCGTGCAATTAGTGTTCGCTTTTTGAGGGGTGCGTCTCGGCGATCTGCGCCTACTACGGTTTGCCTTTTTACTATTCTACTATTCTAATCCTTCTTGTGATAGTTTGCCAATTCGTAAATGGGACTTTTAAGGATTTTCCCTGTCTGCAATCCGAACGACAGTGCCGCTGCCTGAAGTTGCTCTTTGTAATGATAGGCAATGCTGCCCACAGCGTTCAACGGGAAGCCTTCCTTTTTGTAGGGGAGGATGTTTTTCCTGATGAATTCCTTGAAGTTGTCTATTACCAAGGCCTCTATTTGCGGATTGTCGAGATGCCGCGAAACGAAAGTCGATGTGGAAGCCAAGAATCTGTTGGGGGCTGTTCCCTTATATACATTATTTATAATAAGGGGAACGGAGAGTCCCGTTTCTTCCAGAAACTCATCGCAGAGAGAGTGGGGCAGTGCTCCCTTTATCAAGGCGTTAAGGAGTTTTCTTCCAAGCACGGCTCCGCTGCCTTCGTCGCCGAGAATATAACCGAGAGCGGGAGTGTGAAGGGCAATCTTCTCACCGTCAAAGAAACAGGAGTTGGAGCCTGTGCCGAGTATGCAGGCTATTCCTTCTTCGTGGCCGCACAAGGCTCTGGCGGCAGCGAGGAGGTCGCTCTCCACTTCAATCTCGGCTTCTGTTCCCAACAGCCTCATCAACAGGGAAATGACGCTGTCCTTTGTAGCGTCGGTGCAGCCCGCGCCATAGAAATGGATTTTCGTTATGTTTTTAATGTCAATGCCAAGCGCCTTGATTTGTTGGGAGAACTGATGTTGCAGCGTAGTAGCTATGCTGCCCATTGACTGGATGACAGGGTTTATGCCGTCGGTAGTGATGAGTGGCGGCTCGCCTTGCCCGTCGGCAAAGCACCAGTGGGCTTTTGTGCTTCCGTTGTCAACAATGATTTTCATGACGGTTTACTTTATACTAGCGAGGGCGCACCTCGGCGATGTGCGCCTACTATGATTACATGATTTTACTTGAAGTAGATGTAATATATAGCCACGAGTACTGCCACAGTGATGAAGGCGATGATGGATTTCAGCAGGCAACCCGCTATCTTCTTGGCAATAAGGAAACCGATGATAACGGCAACGATGCAATAAATGTAGAACAAGAAATTTGAAGCCATGTAATGATTATGATTAATGACGGGGCATTAATATGCCTCGCGATATTTGTTTTCGTCTTTGTCTGTCAGCATAGACAGATAACTCTGATAGCGTGATTCGGCGATGTAATGGTTCTCCACAGCCTCGAGGACGGCGCAGCCGGGTTCGTGGGTGTGGGTGCAGTTGTTGAAGCGGCAGTTCTTGGAGAAGTGGAAGATGTCTTTGAAATAACTCGTCAGTTCTTCCGGCTTCATGTCGAAAGTGCCAAAGCCCTTGATGCCCGGGGTGTCGATGAGGTAGCCGTTTTCGGGAATCTCTATCATTTCACTGAAGGTGGTGGTGTGCATACCTGTGTTGTGGGCATCGCTTATGGAGGAGGTACGAAGGTTGGCATCAGGGATGATGCGGTTGATTAAGGTGGACTTCCCAACACCGCTGTTGCCGCTTAAAAGGGTAATCTTGCCCTGCAACAAAGGGGTGAGCGTGTCTATCCCCTGGCCTGTGGCAGCGGAGATTGTCAAACACTGATAACCTATTGTGGTGTAGAGCGTTGTCATCATCTCTTTAAAGTGTCGCTCTTCGTCGGTGAGTAGGTCTTCCTTGTTGAAGACGAGCAGCACAGGCACGCTGTAAGCCTCTGCCGTAGCAAGGAAGCGGTCGATGAAGACAGTGCTTGTCTGGGGGTGGTTAACGGTCACCAAAAGCAGAGCCTGGTCCACGTTTGCGGCGAGAATATGGCTTTGCTTACTAAGGTTCTGCGACTTCCTGACGATGTAGTTGCGCCGCTCCTGGATGTTTGTGATAAATGCAGTGCCTTCTTGGTTGAGAACGATGTCGACGTTATCGCCGACAGCGACAGGATTGGTGCTCTTGATGCCTTTCAGCCTGAAGTTTCCCTTTATCTTGCAGTTGATAAACTCTCCTTCGCTTGTCTTTACGGTGTACCAGCTTCCTGTGTTCTTGATGACTAATCCTTGCATTTATACAGTCATAATCTCCTTTGTCTTCTCTGCCAGCAGATCGTCCACAACCTTGATGTATTTGTCGTGAATCTTCTGGAGTTCGCCTTCGGCGTCCTTTTCGTTGTCCTCCGACAAACCGTCCTTGATGGCTTTCTTGAGTTTTTCCTTTATCTCGCCGCGGGCATTGCGAATCTCCACTTTGCAGCGTTCGCCAATCTTGTTGCATTGCTTCACGAGTTCCTTGCGGCGCTCCTCTGTGGGCTGGGGTATTCCAAGCCGGATAATCTCGCCGTTGTTCTCCGGTGTAATGCCTACATCGCTGTCCATGATGGCTTTCTCGATGTCACGGATGGCTTTCTTGTCCCACGGGCGGATGGCTATTGTCCTTGGGTCGGGCACAGACACGTTGGCTACTTGATTGAGGGGCACCATTGAGCCATAGGAACTCACGCGTACTCCGTCGAGTATGGCTACATTGGCACGGCCGGCACGGATACGCGCCAATTGTTCTTCCAAATACATGGATGTCATCTCCATGCGTTCTTTGGCAGTGTTTAAGGTTTCTTTAACGTCTATCATAGTTGTAAGTTTTTCTATTGCAAATTTATATATTTGTCTTTGAAAAAGCAAATTATTCCTTGTCAATTTGTTCGAGTTCAATTTGCTTAAGCCTCTTAATCTCCGCTTCGACAGCGTTTGTCAGAGAGACAAACTCCGCCACTGAGAGTTGCTCAGGACGGCGCGTCATCACCTCCTGTGAATAGAAGTCTGCCGATGACGGCGTGTTGGTGATTATCTGCCGCAGACTGACGCGAAGCATCTTGCGCCGCTGGTTGAAGACAGTCTTCACCACACGCTTGAACAGGCGTTCATCGCAACCGAGTTGTTTCGTTGAGTTGCGGGTCATCCTTATGACGGCACTCTTCACTTTCGGGGGAGGGTTGAACACATTCTCGTCGACAGTGAAGAGATATTCCACATCATACCAAGCCTGAATAAGAACCGACAGAATGCCGTAGGCCTTGTTGCCAGGAGCGGAGGCAATGCGCAAAGCCACCTCACGCTGTATCATACCTGTGCAACAAGGGATTACATCCTTGTATTCAAGCATTTTGAAGAAAATCTGCGACGAGATGTCATAGGGGTAATTGCCCGTCAAGACAAAGGGTTTGCCTCCGAAAAGCGTGTTCAGATCCAGGCGCAGGAAATCGTCGGAAATGATGTTTTCACGCAACGAAGGGAAGTTGTCGTTGAGGTAAGCCACCGACTCCTTGTCTATCTCCACTGCCCTCACCAAGCGGCCTTTCTCGACAAGGAACTGCGTCAGAACACCCATGCCCGGTCCTATTTCGAGAACCGGAATTTCGGGGCAAGCGTCAACAGTGTCGGCAATGGCTTTGGCGATGCTTAAATCTACGAGGAAGTGCTGTCCAAGATTCTTTTTAGGTCTTACTGTCTTTGCCATCAAATGGAATTATTCTTCGTTCTGACTTTCGTCGGTTTTCTCTTCTTCCGCTGGCGACATGGTTTTCTCAAAGTCGGTAATACCGTTCTTTATGAGGATGTTATACCATTGTATGAGTTTCTTGATATCGCTGTCATGCACGCGGTCGCGGTCGTAACTGGGGAGCACCTCGGCGAAATAGTCATGCAGTTCGTTGGCGGAACACTTCCTGTAGTTGAGCTTGCTCTCCTGCAATTGTTCCTTGTCGCCAAGACTTTTGAGTACCTTCCAGAGAGGAATGTCTTCGGAATCGGTATACATGGCGATGTCCGACAGACTAGTCACTCTGTCTGTAGCGAAGGCAGGCATGCGCCTGTGTGTCTCGTCAAGGGCTTCAACTACAAGGTTTCTGTTTCCTCTTGACACCAGTTTGTAAAGTCCAGGTTTCCCTGCGATAGAAAGTATTGTTTCCATTTTTAATCTTCCTTTTTTAATGTTATTAATATGTTGTTTATTTGTTCTTCCAAATCTTGTTTTCCATCGTTGGTTATAGTGAAGTCGCTCTGTTCCACCATCTGCTCCTGCGGCAACTGGCAGGCTATCCATTGCTTTGCCTTTTCCTCGTCAATGCCGTCTCTTTGCATTATCCGTTGCGCCCTAACTTCTTCCGGGGCTGCCACGCACACGATGTAAGAGAACTTCACCCGCCTGTGGAAACCGCTCTCAAAGAGAATGGCACTCTCAAGCCAGTCCGCTCCCGACGACAGGAAGTCGGCAGCCACAGCAGGGTGGACGATGTCCTCAAGATGTTGCTTGTTGCGTCTGTCCTTGAGAAGGAAAGTTGCGATGTCTTTCTTTTGCAGAGTGCCGTTCTCGAAGATGTCTTTCCCGATGAGGGCAGAGAGAGATCGTTGGAGTGGGGCAGAACTGCGCATCAGCCGTTTCGCCGCATCGTCGCAGTCGTAGACCTCTATCCCGCGCCTGCGCAAGAGTTTCGCTACGAACGACTTCCCGCTTCCTATTCCTCCCGTTATGGCTATCTTCATGTTATTACTACAGCTGCTCTATCAGGTAATCCACTTGGTTTATCTCAAGTTTTGCATTGCGCACTCCATGTGGGATTGTTTTCAGATAGACATTGCATTTGTTTGACGGATGAGCCATGATTTCGTTGTAGTCGACGACCACGGAGAACTGCTGTGCAGAAATTTTTCTGTACAGATTGGCTCCAATAGTGAACTTCACTTTAATCTTCGGAGGGAACGTGCGCAGCACTTTTCCGTTGGGCATGTTGATGGCTTTTATCGGTACCTCAATGCTCTCTTCCGTGAGGATGTCGGCATAGAGTCCTATCCGGACTGTCTTTGGCACCACCTTCACGCCCTTGATGTCTTCCAGAGGAACTTCCTTGATGACGGTGTCACTGAAATTCACGATGTTCAACGGCTTTGTCTTTATGCTTTTCAAACTGTCAAGGAGATGTCTGTTGGCGTAAACCGTCACCGTGGTAGGCCAGAAGCGGGTGCGGGCCAGGTAGTAAGGCTTTTTCGGAACCACCGACCCTGCCATCGTTATCGGAACTGTCTTCGACTCACCGAAGTTGAAGTAGAACTCCAGTTTTTCGGGTTTTATCTGCGTTATCTTCGATGAGGAGAAGAGCCGTTGGTAAACAAGTTTCGTGACATCGGCAACGGGTATGGAGCCGTGTCCTGTCTGGCGGTTGGCATAGGTGTTGAAACTCACGCGCAGCGGCTGTATCTTTTCTCCATAAAGGTAGGTTGCCAACGTGTAGCCCTTGTCTCTCACTACGACACGGACGGTGTCGTCCATCTCTGTCGTGATGACGGCGTTCTCAGGCACGTTGGTGAGTTGTATGGGCATACAGATTTCCTTTTCGTAAGTCTCGTTGAGGGTCATCATCAGCCAGAAGATGCAACTCAAGGCAAGGAAAAACGAAAAAATCAGGAACTCCTTGTTTATTCTGTTAAACAAGAAGTGCCTGACTGTATGATAGATTTGTGACAGTTTGTTTGCCATCTGCGCCTCTTCAGCCTTAGGCTTTGTTCATTTGTGAGTTGGCATCGGCAAATACATAGTTCTTGTCCACCGATACGACAACGCCACGAGCCACTTCCACCTCTACGATGTTGGTAGCGAGGTCGATGCGCTTCACTGTGCCGTACAAGCCGCCGCCGGTTATCACCTTTGTACCTTCTTGCAGGGAGTTCTGGAATTTGCGTATCTCTTTCTGTCTCTTCTGTTGCGGGCGAATCATAAACAGCCACATAATGGCGAAGATTGCCACCATCATGATGAGCATGCCACCGCCACCAGATGCGTTGCCTTGGGCACTTAATAGGATTGTGTTCATTTTTTTGTAATTATTAGAGTTGTTGTTTATTCGTTGCCTGTCTTGTCTTTCGTGGCGTTGTCCTTGCCGTTCCTCGGTTTGGCGTCGTCTACGGGTTTCAGCATCTTGCCCGTAGAGTAGAGGTAACGGGCTATGGAGTCGAGCATTCCGTTTATATATCCTCCGCTCTTCGGCGTGGAATAGAGTTTGGCAAGTTCCACATATTCGTTTATTGTCACGCTCACGGGAATATTGGGGAAGGAGAGCATCTCGGCAATGGCTATCTGCATGATGACAATATCCATATAAGCCAAGCGCGAGAAGTCCCAGTTGCGCGAGGTCTCGCTCATATAGCGCTGATACTGCTCTCCGTTGAGAATGGTGGCGCGGAAGAGTTTGCGCGCAAACTCCTTGTCTTCGTCATCCTTGTATTCCGGCAGCAGTTCCTGGTCTGCCTTGCTGCCTTCTTCAAAGCGCTTGATGGTTTTCAGCACGAAACTGTCCACCACTTCCTTGTCGTCGTTCCAGTAAAGGCTCTTTTCTTCCAGGAGGTTGTCCAGGTCGTCGTTCTCCTGGATGAGTTGCTTGTAGAGCTTGCGCCACAGTTCGCGGTCGCCTTCATAGGAGTTGTCGGGGTCAGTCATATAGTCAAGATAGGTGCTGCTCGTCTCTATCTGGTTGCACAGGTTTCTGATGAACTCCACGTCGTCGCGCCAATTCTGCTTCAGGTTCTCCTTGAACCTGTTGAGCATGGTGTTCTCTTCAAGTTGTATTGCGAATTTGTTGTTCACGAATTTCTGCGAAGGAATCTCTGTCCCTTCACGCTCGGCACGCTGTGTGTTTATCTCCACGCGGCGGCGTTCCTCATCGGTGACAGCCACGATGAGGTCTAATAGATAAATGTATAAGTCATACGATTTAGACAAGCTGAAAAGCAGTTCCTTTTCAGCCGCATCAATGTTCTTGTCGCCATTCGGATAGTAAGCGTAGGTCAGTTGTACAACCTTAATTCTTATCAGTTCGCGGTTAATCATGTATTCTTCTTTTTCCTTTTTTGAAAAATCCTTTGCAAAAATAAATAAAATTGCAGTAACCACCAAGAAAAGTAGGCTTTAAGGTGTGTTTTTTTATTCAAACCTTGTGCATTACAGAGAAAAAGACTACCTTTGCACCGCTTTTTGAAGGCATCAATGTAGAAAACGATTCTCGTGTGATGGCGAATTAAGGCATTATTACAAACTTAATTTAGAGTAACACAATTATGAAAGAGATTAATCTTGCAGGTCAGAAGCGCGAAACCCTTGGAAAGAAAGCTTCTAAAGAATTGAGAAAGGAAGGACTCGTTCCTTGCAACCTTTACGGATTGGCAATGGAGGACGGCAAGCCGGTAGCAAAGGCTTTTGCTGTGCCTATGACAGAGCTCCGTAAGATTGTCTACACTCCCCACATCTATGTAATCAATCTTGTCATCGACGGCGAGAACCACACTGCCATCATGAAGGACTTGCAGTTCCACCCTGTTACCGACGCTGTGCTTCACGTTGACTTCCTTGAGGTGAACGACCAGAAGCCCATCACTATCGGCATCCCCGTTAAACTTGTAGGTCTTGCACAGGGTGTTCGTGACGGTGGACGCATGAACCTCTCCATCCGTAAGATTAACGTGACAGCCCCTTATCAGCAAATCCCCGAGCACCTCGATGTTGACGTTACCAGCCTTCGCATCGGTAAGAGCATTAAGGTGGGCGACCTCTCTTACGAGGGCATCGAATTGACAACAAGCAAGGATGTCATCGTTTGCTCCATCAAGATGACCCGTGCCGCTGCTTCCGCTGCCGCTCAGGCCACCGAAGAAGCCGCTGCAGAATAATAGGTTTTGAATTTTTGACAAGCGCACCACGTCAAGGTGGTGCGCTTTTTTCTTTTTCATCATCGTTATGGACAAATTCTTGATAACGGGTCTTGGCAATCCCGGCAGAGAGTATGAGCGCACGCGCCACAACACCGGCTTTATGGTCGTGGACGCTTTCGCAAATTCTGTCGGCGCGGATTTTGAGGACAGGCGCTACGGCTTCGTGGCAGAAACTTCCATTAAGGGCAGAAAACTGTTCCTGCTCAAGCCCACCACATTCATGAACCTTAGCGGCAACGCCGTGCGCTATTGGCTCAACAAGGAGAACATCGACGAGTCGCGACTCCTAGTCATCGTCGACGACCTGTCGCTCCCTCTCGGTGCTTTCCGACTCAGGGGGAGCGGCAGCAACGGAGGGCATAACGGTTTGGGCAACATCCAGCAACTCATTGGGGAAAACTACGCCCGACTGAAGATGGGCATCGGCAATGACTTCCCGCGGGGAGGACAGATAGACTGGGTGCTCGGGCAATATAGCGATGACGAAATGGCTGTGCTCAAGCCCAGCATCGATACTGCCGTGGAGATAATCAGGAGTTTTGTCCTCGCCGGTCTGGACGCGACGATGAACAGTTACAACAAACTCGGAAAGAAGTAATGGCGGAAGTTGCAAGGATAGACAAATGGCTGTGGGCAGCGCGCATCTTCAAGACCCGCTCCATCGCTGCCGACGCGTGCAAGAACGGTAGGGTGACCATTGGCGGCATCAACGTGAAGCCGAGCCATATTATAAAGGTAGGCGAGGTTGTTTCTGTCAAGAAGCCCCCGGTGGTCTATTCCTTTAAGGTGCTCAAAGCCATTGAGCAGCGTGTAGGAGCAAAACTCCTTCCCGAAATCTATGAGAATGTCACCGACCCCAAGCAATACGAACTCCTCGAGATGTGCCGCATCAGCGGCTTCGTAGACAGGGCAAGGGGAACAGGCCGCCCCACGAAGAAGGAGCGCCGCGCCCTCGATGCCTTCAACGACCCCCTCCTCTTCGGCTTCGACGATGATGACGCGGAATAAAGTTTGAACCGCGAATCAAATCAGCAAACCGTAGTAGGCGCAGATCGCCGAGATGCGCCCCTCGAAAAAATTTCTCGCTAGCGAAGGGTGCGTCTCGGCGATCCGCACCTACTA
>CAYXGN010000042.1:9266-13444 GCA_964464505.1 uncultured Prevotella sp.
TTTTTATTGGTTTTGTCTTCCGCTTTGTTGCTGTCGTGCAGCGACAGCGAGAAGGGCGACGGCGAGGAGTCCACGATAGAGATTTCGGGTTACATCGCCGGCATCAACGACTTCGGGCAACCCGTGCCCAGTTTCTCTCCTCAGGAGATGAAGGACAAAGGCTTTGCCTACGGCGACCTGCTGCGCGCCAAGATTGGCGACGACATCAGCATCGACAGCATCCCCTTCCTCACCTCGTTCAACGAGGCAGGGTGCTTCGAGCCTTCCTTTGTCGACTACAACGGTCTTGGCGACGACTATGGCTTCGGCTTGCTCAACAGCGACTTCCATCTCACCATCGGCGGCACGATTGGCGACAAGGTCATCGTGACACTGACGGAGAAAGGAGGCTATAAGGAGACCTACGACCTGCTCAAGTCCACCTATCCCGTGGAACGCCGTGAGGACGAGACTGCCGAACAATATGCCAACTTCCGAATGATTGCGACAACGGGCATCGGCAACGGCGTGCTCTATAGGGGGAGCAACCCTCTCAACAGCACGAAGAACCCGGGACGCTATAGCGTGGCAGACAGTCTGGCGTGCGCCGTGGGCATAAACACAGAGATAGACCTCGCCGACACACCGTCGGGCATCGACCTCTGCCTGTCTTCCGACGGCTACGCCTCCACCTATTGTCCG
The DNA here is from genome assembly GCA_964464505.1 of uncultured Prevotella sp. Lineage (GTDB taxonomy): Bacteria > Bacteroidota > Bacteroidia > Bacteroidales > Bacteroidaceae > Prevotella. The sequence goes on from CAYXGN010000042.1 coordinate 9,948, forward strand.
CAACTCTACCGCAATGGCAACACGATGGCTTGCGGTCTGACGGCAAACATCTTCAGTGACGGTTTCAAGGCGAAGATGGGCGAGATGGTGAAGTTCATGACAGCGCGCCGCCCTCCTTACCTCATCCATTGCAATGAAGGCAAGGACCGCTGCGGCTTTGTCGCCATGCTCCTCGAGGCATTTATGGGTGGCGATGTGGAAGAACTGCGCAGCGACTACATGATTACGATGTACAACTTCTACCGCACGGAGAAGGGCAGCGACTCCTACCTTATGCGCCAGAGCATCGCCATCGACCGCATGATATGGGTGTTGTGCCACGAGGAAACCCTCGACTCTCTCGATACTACCGACTGGGACACCATTGATGTCACTACATTGGGGCGCGACGACCTTCGCCAAGCCGCCACCAACTACTTCAAGGCAGGAGGCGCAAGCGACGAAGACCTTGAACAGCTCCGCCAAATACTGTCTGCCAGATAAAGCTGAAGATTGTGCAAACCGTAGTAGGCGCAGATCGCCGAGATGCGCCCCTCAAAAAAACTTTCTCGTTAGCGAGGGTGCGTCTAAGCCCCACCCATCCTCCCCCTGAGGGGAGGGGAATTGCATCCGCACCTACTACTCATTCCATGCTCCGCATTGGGGGCATTGCCCTTTTTCCTTCATCCTTGCGCCGCAGTTGCCGCAGACGTAGTTGTAGCTGTTGTTCCTGAAATACTTGTGCAGGGCGAAGGCGATGTAGGCTACAAGCAGGGGGTAGCCCATATAATAAAGGGTAAGCACGCTGAATATTATGTAGTTGGCAGCGCAGACACCGGCAAGTCCGCAGAGATAGAGCGTGGCTTCGCCGAAGTCGAGTTTGTGGTAGACCTCATCCACCATTGCCAGGGCTACAATCACGAGCAGCCACACCGACGAAAGGAATATTGCCAGGATAGGGGGAAGGGCGAAGGGATTTAGCGACGGATGATAGTAGAAGTCCTGCCACGCATCGGGTTCGAAGAGTTGGATGCTCGAATAGAACGTGGCTGCTGTGGCAACGATGAGGGCGCAAAGGGTGGGGTAGAACGAGCAGATATCGTTGAAATGCACCAGTTTGACTTTTTTGGCAACCATGCCGTGGAGGAGATAACTCACTCCGATGATGACGATGACTACGAGGAAGATGAGCAGATGGACATCGGAGAAGGTGGAGATGAACTGCGAGATGGGGTCATCGGGCACTACCTTCTTCAGGAGGACGCTCTCATGCACCCACCCGAAGGTGTCCTGGTCGCGTGCCACCTGTATCCAGACGGAGTCGACGGCATCGTCGCTGAGGATGCGGATGTCGGCGACGACCAAATGGTCGTCCTTATAGACTGCCGTCGAGTCGGTAGCCATGTCATAGAGACGCTCCTCGGGCTGCTGCCGCAACAGCATCAGTGAGTCTGCCTTCACCACAAAATTATAATTCTGCGAGTAATGGTGGGTCTGTTCGAAGGCTTCGAAGAATGCTGTCGTGTCGGCGTTGCCGTGCGAAGCCTGCTTGCCGTCGTTGCTGTGCCAACAACTTGATAGGCAAGTCATTGCCGCGATGAAAACGATAACGAAGGGATTTTTATTTCTCACCATAAACTTCCATTTGGCATTTTTTGCAGTTGAACGACAACCGGAACTTCTTGCCGTCGGGCAATTTCAGGTAAAGGGGCTCTTTCCATTCTGGCCGCTCTCCTCCGTGGCGCACGCAATGGCCGAGGGCGTGCCTCAGGCAAAAGCGGCAGGTCATAATGGGGTAGGGTGTAGCGGCGTTCCCCGGTGTGGAAGAGCCTTTATAATCCAACTCGTGCGCCCTTGCAGCACCTGTAACGCCGTGCATCTCATAGAAATCCTTCGCCAGGTGATTCGCCACATTGGCGGCATTTATGGTGCGCGCGTTAATGTTGTCTTCCTTGATTTCTCCTTCTTTTCCTCCTGCTTCCGTTCCTTGGGCTGTGTCTGGAATTGGTGTTTCGAGAAGCCTCCTCACGCACTCCCTGCGCCACTCGGCGAGTCTGCTCGACGGAACAAAGAGACTGGCTGCCTCGTCGGCAATGTCTATCTGCGCCAGTCTGTAAGGCGTATTGCCCAGTTTCTCCATTTGCCTTGCCATGTTGTCGCGCTGCGGCTTCAAGGCTTTCTGGAGTTCTGCGTCGAGAGTCATCTCCACGCTTCTCCCCGTTTCATCGCTTGCGAGGAGGTGGAGTCTGCCGTCTTTGAGGCACAGCGAGAGGGAGAGGGCAAGCGTGCGCTCTGCCGTCCTGCGCGACAGCGTGCGCTCAAACTCCTGGTCGTTGTTGCGATAGAGAGCCGTTCCTGCCTTAAGGCTGCGGGGCAGGGAAAGAGGGTAGAGGCGGTTGTTCTCCACGCGGTTCACCCTGAACCCTTCGAGCGTGCGCTCCCTGTTGATGAAGCAGAGGCCGTCGCCGTTGGCAAAGGAGGCTGTCCCTGCCACAGTGAACGATGCTCCGCGAATTTCCTTTACATAACCCACGTGTTCGCCAATGGCTTTGGGAGTGTCGAAACTTTCGATGCCCCTTTGCCGCCCGTGGAGGAAATAATGCGTGAAGCCCCGGTTGAAGGTCTTGTCAAGGTTGGGGGAAAACTTATAGTCCACCTGCCCGAACGACGCCCTCCGGTATTCCCCGGGTCGGCGGGCTATTATTTCGTTTATGCACTGGCTGTACGCCGCCACCACGTTCTTCACATAGTCGGCGTTCTTCAACCGTCCTTCTATCTTCAAAGAAGTGACGCCGGCATCCATCAGCTGCTCCACGGCATCTTGTTGGTTCATGTCTTTCAGCGACAGCAAGTGGCGGTCACGCTCTATCAGAGTGCCGTCGGCATCATAGAGGGAGAACCGCAGGCGGCAGAACTGCGCACACTCCCCTCTGTTGGCACTTCTGCCGAAGCAGTGGAGCGAGGCGTAGCACGCCCCGGAGAAACTCACGCACAACGCCCCGTGGACGAAGGCTTCGAGTTCCACATCTGGCACTTTCTTGTGAATGGCTTTTATCTCGTCGAGGGAGAGTTCGCGGGCGAGGACAACGCGCTTGAAACCCACGCTGTGGAGCCAAGCCACTTTCTCCGCGTTGCGGTTGTCGGTCTGCGTGCTGGCGTGGAGTTGGGGGATGCTGGCGCCATACTTTTGCAGCAAAGCAAGGACAGCCATGTCCTGCACGAGGATGGCATCGATGCCAGTCTTCACAAGCTCGCCCAGTAGCGCGGAAGCCTTCTGCAACTCGTCCTCATAGATGATGGTGTTCACCGTCACATAGACCTTCGCCCCGAAGGTGTGGGCGTAGCGGCAGAGCTCGGCTATCGTCTCCGTGGCGTTGCCCGCCGAAGCCCTTGCGCCAAACTCCTGCGCACCGATGTAGACGGCATCGGCACCATGGTCAATGGCGGCGATGCCGCACTCCAGGTCCTTTGCCGGAGCCAGCAGTTCTATGTCTCTTTGCTTTGTCATCTTCTTCAAT
>CAYXGN010000043.1:0-3683 GCA_964464505.1 uncultured Prevotella sp.
TTGATTTCGCTTCTCCGTTGTGATAACTTTGCATCAGCATCCGACAAAAAGGGTGCTGTTTCCGGAAACGCTGCTGGCAGGCAGCAAAGAGAGTTTTCAATATTTATAAACATTTTAAATTTTTAAAAATTATGAGTAAAGTTATTACAACCAAGTATCAGTTCAAGAACTCGAAGTCCACTGCAAACGGAAAGTGGTACGGACGTTTCATCTACACGGAGACCCTCTCTACAGAGGAGTTTGCAAAACACATCAGCAGCCACGGCTCGCCCTTCGACCGCGCAACAATCCTCGGAGTGTTGATGTCGGCATGCGACTGCCTTGTGGAGTTGGTAAAGGATTCCAAGCGTGTGCGCCTCGGCGACCTCGGCACGTTCTATCTAACCCCCAAATCTATGGGCAGCGAGACGGCGGAGGACTTCACCGCTGACAACGTACTCAAGGTGCGTCTGCGCTTCCGCCCGAACCAAAGTCAGGCGTATCCCTTGGACTCCACCACCTTGCGCAAGGAGACTTCGTTCGTGGACATCAGCAAGCTGAACGACTCCTCTGCTAAGAGCGACACCACCGAAGGCGACAACGCCGACGGCGAGAGCACGGAATAAAAACCCGAAGCGGGTTAGGCCGCGCTAACTAACATTTCGGTAGCCACACTGCAATATGTGTCGGCTACCGATTTTTGTTTAAGGCGGGTTCTATAAAATATTGTTCGCGCGAGAACGATAAAATGGGGGTGCTTCCTTTGTGGTGTGTTTTGTTTTTATTATCTTTGCATAAAATAGTGCAAATGATTATAGGTGGATTATGCAGATTTCCACTGTATTTATAGAACCCGACATAAATGAAGCGATATGTTTGACAAGAACACATACGCCAGCCGGCGCGTCAAGCTGAGAGAACTTGTAAAGGACGGCATCATAATACTGTTCGGCAACAACGAGTCGCCGTGCAATTATCCTTCCAACGGTTATTATCCTTTCCGTCAGGACTCCTCATTCTTGTATTATTTCGGACTCAACCGCGACGGACTCGTGGGCGTTATCGACATCGACAACGGCACCGAGACCCTCGTGGGCAATGACATTGACATTGAGGACATTGTGTGGTATGGCAGCGTCGACAGCGTACACGACATGGCGGAGAGCGTGGGTGTGGCTCACACCGCGCCGATGCCGGGACTGAAGACAATCTGCGATGAGGCTCTGCGACACAATCGCCGAATACATTTCCTGCCCCCTTACCGTCACGACATAATGCTTCAGGTCTACGATTTGCTTGGCATCCATCCCTCGCAGCAGAAGGAACGGGCGAGTATGGAACTGATAAATGCCGTGGTAAAGATGCGCTCCACTAAGGAGCAGCAGGAGATAGAGGAACTGGAGCGTGCCGCAACGATAGGCTACAGGATGCACACCACGGCGATGCGCCTCACGAAACCGGGACTGACGGAGAAGTTTGTCGGCGGTCAGGTGGACGGAGTGGCACACTCCTACGGAGCGATGGTGAGTTTCCCCACAATCTTCAGTCAGCACGGCGAGATAATGCACGGCAACCCGTCGATGGCAGTCTTGGAGAGCGGCAGACTCGCTTTGTGCGATGCCGGTGCCGAGACCGTGAACAACTATTGCTCCGACAACACCCGCACCTTCCCCGTCAACGGAAAGTTTACGCAGCGGCAACTCGACATTTACAGCATCGTTGAGGCGTGCCACGATTATGTGCTCGACGTGGCGAAGCCCGGAGTGAAGTATATGGACGTGCATTTCGCAGTGTGCCGCCTTATGACCGAACGGCTGAAAGAACTAGGACTGATGAAGGGCGACACCGACGAAGCCGTGGCAGCAGGTGCCCATGCCATGTTCCTGCCGCACGGACTGGGACACATGATGGGTATGGATGTGCACGACATGGAGAACCTCGACCAGATAAATGTGGGCTTTGACGCGGAGACGCGCCCTCGTCTCGACCAGTTCGGAACAAACTGCCTGCGTATGGGTCGCCGCCTTGAGGAGGGCTTTGTGGTCACCGATGAACCCGGAATATATTTCATCCCAGCCCTCATCGACGACTGGAAAGCCTCGGGACACTGCGCCGAATTCCTCAACTTCGACAAGATTGAGACCTACAAGGACTTCGGAGGCGTGCGCATTGAGGACGATGTGCTCATCACGAAGGACGGTTGCCGCTTCATAGGCAAGGAACGCATACCTTACCATCCCAAGGATGTAGAAGCGTTCATGGCTGGGAATTGAACGGCATCCGATGAATAATGAAAGAAAAATAAAATTAAAAACAGCAATAAGAAAATGAAGAAAATCTTGACTCTTGCGCTCCTCGCTGTTCTCGCGACAGGCGTAAACGCTAAGCCAAAGAAGGCTGCGAAAAGCAACAAACCAGTGTTCACCGTGGTGAAAGAGAACCCCATCACAAGTATAAAGGACCAGAACCGCAGCGGCACGTGCTGGGACTATTCCACCCTTTCATTCTTCGAGGCAGAGATTCTCAAGAAAACGGGAAAGACCTACGACCTCTGTGAGGCTTTCGTCGCCAACAAAAACTATATGGAGCGTGCCGTCCAGGTGGTGCGTCTGCACGGCGACTGCCAGTTCTCGCAGGGCGGTTCGGCTTACGATGTGTTCTATGTCCTTAAGACCCACGGCATCTGCCCGGAGGACGCCATGCCGTTCCCCGGCTCCCTCTACGGTGACTCGCTGAACAACTTCAATGAGTTCTTCGGTCAGCTCGAGCCTTATGTTGCCGGCATCTCGAAGAGCAAGGAGAAGAAAATCTCCAACCAATGGAAGGTGGGAATGCAGGGAATCCTCGACGCTTACCTTGGCGCATGTCCCGAAAAGTTCACTTATGAGGGCAAGGAATACACTCCGAAAGAGTTTGCTGCAAGTCTTGGTCTCGACTGGAACGATTATGTCTCCATCACAAGTTACTCCCACCACCCTTACTACACGCAGTATGCCGTTGAGGTGCAGGACAACTGGCGCAACCCGTTGTCGTGGAACTTGCCTATGGACGATATGGCGCGCATCATCGACAATGCCGTCATGAACGGTTACACCGTGGCTTGGGGCGGCGATGTCAGTGAACCGGGCTTCACGCGCAACGGCTTGGCTTACTTCGTGGACACCAAGAAGACGGAGAGTCTTGCAGGCAGCGATATGGCACGTTGGCTTAAGCTTACCCCTGCAAAGCGCACAAGCATCATCGACTCTCTGGGCTGCACCGTTCCCGAACTCGAGCCCACTCCCGAACAGCGCCAGGAGCGTTTCGACAACTGGGAACTCACCGACGACCATGGAATGCTTATCTATGGCATCGCAAAGGACCAGAACGGCAAGGAATACTATATGGTGAAGAACTCTTGGGGTGAGACCGGTGCGTACGACGGAATATGGTATATGACGAAGAACTTCATCATTGCCAACACCATGGACTACATGGTGAACAAGAACGCCATACCTGCCGACATCCGCAAGAAAATGGAAGATGCCGCTGCCAAGAAGGGCATCGGTGACTAATCAAGATGTTGCTGCGCCCAGAACCAACGGTCGACGACACGAAGCCGAATTGGAGGCGGAAAGGCAACGGGCTGTAAGCCCAACTTCCCTCCAGCCCGGGGCAGCGCCCCGGGTGGCATGATGACCCCACACCCTGCGCCCTGTAAGGGC
>CAYXGN010000043.1:3783-13219 GCA_964464505.1 uncultured Prevotella sp.
AGGGCGCTCCTATCTTTGCATTTATACCCAGGGCGTTCTTGCTCTGGCAAGCGGCAAAGCCGAGCGGCCCCGGGCTGGAGGATAACTGCGCTTTCAGCGCGACATTTTGTCATTACGTTGCTATTGCTGCACAACTGTGTTGGTGGTTTTTTACCCCACCCATAACCATTATTTTTTCATAAATAGCACTCCTTTCTTTCTCATTCCGCATTTATTTTGTAATTTTACACGCGGTTTGCCCTTTCGTTTGCTTGTGGCTTATCCTGCAAGGCAGTGTTCCTTGCCGCCCGAGACGACGATTATTCCCACCCCTTAAGCCTGCAAACCGCTTTGATTCAGAGAAATAAAAAAAGACAAGATAAATGCTATTCAAATGGAATTACACACCGCCTGCACCTGAAGACAGGCAACTCGCAGAGGAACTGGGGGCGAAACTCAACATCAGTCCCATTCTCGCGCAGTTGCTCTTGCAGCGTGGCATCACCACAGAGCCGGCGGCAAAGCGTTTCTTCCATCCACAGCTTGCCGACCTGATAAACCCGTTCTTGATGAAAGACATGGACATGGCGGTGGACAGACTCAATGATGCCATGGGCAGAAAGGAGCGCATCATGGTCTACGGCGACTACGATGTGGATGGATGCACAGCCGTCGCGCTGGTCTATAAGTTCATCCAACAGTTCTATTCCAACATCGACTATTACATCCCCGACCGCTATGACGAGGGCTACGGAGCGAGCATCAAGGGAATAGACTATGCCCACGAGATGGGCGTAAAACTCATCATCATCCTCGATTGCGGCATCAAGGCGGTCGATGAAATTGCCTATGCCAAGAGTCTTGGCATCGATTTCATCATCTGCGACCACCACATGCCCGACGACATCCTGCCTCCTGCCGTTGCCATCCTCAACCCCAAGCGCAAGGACGACACCTATCCTTTCAAGCATCTCTGCGGCTGCGGCGTGGGCTTCAAGTTCATGCAGGCTTTCGCCAAGAACAATGGCATTCCCTTTTCCCACCTTTCTCCGCTCCTCGACATGTGTGCAGTGAGCATCGCTGCCGACATCGTCCCCGTGACCGACGAGAACCGTATCCTCGCCTACCACGGCTTGAAGGTGCTCAACCAGAACCCGAGCATAGGCTTGAAGGCCATCATCGACATCTGCGGACTCAACGGACGGGAAATCACAATGAGCGACATCATCTTCAAGATAGGACCGCGCATCAATGCATCGGGGCGTATGGAGAGTGGCAGAGAGAGTGTCGACCTGCTCGTGGAGAAGGACTTCTCCAATGCGCTCAGCAAGGCGAAGCACATAGATTGCTACAACGAGATGCGCAAGGACATCGACAAACAGATGACAGAGGAAGCCAACCACATTGTCTCGCGCCTCGAGAGTCAGCGCCATCAGTCGTCCATCGTGCTCTATGACGAGAACTGGAAGAAAGGAGTCATCGGCATCGTTGCCTCCCGACTCACTGAGATTTACTTCCGCCCCACGGTGGTGCTCACGCGCGACGGCGACTTCGCCACTGGCTCGGCGCGCAGCGTCACGGGCTTCGATGTCTATTCGGCGATAAAGAGTTGCCGCGACTTGCTCGTCAATTTCGGCGGCCACACCTATGCTGCCGGACTCACCCTGCGCTGGGATGACATCCCCGTCTTCCGCCGCCGCTTCCAACAGTATGTGGAGGAGCACATCCTTCCCGAGCAGACAGAAGCCAACCTCCACATCGATGCCCAGATTGATTTCAAGGACATCACGAAGCGTCTGCACAACGACCTGAAGCGTTTCGCACCCTTCGGCCCCTGCAATTCCAAACCCGTCTTCTGCACTGTCGGGGTCTACGACTACGGCACGAGCAAGGTGGTGGGGCGCGAACAGGAGCACATCAAACTCGAACTCGTCGACTCCAAGTCGAACGATGTGGTCAATGGGATAGCCTTCGGGCAGAGTGCCTCGGCGCGTTACATCAAGTCGAAGCGCAGTTTCGACATCGCCTACACGCTCGAGGACAACGTGTTCAAGCGCAATCAGGTGCAGCTCCAGATAGAGGACATAAGGCCGACGGAGGAAGAAGAACTCTGAACAAAGTTCCCCCGGATTTCAAACAAGCCTTGTTTAGGTAGCAATCAAGCCTCAATCGCATCGCAAACAAGCCTTATTTGGAGTGCAAACAAGCCTTGTTTGCAACTCATTGAAAATAAGGCCTTTCACACTCATAACAGCAATCATGCCTGGCTACGACGAAGAAGCATATTTGAAGATACTCCACGACAACTGGGGCTACTCCGATTTCCGTGGCATCCAGCGCGACATCATCCGCAGCATAGCCGACGGTAACGACACGCTGGGACTCATGCCGACAGGCGGAGGCAAGTCGCTCACGTTCCAGGTGCCTGCCCTCGCCAAGCCGGGAGTGTGCATCGTCATCACGCCTCTCATTGCCCTCATGAAGGACCAAGTCACGGCTCTGCGGCAGCGCGGCATCATAGCCGATGCCATCCACTCCGGCATGACGCACAACGCGACAGTTAAGGTGCTCGACAACTGCATCATGGGCAACACCAAACTCCTCTATGTGTCGCCCGAACGCCTCTCATCGGACTTCTTCAAGTTGAAGCTTCGCCGCATCGATGTAAGTTTCATCACCGTCGACGAGGCCCACTGCATCAGTCAGTGGGGCTACGACTTCCGCCCGTCCTACCTCCACATTGCCGACATCCGCAAGATGAAGCCCGACGCTCCTGTGCTCGCCCTCACCGCCACTGCCACTTCAAGGGTCATCGCCGACATCCAGGCGCGACTCGCTTTCCGCCGCGAATGTGTCTTCCGCATGAGCTTTGAGCGCAAGAACCTGTCGTACATCGTGCGCCAGACCATGAACAAGCCGGCAGAGACACTCCATATCCTCAACTCTGTTGAAGGCAGTGCCATCATCTATGTGCGCAGCCGCGACCGCTCCAAGGAGGTGAGCAAATATCTCGAGGAGCACGGCATCAGTGCCACTTTCTATCATGCCGGACTCGAAAACCTTGTCAAGGACCAGCGGCAGAAGGCATGGACGAGTGGGCAGAAGCGCGTCATCGTGGCGACAAACGCCTTCGGCATGGGCATCGACAAGCCCGATGTGCGCCTCGTTATCCACATCGACTGTCCCGATTCGCTTGAGGCTTACTTCCAGGAAGCGGGTCGCGCCGGCAGAGACGGCAACCGCTCCTATGCCGTTTTGCTCTATAATGAGTCGGACAGTCGCAAACTTAAGCGGCGCATAGAAGCCGAGTTCCCTCCAAAAGAACTCATCTACAAAATCTATGAGCACATAGCCTTCTTCTTCGAGATAGGCGTGGGGAGTGGGAGAGGGCATGTGTTTGCCTTCGACATCGAGAAGTTCTGCCGCGCCTTCCATCACTATCCCGTCATCGTGGAGTCGGCTCTCCGCATCTTGAACAACACCGGTTACATAGACTATGAGGATGACCCGGAAATCAGAGCGCGCCTCCGCTTTACTCTCGACCGCGATGAACTCTACCGGCTTGCCGATGTCTCGCCCCTCGAGGACGCTGTCATCACCGCCCTTTTAAGAAACTATTCGGGGTTGTTCGTCGACTATGTGTTCATTGACGAGGGCTTCATCGCCGGCAAGGCAGGACTCACCTCGCAGCAGGTCTACCTCGTGCTGAAGAGGTTGAGCATGCGCCGCATCGTGCATTTCATTCCGCAACGCCACATACCCACCATCACTTATGTCATCGACCGCGAGGACACCAGTCGCCTCTTCATTCCGCCTTCGGTGTATGAGGAGCGCAGGGCGCAACTCGAAAGGAGCATCCTCGCTGTGGTGAACTACGCCTCCAACGACCTCGTCTGCCGCAGCCGCCAGCTCCTGCGCTACTTCGATGAGGAGAAATCCACCGACTGCGGCTGCTGCGATGTGTGCAACGACAGGGCGAAAACAGCCGTGAAGGAGTCGCAAAGCGACAAGGCGAAGGCTGCCATCCTCGCTTTCCTCGCCGACGGTAAGCCCCACGCCGCCACCTCATTGCTCACCCTCGCCATACCGCGCGAAGTGCTCGGCGAGGCTCTCGAAGCCCTCATCAGCGAGGAGGCCATCTGCGCCGAGGACGGCAACGTGATGCTGACGTAATGCCAGTTTGTATTTTAAAATACATTAAATAACTGACGTTTGTCTTTCCGCTTCATTAATTATTGTTTACTTTTGCAGTGTGAGGGACGGTTCCCGCACACTTTTACAATAACAAATTAAAACCATAAAACATATATGTTCGAAAATCTAAGCGATAGGCTGGAACGCAGTTTCAAAATCTTGAAAGGTGAAGGCAGAATTACGGAAATCAATGTTGCCGAGACCCTTAAAGACGTGAGGCGCGCGTTGCTCGATGCCGACGTCAATTATAAAGTGGCAAAGACATTCACCGACACCGTGAAGCAGAAGGCTCTCGGAATGAATGTCCTCACAGCGGTGAAGCCAAGTCAGCTCATGGTCAAGATTGTGCACGATGAGTTGGCACAACTTATGGGTGGTGAAGCCGCAGAACTTCAACTCAACAGCCGACCCTCCGTCATCCTCATGAGCGGTCTCCAAGGCTCAGGTAAGACCACTTTCAGCGGCAAACTTGCCAACATGCTCCGCCAGAAACGCCACAAGAACCCTCTTCTCGTGGCGTGCGATGTCTACCGCCCTGCTGCCATCGACCAGCTCAAGGTGGTGGGCGAACAGATTGGAGTGCCTGTCTATTCGGAACCGGAAAACAAGAATGTTGTCGAGATAGCAACCCGCGCCATCCATGAAGCCAAGGCGAAGGGCTACGACGTTGTCATCGTCGATACCGCCGGACGACTCGCTGTCGACGAGGAGATGATGACCGAAATCTACAACCTCAAGAATGCCATCAACCCCGACGAGACACTCTTTGTGGTAGACTCCATGACGGGTCAGGACGCTGTGAACACCGCAAAGGAATTCAACGACCGGCTCAACTTCGACGGAGTGGTGCTCACAAAACTCGACGGCGACACCCGTGGCGGTGCCGCCCTCTCCATCCGCACCGTAGTGACAAAGCCAATCAAGTTTGTGGGAACGGGCGAGAAGATGGAGGCAATCGATGTGTTCCACCCCGAGCGAATGGCAGACCGCATCCTCGGAATGGGCGACATCGTAAGCCTTGTGGAGCGCGCCCAGGAACAGTTCGATGAGGAAGAGGCACGCCGCCTGCAAAAGAAAATCCAGAAAAACAAGTTCGACTTCAACGATTTCCTCGGTCAGATAGAGCAGATAAAGAAGATGGGCAACATCAAGGACTTGGCTGCCATGATTCCGGGTGTGGGCAAAGCCATCAAGGATGTTGACATCGACGACAACGCCTTCAAGGGCATTGAAGCCATTATAAAGAGTATGACGCCGAAGGAACGCACCAATCCTGAAATCCTTAACCAAAGCCGCCGCATGCGAATAGCAAAGGGTAGCGGCACCAACCTTCAGGATGTGAACCGGCTCATAAAGCAGTTCGACCAGACACGCAAGATGATGAAGATGATGACTGGCTCGAAAATGGCGCAGATGGCAGGCATGATGGGCAAGATGAAAGGAACGCCCGGAATGCCGAAATTCTAAAAAAGAAGTGTGTTGTGCAATTCTTTCTTATCTTATTAAATAATGTATTATGCAAATCATAGATGGTAAGGCCACAGCCACAGCCATAAAGCAGGAGATAGCCGCCGAGGTGGAACGCCTTGTCAATGCAGGCGGCAGACGGCCGCATCTGGCTGCTGTCCTCGTGGGACACGACGGTGGCTCGGAGACCTATGTCAAGAACAAAGTGATAGCATGCGAGCAGTGTGGCTTTGAGTCGACGCTCATCCGCTATGAGGATGATGTCACGGAGGCGGAACTCCTTGCCTGCGTCGCCCGTCTCAACGACGATGCTTCCGTCGACGGTTTCATCGTGCAACTGCCGTTGCCGAAGCACATCGACGAGCAGAAAGTCATCGAAGCAATAGACTACCGCAAGGATGTCGACGGCTTTCATCCCATCAATGTGGGTCGGTTGGCAATAGGATTGCCGTGCTTCATCTCTGCCACTCCGCTCGGAATAATGACTCTTTTGCAGCGTTACGGCATTCAAACCTCGGGCAAGAAATGCGTTGTCCTCGGAAGAAGCAACATCGTGGGCAACCCCATGGCGCAGCTGATGATGCAGAAACGCTATGGCGACGCCACCGTGACGGTGTGCCATTCCCATTCCACCAACCTTAAGGAGGAGTGCGCCAAAGCCGACATCATCGTGGCGGCAATAGGTCGCCCCGACTTCGTCACTGCCGATATGGTGAAGCCCGGAGCCGTGGTCATTGACGTGGGCACCACCCGTGTGCCCGATGCCACGCGCAAAAGCGGCTACCGACTCAATGGCGACGTGAAATTTGACGAGGTTGCTCCGTTATGCTCCTTCATCTCTCCCGTTCCGGGAGGAGTGGGTCCCATGACCATCTGCTCGCTGATGAAGAACACGCTGTCGGCTTACAAGAAGGAGTTTTACAAGTGACAGCGGAAGAGTTCTACATCCTTGGCAACGAGTATCGGCGCAAAGGCGACTGGCAGCATGCGCTCGACAACTATCTCGAGGCAATAGCACTCGACCCCGACTCGCCTGCCGTAGAAGCCAAGAAGATGCTCGACGACATACTCAACTTCTATTGCAAAGACTTTTATAACCCTTAAATAACTAACTAACATGGGAAAAATTAAAGGTGCCATAGTGGTCAACACCGACCGCTGTAAAGGCTGTTCACTATGCGTAGTGGCTTGTCCCAAAGGTGTCATTGCCCTCACACAGAGGTCCGTCAATGTGCACGGCTACCCCTATGCTGAGGCTGTGCAGCCAGAAGAATGCATTGGTTGTGCTTCGTGCGGCATTGTTTGTCCGGACGGATGCATCACAGTTTACAAGAAAAAAATGGAGGATTAGCAGCTATGGCAGAACAAGAAGTAAAACTAATGAAAGGCAACGAGGCTCTCGCCCACGCTGCCATCCGATGTGGTGCCGACGGCTATTTCGGCTATCCCATCACTCCCCAAACAGAAGTTATTGAAACACTTGCCGAACTGAAACCGTGGGAAACCACTGGAATGGTGATGGTGCAGGCAGAGAGCGAACTGGCTGCCATCAACATGCTTTATGGTGGTGGCGGTTCGGGAAAGAAGGTTTTCACATCATCGTCGAGTCCCGGTGTGTCGCTGATGCAGGAAGGCATCTCCTATATGTCAGGTGCCGAGGTGCCGGGAGTCATCGTCAATGTGCAGCGCGGAGGTCCCGGCTTGGGCACCATCCAACCCTCACAGAGCGACTATTTCCAGGCTACGCGAGGCGGCGGCAACGGCGACTACTACATCATCGTGCTCGCCCCCGACTCGGTTCAGGAGATGGCTGACTTCGTCGACCTTGCCTTTGAACTCGCCTTCAAGTACCGCACGCCGGTAATGATTCTCAGCGACGGTGTCATAGGACAGATGATGGAGAAGGTGGTGCTGCCTCCGATGAAGCCGCGCCGCACCGAGGAAGAAATCCTCAAGGAGTGTCCTTGGGCGTCCACAGGGCGTAAGGGAATGCGCAAACCCAATGTCATCACATCGCTTGAACTGAAGCCTGAGGTGATGGAACAGCGCAACCTCCACCTGCAGGAGAAGTATCAGACCATCCGCGACAATGAGGTGCGCTATGAGACAAAGTTCACAGACGATGCCGACTATATGATTGTCGCCTTCGGAAGTGCTGCCCGCATCGCCGAAAAGGCAATAGAGCTGGCGCGCGAAGAAGGCATCAAGGTGGGACTCCTTCGCCCCATCACCCTCTGGCCCTTCCCTGAAAAGGAAATCGCTGAGGCTGCAAAGGGCGTGAAAGGCATCCTCGTCGCCGAAATCAACGCAGGCCAGATGATTGACGATGTGCGCCTCGCCGTCAACGGTGCAGTTCCAGTTGCACACTACGGACGACTCGGTGGCATCGTGCCTGAGCCGGAAGAAATGGTTAAAGTTTTAAAGGAGAAATTGTTATGAACGACATAATATCACCCGAGAACCTGGTTTACAGTAAACCGGAACTTCTCAACGACACCCACATGCACTATTGTGCAGGCTGCTCCCACGGCGTAGTCCACAAGCTTGTGGCTGAGGTAATAGCCGAAATGGGCATGCAGGAAAAGACTGTCGGAGTGAGTCCTGTGGGCTGCTCCGTCTTCGCCTACAACTACATCGACATCGATTGGCAGGAGGCGGCACACGGTCGTGCTCCCGCTCTCGCCACTGCCATAAAGCGTCTGTGGCCCGACCGCCTCGTGTTCACCTATCAGGGCGACGGCGACATGGCGTGCATAGGTACGGCGGAGAGCATACATGCACTCAACCGAGGCGAGAACATCACGCTCATCTTCATCAACAATGCCATCTACGGCATGACGGGAGGACAGATGGCACCGACGACTCTCATCGGACAGAAGACTTCAACATGCCCCTACGGTCGCGACCCGCGTCTGCATGGCTATCCTCTCAACCTCTCGGAGATGGCTGTCACGCTGCCCGGCACCTGTTTCGTGTCGCGCCAGAGTGTGGAGTGCGTGGCATCGATACGCCAGGCCAAGGCTGCCATAAAGAAAGCCTTCACCGCCTCAATGGAGGGAAAGGGCTCGTCGCTGATTGAGATTGTCGCCACTTGCAACAGCGGATGGAAACTCAACCCCGTGAAAGCCAATGCATGGATGAAGGAGAATATGTTCAAACAATACCCTAAGGGCGACTTAAAAGATACGACAAACCTATGAAAGCAGAAATCATTATAGCAGGTTTCGGAGGACAGGGAGTGCTCTCCATGGGCAAGATTCTGGCTTACTCCGGACTTATGGAAGACAAGGAAGTTACGTGGATGCCCGCCTACGGACCCGAACAGCGCGGCGGAACAGCCAATGTCACTGTCATAGTGAGCGACGAACGCATCTCATCGCCCATCCTCAGCAGCTACGATGTGGCAATAGTGCTCAACCAACCCTCGCTCGACAAGTTCCAACCGAAGGTGAAGCCGGGCGGCATACTCATCTACGACGGCTTCGGCATCCTCAACCCTCCCACACGCAAGGACATCAGCGTCTATCGTATCGATGCCATGGACAAGGCGGCAGAGATGAAGAACTCGAAGGTGTTCAATATGATTGTCCTCGGAGGATTGCTCAAAGTCTGCCCCATCGTGAGCACCAAAGGCTTGAACAAAGCCCTTTACAAGACGCTCCCCGAACGCCATCATAACCTCATCCCGCTTAACATGCAGGCAGTGGAGGAGGGCATGAAAATCATGCAAAAAATGGATTGATGCAACATAACCGCATCAGCATAGGGGCCAAAATAAAGGATTTGACACCCTATA
>CAYXGN010000044.1:0-13179 GCA_964464505.1 uncultured Prevotella sp.
GCCCAGTCGCCACGGTCGAGATTGCGATAGTTGATGGCTTCGGAGAGGTGGTGGCTCTGCACCGTTTCGGAGCCATCGAGGTCGGCAATGGTGCGTGCTACTTTCAGGATGCGGTTGTAGGCGCGGGCGGAAAGGGAGAACTTCTGCATGGCAGTGCGCAGCAAAGAGATGCCGTCGGCATCGGGTTCGGCAAAGCGATGAATCATGCGCTCCGTCATTTGGGCGTTGCAATGCACGCCGGGGGAGTCTTGGAAGCGCGCCGTCTGAATGTCACGCGCCTTGATGACACGCTCGCGTATCACGGCACTCGGCTCGCCTTGCGCCGCCTTCGAGATGTCGTTGAACGGCACAGGATGAATCTCGCACTGAATGTCGATGCGGTCGAGAAGGGGTCCGGAAATCTTGTTCATATAGCGCATAATCTGTCCCGGCGAGCACACGCAGTGGTGGGTGGGGTCGCCATAATAGCCGCAAGGACACGGATTCATAGATGCCACGAACATGAAAGAGCACGGAAACTCCACCGTGTACTTGGCTCGCGAGATGGTAATCTTGTGGTCTTCAAGGGGTTGGCGCAGCACCTCGAGGGTGGCTTTGTTGAATTCCGGCAACTCGTCGGCAAAGAGAACGCCGTTGTGGGCAAGCGAAATCTCTCCCGGTTGCGGACTCGTGCCGCCTCCCACGAGAGCCACTTCGGAGATGGTGTGATGCGGAGCGCGGAACGGACGCTGCGAGATGAGCGACATGTCGCGCCCGAGTTTGCCTGCAACGCTGTGTATCTGCGTCGTCTCCAAGCTCTCGGCGAGCGACAGCGGAGGCAAGATGGAGGGCAGACGCTTTGCCATCATTGACTTGCCCGAGCCGGGAGGACCCACCATAATGAGGTTGTGTCCGCCGGCGGCAGCCACTTCCAGGGCGCGTTTCACACTCTCCTGGCCGCGGACATCGGCGAAATCGAGGTCGAAGCTGTACTGATGCTCATAGAATTCGCGCCGCGTATCGATGACCGTAGGCTCGTATTGCGCCGCACCCGTAAGGAATTTCACCACATCGACAATCGACTCCATGCCGTAAACATTCAAGTTGTTGACGACGGCAGCCTCGCGAACGTTCTGCTGCGGCACTATGAGTCCCTCGAAACCTTCTGCCCTTGCCCTTATGGCGATGGGGAGAGCGCCCTTGATGGGTTGCAGAGTGCCGTCGAGACTGAGTTCGCCCACAAGCATAAAGCGGTCCAAACGCTCGCTCACGATGTTGCCGTTCGCCGCCAAGATGGCAACAGCCAGCGGCAAATCGAAGCTGCTCCCCTCCTTGCGCAAGTCGGCAGGGGCGAGGTTTACGGTGATGTCGGCATGGGGAAACTTATAGCCGTTGAACTGAAGGGCGGAGGCAATGCGGTCGCGACCCTCGCGGACGGCGGCATCGCCAAGACCTGTAAGGCGATACAAGATACCCGGAATGATGTTCACTTCCACGGTGACGGTGGTGACATCAAGTCCATTGACGGCGGCACAATAGGTTTTTACGAGCATAGGAGGTTATGGGTTAGCGGTTGGAAGTTATGAATTTTGCAGATTGCCGGTGGCGGTTCAAAGGTCGACATGGTGCACCACCACGTCTTTATGGAGGAATATCCGCGCTGTCTGACTGAAGCGTTCCTCACTCTCGCTGGTGAAATATTGGCACGAACCGCCTTGCGTGAGTTTGCGCTGCATCTCCGGATGGCGGTCGAGATAGTCCTTCAACGAGTTGGCGACGTAGGTGCCTTGCGACACGATGCGCACGCCGTTGGGCACGTTCTTCAGCACGCTGCTCATAAGCAGGGGGTAGTGTGTGCAGCCAAGGATGATGGCATCGATGTCGCCGTCCTTGCGCATGAGCTGGTTGATGCGCTTTTGCACGAAGTAGTCGGCACCGGGAGAGTCAGCCTCGCCAGCCTCAACTATCGCCGCCCAAAGCGGACACGCCACTCCTGAGACCTGTATGTCAGGATGGAGTTTGTGTATCTCCATGTCGTAGCTGTGGCTGTTGATGGTGCCCTCGGTGGCAAGGATTCCCACATGGCGGGATTCCGTCAGCGAGCCGATTACCTCTGCCGTGGGACGGATGATGCCGAGGACGCGGCGCGAGGGGTCCCATTCGGGCAGGTCGCGCTGCTGTATGCTGCGCAAAGCCTTGGCGGAAGCGGTGTTGCACCCGAGCACAACGAGTTGGCAACCCATGCTGAACAGCTTCAGAACTGCCTGCCGCGTGAACTGATAGACCACCTCGAAGGAGCGCGAACCGTAAGGAGCCCGGGCGTTGTCGCCAAGATACATGTAGTCGTAATCGGGCAAGAGCTGGCGGATGCCGTGCAGCACTGTGAGTCCGCCGTAGCCCGAATCGAACACTCCTATGGGTCCGGGAGTCTGTGAAAGCAATGTCATACTCTCCGTTGCTATTTGTTCATTCCAAGGAGTTCGCGGATGAAGACGGCTGCATCCTCGCCCATTGAAGCGTCGATGTAAGGGCAAGCATCGCCGTCGGTATTAAGTATGAAGGCATAGCCGCGGGCTGCTCCCACCTTCGCCGCCGCCTCGTTTATCTTCTTGCGCAGCGGTGCATAGGCATCGTCGTGAGCCTCTTTGAGGAGCCGTTCTGCCTCCTTGCGGAAGGCGACATTCTTCTCCATCATCTCCTGCAACTCTGCCTGGCGCTTGCGAAGGATGCTCGGCACGAAGTCGCGCTGCCCTTCGAGAAACTCCTCATACTTGGCGTTGAACTCGTTTTCGGCGCGCTTCATCTCGCCGTCATACTTCAGCCGCAGGTCGGCAAGGTTGCGTTCCACGACTGCACGGTCGGGCATGGTGTTGAGGATTTCGCTGAAACTGAAGTAGCCGAACTTCACCTGGGCGCTTGCCAAGAGTGGCATGGCGAGCACAAAAAGCATCAAGAGAATCTTTTTCATACTTTTGGCGTATTATATAAATAATGTAGAAAAAAGGCAGACACTGCCGTGCGGGGGTCCGTCGCCGCCCCGAATGGTGCGTGAAGCAACGTGCCGCACAGCAGAGTCTGCCGTTAATGGTTAAAATGTTGGGGCTTTTTACTTCGCCTTGTTGAGCTGTGCTTTCACCTCTGCTGTGACATCCTTGCTCAGAGTGTCGCTGATGTAAGGGATGCCGGAAGCCATGTCCATGATGTAAACGTAGCCTCCTGCCTTGCCGACAGCCTTGATAGCGTCGAGCACTTTCTGCTGGATGGGGCCGAATTTCTCCTGCTGCAGCTTCTGAAGGGCCTGCTGGTTGTCCTGCGAGGTCTGCTGAATCTTTTGATACATCTGCTGGAGTCCCTCTTCGGTCTCCTTCTTCTTGGTCTCGTTCATGGTCGAAGCGTTCTTCTCGTAGTCCTCGTTCTTGCGCTGGAACTCCTCGTACATAGCCTTGAGGTCGTTGTCATACTGCTTTGCGGCAGCCTCGAGTTCGCCACGCACTTTGATGAGTTCAGGCATGGAAGACATGATTTCCTGCGAGTTAACATGACCGAATTTCTGAGCGAATGTTGCCATAGGTGCGAGCAACATAAGCATTAAGATAAGTTTCTTCATTTTTCTTTGTTGTTTTATTATTGTTATTGATTTTCCTTGTTAAATGTCAATGGCAGAGCGCTTTAGTTGCTGTAGCCGAGCTTTTGCAGCACCTCGTTGCTGATGTCCACCTTCGGCGAGCCGTAAATGATGCCCGTGTCGCTGGCACGGTCGATGACGAGCGAGTAGCCACGGAGTTCCGACACCTCTTTCACGGCGTTGTAAATCTCCTCCTGAATGGGCGACATGAGACTCTCGCGCTTCTTGAAGAGTTCGCCCTCCGGACCGAAATACTTGCGCTTCAGGTCGCTGGCTTCCTTCTCCTTCTTCATTATTTCCTCTTGCTTTGCCTTCTTCTGCTCTTGCGAGAGGAACACCATTTCGTTCTGATAGTTCTTATACATCGTGGTGGCTTCGGTGTTTATGGCTTCCACTTCGGCCTGCCATTTCTTCGAAACCTGGTTGAGTTGCTCGTTGGCGCGCTCATAGGCAGGGATGTTTTTCAGCACATATTCCATGTCCATGAGGGCGAACTTCTGCGCGTTTGCCGCTGTAGCAGCGACGGCAAGGAGCATTGTGAAAAGTAGTTTCTTCATATTTCGCATTGTTTAGAATTCTTGTCCGAGGACGAAGTGGAACTGTCCGCCGCCCTTTGTACCGAACACTTTGTCGAAACCGTAGGCGTAGTCGATACCCATCAAGCCCACCATCGGGAGGAAGATGCGCACGCCGACACCTGCCGAACGCTTCATATCGAAGGGGTTGAACTTCTTCGTGTCGGTCCAGGCGTTACCTGCCTCGACGAAACCGAGACCGTAGATGGTGGTGTTGCCGAGCATGAACGGATAGCGGAGCTCGAGAGTAAAGCGGTCGTAGGCATAGCCTTCCGAACCGTAAGGAGTGAGGGAGCCGTTCTCGTAGCCACGGAGTCCGACGGTCTCCTCGGCATAACTCGTGGAGTAACCGGTCATACCGTCACCGCCGACATAGTAAGTTTCAAACGGCGATTTCTTGTATTTATTGTACGAACCGAGGAGTCCGAACTCCACACGGGTCATCAGCACGAAGCATTTCTGCCCACTTGTGAGAGCGGTGAAGGTGCGGGCCTTGAACTTCCATTTGTGATATTCCACCCAACGGTATTTCTCCTGCTGCTCGGCGTTGTAGTTGGCAGACTTCGAATTGGTTGCAAGGTTCTTGTAGTCTTTGCCGTCCCAAGCCGACCATGGCGGCGTGATTGTCACCGAAGCAAGGAACTCTGATCCGCGGCGCGGGAAGAGTTGGTTGTCGGTTGAGGTGCGCGACAGTTGGATGCTGAAGTTGAGGTTGTTGGAGTTTCCGTTGGTCATAAGGAAGTAACTCCAGTTCTTGAGCATGTAACGCGTGTATTGCAGCGACAGCGACAACTGGAAATAGTCGTCCGGCCAACGCAGTTGCTTACCCCATCCGAGCGACACTCCGAAGAGTTTCACATACTTGTCGGGGTCGTAATAGTTCTCGTAGTTGTTGTAGCCGCTGTAGTTTCCGTAGCCGTACATGTAATTGTAATAGTTGCTGAAGTAGCCGTTGTTGTAGTAATTGCTTGACACATCGGTCTGCTTCGAATAGTAGGCTCCAATGGAGAACTGCACGGGTCGCTTGCCACCGAACCAATTGGTGCTGTAGGAAGCGTTGTACGACTGATAATAAGTACCGTTGGTTTGCGCACCGATGGAGAGCACTTCGCCATCGCCAATAGGCAGGATGCCGCGGTGCTCGCTGTTCTTACGGAAGAGGTTGCGCATGGAGAAGTTGTTGAGTTTCAATCCAATTCTTCCGATAACACCCGTCTGTCCCCAACCGAGGGAGAACTCAATCTGGTCGTTGGACTTCTGTTCCAGATTCCAGTTGATGTCCACCGTACCGTTTTCCGTGTCAGGTTTCACGTCCGGGTTCACCTTTTCTGCGTCGAAGTGTCCCATTGAAGCGATTTCACGTGCAGAACGCTGGAGAGCCTCTTTTGAGAACAGGTCGCCAGGTTTTGTGCGGAGCTCGCGGCGCACCACGTTCTCATAAAGACGGTCGTTACCGTTTATCCGCACGCGGTTGATGTGTGCCTGGGGACCCTCAAAGATACGCATCTCGAGGTCGATGGAGTCGCCCACGATGTTCACCTCCGTCGGGTTGAGCGAGTAGAAGAGGTAACCTGTGTTCCAATAGTTGTTGCCAACAGCGTCCTCATCTTCCGTGAGTCGCTTGTTCATAAGCTTCTGGTCGTAGACATCGCCCTTCTTCATACCCAACGAAGCGTTGAGGTAATCGGTGGAATAGACGGTGTTGCCCACCCAAGTTATGTTGCGGACATAGTATTTCTTGCCCTCGTCCACTGTGATGCTGATGTTCACATGGCGGTCGTCGGCGTTCCATACGGAGTCGCTCACAATGACGGCATCGCGATAACCGAGTTCGTTGTACTTCTCGATGAGCTTCTGCTTGTCACCCTTCCAACGCTCCGGCGTGAACTTCTTCGACTTGAGGAAGGAGGCGAGTTTGCCTGCTTCATGAGTCTTTGCGAACGCGCCTTTCCTGAATAGTCCGCCTTTTATCCTCGATGTCTTGAGTGCTTGGTTGCCCACAATGGTGATGGTGCGCACCTTCATCTTTTCCTTCTTGTCGATGATGATGTCGAGGATGACTTGGTTTTTGTTAGTCACATCATCGCGTTCCACGATTTGTATGTCGGCATTCTTAAAACCTTTCTCGTCGTAATATTTCTTTGCGAGAATCTTGGCACGGTCCACCATGTTCGGTGTTATCTGTGCGCCTTTGAGGAGTCCGAGCCGTTCTTCGAGGTCGGTGCGCTCCGATTTCTTCACGCCCACATAATTGATGGTGGACACACGGGGGCGCATACGCAGCCGGATGTGTATGTAAGCCTTGTCGTGGATGAGCGAATCCACGCCCACCGACACGTCGGAGAAGAGTCCGTAACGCCAGTAATGCTTCACAGCATTGGTGATTTCGTCGCCCGGGAGTTCTATTTCCTGACCAATGGTGAGTCCGGAAATGCCCGTAAGCATATAGTCCTCGTAGCCGTCAGCACCCGTAACGGTGAGTCCGGCAACGGTCACCGTGCGCGGCGTTCCGGCATAGGAGATGTCGGGATGCACTATTTTGTCCTGCCCCTGAGCGGAGAGTCCGCATGCAAGTAAGCAGATGGATGTAAGCACCTTTATGCAGTTCATATCTTGCTATTGTTTTTTCTTTTTATTGATGGCCTCGCCGTCACTTGCCCACAGCCTCTTCATTGTCCACCTGTGCCTCCGTCTTGCCGAAGCGTCTTTGGCGGTTTTGATAACTGAGGATGGCTTTCCGGAGGTCGGCTTCGGAGAAGTCGGGCCAGAAAGTGTCGCAGAAGTAGAGCTCCGAATAGGCTATCTGCCAAAGCAGGTAGTTGCTGATGCGCTGCTCGCCACCGGTGCGTATGAGCAGGTCGGGGTCGGGCATGAATGCCGTTGCGAGGTGTTGTGCCACAGTGTCTTCGCTGATTTCAGAGGGCATGAGCCGTCCGTCCTTCACCTCTTGGGCTATGGCGCGTGCCGCCTCCACTATTTCCCAGCGTGAGGAGTAGCTCAGAGCCACCACCATTGTCATTGCAGTGTTGGCGGCGGTGTGGTCCATTGTCTCCTGCAACTTCTGTTGCACAGCCTCCGGCAGACGCTTCATGTCGCCCACAACGCGGAAGCGCACGTTGTTCTTCATGAATATTTCATCCTCCAGGGAGGACAGCACCAGACCCATGAGGGCAGCCACTTCGTCGGCAGGGCGGTTCCAGTTCTCGGTGGAGAAGGTGTAGAGCGTGAGATATTTCACACCCAACCGCGTACACTCCGAGGTGATGCGGCGCACCGTATCCACTCCGGCTTGATGGCCGTAGTTGCGTGGCTTGCCTTGCGCTGTTGCCCAACGTCCGTTGCCATCCATGATGATGGCGATGTGTTGGGGAATGCGTGTCATGTCCAAGGTGTCGTTCATTTCTTGTCTTTCGTTTATGGTGTGACCCTCTTTGCGGCTCGTTGGCGGTGCCTACTCGTCTGCGTTGTGGCATGTGCGGCACTTTGCCATGAAGCTGTAAGTCAGTGTCAACTGCAGTGCGGAGTAGCAGTCGGTGTTCTTGAAGAGTCCGCTGCTCTCGATGCCGTAAGGGTCTTTCACACCGTCGAGCTTGTCGCTGAGGGAGAAGTGCATCGCCCATTCCAGTCCAAGGTTAAGGCGCGAGCCTATCTTATACTTCACTCCGAGACCCAGAGGCACATTGGCTGTGAAGGCGTTGTTGCCTCCTCCCGTGGCGTAGGTGGCTCCTATGCCGGCGAAGACGAACGGAGTGAGACGCTTTGCCCCACGATATTCGCGTCCGGTGCCGTACGGCCAGAAGTTGTATTCGTATGTTATGCTGACATCGATGAGGGTGTTGCTGAACTCATAAGGCGTTGTCACATAAGCCGGTATGTAGGTTTTCACGTCCTTCGACGACCCTTTCAGCTTGCCGTATTCTGCCATCAGCCTCAGCCCCATGTAAGGATTGAAATTGCGGCGAAGCAGCACCGATGCTGTGGGCTGCATGTTTGAGACAACGCTTCCATTGAAGTCGCCCTCGTAGGCCACCATACCCACACCCGCGCCTATCTCCATGAGATATTCATCTTCGGTTTGTGCGGTCGTGGGCAACATCGCCACCCACATTATTAATATGGTGAGCCACGTTTTCATCGGCATCAGTGGTTTTTATTTCTTGGTGAACAGCTTTTGCTCTTCAGCCCATCCGAGGCGGTTGAGGCGGCCGCGCCACACCTTGCCGTTGCCGAGACTGGTAACCCAGATGTAGTTGTCGGCATCGGCACAGACGGTGTATTTGCCAGGGGCCACGACGATGTCGTCGGTCAATGTCACCAGGGTGTCCTCATACCAGGTTATGCATCCGTCCTCGCTGCGGTACACTTTCAGTGCGTCGTCCTCTATGCCGAAGGTGTAAACGGCATCATCGTAGGTGAACGCCGTCATCGTGTTGAAGGCTGGCAAAAGGTGCTTGTTGTTGCCGGCAGCATCGTAGTAGGTCCATGTCTGGTCCTCGCTGCCATCGGGTTGCTCGTCCACCTTACCCCAGATGGAGTTTGCTCCTTGCGCCGTGCCCATTATTATGACGCGGTCGGCATCGGTGTTCGCCTTCATGGCGAAACTCATTCCCGACACGTTGTCGGTGGGAAGCAACGAGAGTTCGGCATCCACAGTGGCGGCAGTCCATGTCGCTCCGTTGTCGGTGGAAGCCATAAGGCGGCCGTCATCGGCGTAGGCATAGAGGCGATAGCGGCTTGCTGCCACGAGGCGTTTCATTCCTGTCTGCTCTGCCACAGTCTCCCATGTGTCGCCGTCGCTGCTTCTCAGCACTGCACCTTGGTCGGCGATGTAAAGGCAGTTGTCCTTCACCACCACGCTGTTGTAAGCCTCTGCGGAGAAGGTGCTGGCCGCATTGAAGGTAGCCTTGCGCCAGTTTGCGCCGTCAGCGGTGCTCACTGCCACAGTGTTGCCGCCGGCATTGCCGAACACGAAGAGTCTGCCGCCACACGCAACAGCCTTCGCTGCCGTCATCTGCTGCAACAATTCGGTTGCTGGCATGGCTGTCCACTGCATCGAGTCGGCCTGCTCGCGGTGGATGTTCACCTTGACGGTGTACTTGCGGCGGTAGGTTGTCGAACTGCTGTAGACGTAGAATACACGCTCCTGCGTGAAGTTGATGCTGTCGGTGGAACTGAAATAATTGAGGGTGTCGCTCGTCATGCTCTGGATGGCAGGCGTGCCTGATGTTGCTGTCGATACGGAGCATACCAGTTTGCGGGCATCAACACCAGCAGGAAGAGAGTCGGGATTGTAGATTTCGCCTTTTAATTGGTCGATATAAAACTTGTATTTGGACAATGTCACCTCCTTGACATAAGTGCTGTCAGAGCCGTCCTGCGCCTTGGCATACACATACTGCTTGCCTCCACTCACCGAGAATGCTGTAATGGCGGTGTTGTTGGAAAGGTCGAGGTCATCATCTTCGCCAAAGCACGATGCAAGCAAGAACATTGCAGAAAGCAGCATCGCAAAAGGCAGAAACTTCGTTTTCATTATGGGTGATTCTAAAAATTGGCTTTGTCTTAATATCGTTCACGGTGGGAGATTTATTCACACATTGCTTGTTTCATGAGGAGTTCATCAAGCTTCGCAGTGTCGAAGACCCACTGACCAGCGGGAGGTAATCTTACTGCCCACTTAATCGTTGATACACGATTTTTAGGTGCAAATTTACTTAGATTTCTGCAAATAGTGGGCGTTTTGCCACGTTTATTATGAAAAAACGCACTCAAACGCCCGCTTTTTAAGTTTGTTTAGTTTTTATTTAAGGAGCGTGGTCAAAATGTGACAATGCGCTTTTTGCGGCTTTATGTCACTTATAATTGTCGGAAAACGCAGTTTTTAACCCCTTTTCCGACAATTATAAGAAACTTTCTTATTACCTTTGCCTCCGTAAAAACTCATTAAAGGCGGGTTCTAATAATTACCTTTGTTGGATTTTTTGATTTTTAGTCGAGCAGATTTCTCTTGCTATTTGAAGGAGTGTAGCGGGCTACACGACTGAAAAAGCAAGATAAAGATGCCGAATAAAAACAAAAAGACACAAAGAGCAGAATCCAACAAACAACAAATAAAAACTGGCGTGGAGATTTGCCGAAGGCCCACTGACCAACGGGAAGTAATTATTAGAACACGCCTAAAATTAAGATAACCGACCATGTTGATAGGAAGGAAGAAGCAACAAGCGGAGTTGTTGGAAGCCTACAATGCCGATGATTCCAAGTTCGTAGCATTGTGCGGCAGACGGCGTGTGGGCAAAACTTTTCTTGTAAAACAGACTTTTAAGGACAATTTCACATTCTCTCATTCGGGTTTGGCTCACGCCACTTTGCAAGAGCAACTTTATGGTTGGCGTTCCTCGTTGGAGGATGCCGGACTCCATGTGGAAGCCACTCCGCGACATTGGCTGGAGGCTTTTGACATGTTGAAGCAACTTATCCGACAGTCAGAGAAGCGGAAAAAGGTTATTTTCATCGATGAAATGCCATGGATGGATGCTCCCCGTTCGAAGTTTGTGACGGCATTGGAGTTCTTCTGGAACGGTTGGGCAGCCATGCGCGAAGATGTTCTTCTCATCGTCTGTGGCTCTGCCACATCGTGGATAAGAAACAAAATTTTCCGCAATCATGGCGGTTTGCACAATCGGGTAAACTATCAGATTTTCTTGGAACCATTCACTCTCCATGAATGCGAGGAATACAGCAAGTCCTTGGGATTGGCTTTTTCGCGCTACGACCTATTGGAGGCGTACATGGTAATGGGCGGAGTGCCTTACTACTGGTCGCTGTTGGAGAAGGACAAGAGTCTGGCGCAGAACATCGATGCATTGTTCTTCGCCCATCAAGGAGCGTTGCATTACGAGTTCCGGGAATTGTACGACTCTCTCTTCCGAAATTCCGCCCCCTACATAAATGTTGTTAATGCGTTGGGAAAGAAGTTGTGCGGAATGCGTCGGGAAGAGATTGTAAATGCTCTGGGAATAACCGATAGCGGAAACCTGACACGCGTATTGGAAGACTTGGAACATAGCGGTTTCATCCTTCGCACCAAAACTTACGGTTCTAAAAAATACAACACGGTCTACCGGCTGATAGACAATTTCTCGCTCTTCCACTTGAAGTTTATGGAAGAAAACAAGTCGGACGACCCGGAGTTTTGGTCGCACAGTTACACGTCACCTATGCGTTACTCTTGGTGTGGGCTGGCTTTTGAGAGAGTTTGCTTTCAGCATATCCCTCAAATCAAGCGCGCCCTTGGCATCTCGGGAGTGATGACCACCACCTATACCTGGCAAGTCAAGGACGACGATGTCTATGGACCGGGGGCTCAGATAGACATGCTGATAGAGCGGGCAGACAACACCATCAACGTCTGTGAGATGAAATTCTCGCAGAACGAATTTGTCATCGACAAGGATTATGATGCCATCCTCCGTCATAAGTTGGCCCGTTTCGGAGCCAACATCTCACGACGCAAGACGCTCCGACTTACTTTTGTCACCACTTTTGGCGTTGCGCATAACGCCTATTGGAACAGAGTGCAAAACGAAGTCGTGGCGGACGATCTCTTTGAGGAGTGTTAGAGGGGTGCACCTCGGCGAGGCGCGCCTACTACGACTGCCTGGCAAAACGTAATCTTTCATTTCCTTATTATATTTTACGGTGGGAGATTTATTCACACATTGCTTGTTTCATGAGGAGTTCATCAAGCTTCGCAGTGTCGAAGACCCACTGACCAGCGGGAAGTAATTTTTAGAACCCACCTTTAGAAAGATGGCAGCAGAAAAAGAAAAAACAAAGAAGGAAGAACGGCGCGGCGGAGCACGCCCCGGAGCAGGGCGACCCAGCACCGACAGCAAACTCTATGCGTTCCGGGCACCGGGACAAATGGCGAAAGTGATTGACGGACAAAAGAGTAAGACCGACTTCATCAGGGCTTGCATAGAAAAGACCATTGGCGGCGTGGAGACGGCTTTCGGCAAGATTGGCACCATCTATCCGGCGGCATCGCTTGCCGAACTCGACTTGCCGTTCTTCGACTTAAGCATCAAAGCGGGATTTCCCATACCCCTCGACAACGACGAAAAGAGTCAGGAAGTGAACCTCCTGCGCATGATTTGCCCCCACCCCAACGCCAGTTATCTCATCCGGGTGGAGGGCGACTCGATGATAGATGCCGACATTCACAGCGGCGACATAGTCATCGTGGACAAGAGCAACCGCAACCCTTCGCCGTCGGAAGTGGCTGTGTGCGAACTCAATGGCGAGTACACTCTGAAGCGGTTTGAACTCCGCAATGGCGGCGAGGGATGGCTTGTGCCTGCCAACCCCGACTTCCCCGAGATTCGGATAAACCCCGACGATGACTTCTCCATTTGGGGAGTGGTGACCTACATCATCCATAAAGCGCGCTGAAAAAGATGTTTGCCCTCATCGACTGCAACAGTTTCTTCTGCTCGGTGGAGAAGGTTTTCCATCCGGGCTTAAAGGAAAAGCCCGTCGTTGTGCTCTCAAGCAACGACGGATGCATCGTTGCGCTCACCCCCGAGGCAAAGGCGTTGGGACTCCATCGCGGCGACCCTGTCTTCCGCGTGAAGGACATCATCCGTTACAACAAGGTGCATGTGTTCTCCACCAATATGATGCTCTACGCCGCAATGAGCCGCCGCATCGTCGCCATCATGCGCGAAAGCGTGAGCCATGTGGAGCAGTACAGCATCGACGAGAGTTTCTGCGACCTCCATAGTTACGCGAAATACTACGACCTTGTGGACCTCATGCGACAGCTGAGGGAGAAGATTCTGCTCTACACCGACGTGCCTGTGAGTGTGGGGATAGCACCGACGAAGACGCTGGCAAAGATGGGCAGCAAGTTCGCCAAGGAATATAAGGGCTACAACGGCGTCTGCATGATAGACACCGACGAGAAGCGGCGCAAGGCACTCGCCCTCTTTCCGCTCG
>CAYXGN010000045.1:0-13128 GCA_964464505.1 uncultured Prevotella sp.
GTAGCCATACTTTTATTGGTAGACGAAAAAAGCGAAAGAAAAGTGCAGAAAAATGTCCGTTGCCTTTCATCTTCCCAACGACCGCTCGCTGAGATAGTTCATGAGGGCTTCCTTATAGATGTCGCCCACGGGCAGGATGGTGTCGGCATCGATGACGACTCGGCTGCGGCTTACTTCCTTGACGCGCTTCATATTAACAATGTAGGAGCGGTGTATGCGCATGAAATAGGCAGGAAGGCGTTCCTCCATGCGCTTCATACTGAGAAGCATGAGCACGGGGCGCTGCCCTTCGATGTAGATTTTGAGATACTCGCTCATCCCTTCCACATAGCGGATGTCGGCGATGCTGGCGCGGATGACGCGGTGGTCGGTTTTCAGGAAGATGCTGTCGTCATCGTTGTTTGCCTGCGAAAGCGCGGCACTGTTTTCGAGTTCATAACGCTTCTTCACCTTGGCGGCGGCGCGCTTGAAGTCATCCAAGCCGAAGGGTTTGAGGAGATAGTCCACGGCATCCACTTTGTAGCCGTCGACGGCATACTCCGAATAGGCTGTCGTGAACACCACGATGGGCGGCGCGGAGAGTTGCTTGACGAAGTCCAGGCCGTTGATGTCGGGCATGTTGATGTCTACAAAGATGGCGTCGATGCGTTCCTTGTCGATGATTTCGCGTGCTTCCACGGCTCCGTGACATTGTGCCACGAGCGTGAAGTAAGGTATCTTCTCCACATAGGATGCCAACTGTTGCAGAGCCAGCGGCTCATCGTCGATTACCAGACACTTAATCATGTTGTTCTTGTTTTGTTTTTTCCATTTTCTGTTTCTCCAACGGCAGCGACAGCGACACGTCGTAAGCGTCGGCTTCATCGCGCATGTCGAGGGTGTAGTTCTGCGCGAAGAGGAGGTCGAGGCGTTTCTTTACGTTGGTCAATCCTATTCCTCCTTTCTCGTCGTGCTCCTTTCCGTTCTTGCTGTTGCGGCAATGGAAGCGGAGCCGTCCGCCCTCCGATGTGAGCGAGATGGAGATGAACGACTCGTTGCAATAGCTCACTCCGTGCTTGAAGGCGTTTTCCACGAAGATGATAAGAAGCAGTGGCGGCAGCATAAGGTCGGGCACGGCAGCGGGCGCATCGAACGTTATCGCCACCTTGTCGGGGTAGCGCAGGCGCATGAGTTGCACATAGTTGTTGAGAAACTGTATCTCGCGCTGCAGGGGGATGAGGCTGTTGTTGCCTTCGTAGAGGATGTAGCGCATCATCTTCGACAGCTTCACGATGGTCTGTTTCGCCTTTTCGGGGTCTATGTCGACAAGGGCGTGGATGTTGTTCAGGGTGTTCATGAAGAAATGGGGATTGACCTGATAGCGCAGATATTGAAGCCGTTGCTCGAGGTTTTTCTTGTCCAGTTCCTTCCGCTCGTCGTCATCATGCTCCGCCTTGAAGTAGTATTTCACGCCCAAGTTCATACCCATAAGCAGCAACGCGCACATCGCTGCCATCAGTTCGCGGGGTCCGCGGAAGGGCAACTGTCGCAGAAAATCAGGGTCTTCGTGCGGCATAAAGTGGGGCTTTGCGGGTGGGTTGGCTTCCATCCGCATCTCCTTGCGCGGACCTTCGTGCGGCATCTCGGGGAATTTATGGTCGCCTCGGGGTCGCGTAACGACAAGGACGAGGAGGTAGACAACAAGGAGGACGGTGGACGCGGCAAAGTAAATCACCTTGCGGCGTTTGTTGAGAATGAGGGGCGCGATGAAATGGTTGTGAATGAAGAACATCACCATGGCGATGGCAAGCACCGTCCATGCGTGGAAGGCTTCCTCCCAATTGAACGGCACTGCCTGTCCGTTTTGCATGCGCATGTGCAGGGTCATGACTGGGGCGATGAAGAGCACAGCCCAGAACGCGATGTAGACAAAAGTCTCTTTCCACGTTGTAGAATAAAAGAATTTCTTCATGTTGCAATGCTTTATGGTGGGGTAGGGCAAAGTTAAGCAAAAGTTGGGCTTCGGGCAAAAACAATCAACAAAACGTTGCTTTTCGTCAGCGTAGCTTCAGAATTTGATGTAGGGTGCGAGTCGTTCTATGTCTTTGTCGGTGAATTGCGTGAGGAAACGGAGCGTCTCCAGCGACTTTATGTCTCCGTAGAGGCGGCGATAGTCGGTGATGGCTCGTGCTTGAAGGTAATTGATGTAGGGGTGGCGGCGCAGCTGGGAGTAGGTCAGTCGGTTTATCTCCAAGGGCTTGATGTCTTCCTTGTTCACCTGGAAATAGGGCAAAGCCGACTCCGGAAAACGGTCTATCTCCATGAGCTGCTCCTTGGAGTAGAACCCGCCGAGCATGCCACGGAGCTCGCAAATCTTGCGGGCGAAGTAACTTCCGATGCCCGGCACACGCTGTAGGGCAGCGGTGTCGGAGGCGTTAAGGGGGATGGTCTCGCCTTTCTTGAGTTTGTAGGCGAAGTAAGCGGGTTCGGAGAAATGCTCCGTCTTGCGCCCTTCCTCCTTCTTCTGCTTGTCAAGGAGAGTGGAGGCGGGGAGGAAATCGGGTGAGATG
This sequence comes from uncultured Prevotella sp., assembly GCA_964464505.1. Taxonomy (GTDB): domain Bacteria; phylum Bacteroidota; class Bacteroidia; order Bacteroidales; family Bacteroidaceae; genus Prevotella. The sequence goes on from CAYXGN010000045.1 coordinate 2,550, forward strand.
CGGATGTAGGGCTTCAACTGCCGGAACTGCCCCGCGGTGAGTCCGTAGAGTTTCGCAAAGTCATCGGCATTGCGGAAGATGCCCCCTCGCGCGCGATACTTATATATATTGCGCACCTGCCACGACTTCAGTCCGAGGCGCAGGAGCGTGTTGCGGTCGGCAGTGTTGGGATCGAAGTAGAACAGTTCTGTCTTGCGCGGCTTTCCTTTGTAATGTTTCTGGCGCATGGGTATGCTGTCGGTGCGCCGCATCTCGGTGCTGTCGCCTCCCTTGGCAAGGGGCGTCGGGGTTTTCTCGCCGACTCCGAGGAAGAGTAGGGCAGCGATGACGGCGATGACAGCAAGCCACACCACCATGCGGCGGTCGATGCGCCCGAGATAGGAAAATTCCTTGAACAGCATACGCGGAAGTGGTGTTTGCGGTCGTCAGACAATGCCGAGCTGATTTAAAAAGACAAGCATGATGCACACGGGACACACGAAACGCACGCAGAAAAGGTAGGCACCGTAGAGCGTTCCGCGCAGCGTGCCCCAGTTGGTAAACTCCTCGCGCACCACTTTCTTTGGCACAAACCATCCCAAAAAAATGCAAGTGAGGAAGCCTCCGAAGGGAAGAAGTATCTGTCCTGTGAGGAAATCGAAGACATCGAAAAGCGATTTGCCGCCGATTTCAAGCCAATCCCACGCCCCAAGGGAGAGCGAGCAGACGGCTCCAATGACGCAGCAGATGGCGGTGACGATGCTTGCAGCACGCTTGCGCGAGAGGTGAAACTCCTCGCAAAAGAATGCCGTGGACACCTCGTGGAGCGAGATGAGCGATGTAAGCGCAGCCAGACTGAGCAGCGCATAGAACATCACTGCCACGGCAACGCCGAGGAGCGGCACCGAAGCGAAGGCTTCGTTGAACACGTTGGGAAGCGTGACGAAGATGAGGGAAGGCCCGCTGTCGGGGTTGACACCGATGGAGAAGGCGGCAGGGAAAATCATCAAGCCGGCGAGAATGGCAACCAATGTGTCGATAAAGCATATTTGCACCGAAGATTTCACAAGGTTGGTCTGGCGCGAAAAGTAGGAGGCGTAGGTGCAGAGGCATCCCATTCCGATGCTCAACGAGAAGAAGGCCTGCCCCAATGCGCCCAGGAACACGCCGCTGTTGAGTTTCGAGAAGTCGGGACGGAAAAGGAAATCGATGCCTTTCCAAGCCCCAGGGAGCATGCAGGCAGCCACCACCACGACGAGAAGAAGGATGAAAAGCGTGGGCATGAGAAACTTCGACGCGCGCTCAATGCCGCCGCGTACGCCACGGATGATGACGAAATGGGTGATGAGAAGGATTACCACCGTCCACAAAATGGGGCGGAACACCGACGTGGAGAAGTCGGCGAAGTATTGCGAGACATAATCCACATCGCCTTTAAAGTCGCCCACGAGCGACGCGAAGATGTACTGAAGGCACCATCCCGACACCACGGCGTAGTAGCTGGTGATAAGGAATCCGGTAAGCACACCCATATAACCGACATACCGCCACGGCGTGCCGCCAGCCACTTGTGTGTATGCGCGCGCGGTGTTGGAGGCTCCATGGCGGCCTATGATGAACTCGTTCACCATGCACGGGATGCCGAGCATCAGCACACATATTATATAAATAAGGATGAAAACGGCTCCGCCATTCTGCCCGGTCATATAAGGGAACCGCCAGATGTTGCCCAGCCCCACAGCCGAACCGGCTGTGGCGAGAATCATACCAAGTTTACTTCCGAAATTCGCTCTTTCTTCCTTCATACTTTAATTATTCTTCGCGGTGGAAATTTTTATTTAAAAACCCACCTTGAAACTTTTTAGACTAATACGCTGCAAAATTATAAATAAATCTCTACTTTTGCATCAATAAAGGAAGTAAATATGCGTTTTATTTGTCATTTAGTTACTAAATACCCCGTTTCGAGCATTTATATAGCATTCATTTGGGTGCTCTGCTTTATGGATGTTCCGCAAACCCCACTCAACAATGTCACTTTGATGGACAAGTGGGTGCACATCCTCATGTACGCGGGAACGTGTGCTACGATATGGTGGGAGTATATCCACCGCCACGAAACGATGGATAAGAAAAAGCTGTTTCTCCTTGCCTGGCTCGCACCCATAATAATGAGCGGAGCAATAGAACTCTTGCAGGCTTACTGCACTGGCGGTCGTCGGAGCGGCGACTGGCTTGATTTCGCTGCCAACTCCATCGGTGCAACGCTCGGTGCGGTCATCGGTATGCTGCTGGCACGCTGTCTTTCCAGGCGGAATAAGGGGAAATGAGAAGGTGGGAATTGTAAAAACGGCGGTCGCCGGTGACTTCCTCGCCAACAAACGAAGGTTTCACGAAAGTCTCTTCTTCGCTTCCCAACTCCACTTCTGCCATTACCAGACCTTCGTTTTCGCCGTGAAACTCGTCCACTTCGAACGTATGTGCGCCCGAAGGAACAAGATAACGGTGCTTGTCAATCATGCCTCCGCGGCACAACAGCAGCAGATGGCGCGCCTCATCGAGGCTAATGGGCTTCTCAAACTCGTAGCGTGAGAGTCCCGCAGCGTTTGATTTGCCCTTTATTGTAAGGAAGGCTTCGTCGTCACGAAGGCGTATCCGCACCGTAGCCGACTCGCAAGGGATGTACCCTTGCACTATATGGCTGCACGAAACAGCCATACTCTTGAAGTCGGCACACTTGCGAACGAGGAACTTCCGTTCTGTCTCTGTCCCGCTCATTGATTGAGGCAGATGAACAGGGCGGACACCACTGCGGCGGCAACAAGACCCCACAATATCCACTCTACAACGGCTTTCCCTTTCTTCTCCTGCTCCGCAGCACGGCGGGCACGGTTTACTCTGCTTCTTTGACTCATAGTTTTTTATTGTTTTAGGTTTAACATTTCAATCTTTTTCGCCTTCTTCACCATACCGAATGGCGTTTCTGGCGTTACTGTTCATCGTTGACGGGGAACTCCATGAGGTAGGCTTTGATGAAACCGTCAATCTTTCCGTCCATCACCCCGTCCACATCGGCGGTCTGATAGTTGGTGCGGTGGTCTTTCACGCGGCGGTCGTCGAAGACGTAACTGCGTATCTGACTGCCCCATTCTATCTTCTTCTTGCCTGCTTCTATCTTCGCCTGCTCCTCGAGTCGGCGCTTCATGGCGCGGTCGTAGAGTTGGCTCTTGAGCAGAAGCATGGCTTTGGCGCGGTTCTTCGGTTGGTCGCGCGTCTCGGTGTTTTCAATTAATATCTCTTCCTCCTCGCCCGTATCGGGGTCGGTGTACCAATAGCGCAGACGCACACCCGACTCCACCTTGTTCACATTCTGACCTCCTGCTCCTCCCGAACGGAACGTGTCCCACGAGAGTTTTGCAGGGTCTACGAACACCTCGATGGTGTCATCGACGAGCGGTGTGACGAAGACACTTGCGAAACTCGTCATCCGCTTGCCTTGGGCGTTGTAGGGGGAGACGCGCACCAGGCGGTGGACGCCGTTCTCGCTCTTGAGAAATCCGTAGGCATACTCGCCGCCTTCTATCTCCATTGTGACGCTCTTGATGCCGGCTTCGTCGCCTTCCTGTATGTTGGAGATGGTCACTTTATGGCCGTGAGCCTCTGCCCACCGCATGTACATGCGCATCAACATCTGCGCCCAGTCCTGGCTTTCGGTGCCTCCCGCGCCAGAGTTTATCTTCAGGACGCAGTCCATCGGGTCCTCCTGTTGGCGCAGCATGTTCATCAGTTCGAGGTTTTCTATCGCCTTGATGGCGTTGGCGTAGTCGGTGTCGACTTCTTCTTCAGTCACCATTTCTTCCTTGCAGAACTCGAAAGCGAGTTGCAGTTCGTCGGCGAGCTGGCGCACCTCTTTATAGCCTTTAATCCATTTCTCGAGTCCCTTCACCTTTTTCATCTGTTCCTGGGCGCGCTTGGGGTCGTCCCAGAAATCGGGTGCTTGGGTGCGGAGCTGTTCTTCTTCAAACTCCACTTTCTTTTGGTCGATGTTCAGATAGTGGTGTAGTGCGTCGGTGCGGTCTATCACATCTTTCAGTTGGTCGGCTGTTATCATTATTCAATCTTGGTTTTCCTTAATCCTCATACATTTTGTCTATCACCTCTTTGAAGTTCTTGTAGATGACGGGACGACGCATTTTGAGGGTGTTGGTGAGTTCGCCTGTCTCCATGGAGAAGTGGTGGGCGATGAGCGTGAAACGCTTCACCTGCTCGTAGGGGGCGAGTTGTTGCTGGAGGGTCTGCACGCGCTCCATCACCATGGCGTGTATCTTCTTGTTCCGGCAGAGGTCTTCGTGACTGCTGAAGGCAATGCCGTTGGCGCGCGCATACTCTTCGAGGGCGCGGAACTCGGGCACGATGAGGGCGGAGACAAACTTCCGCTCGTCGGCGATGACAGCCACCTGGTCGATATATTTGTCCACCAACAGCATGGCTTCCACCATCTGCGGGGCAACATACTTGCCGTTGCTTGTCTTGAAAAGGTCTTTTATACGCTCGGTGAGGAAGAGTTCTCCATTCTTCAGATAGCCTGCGTCGCCGGTGTGGAAGTATCCGTCTTCATCGAAAGCCTGGGCGTTTACGGCATCGCGCTTGTAGTAGCCGCGGGTGATTGTGGGGCCTTTGAGCATCACCTCGCCGTCCTCGTTTATCTTAATCTTGATGCCGCTGATGGGGCGTCCCACAGAACCCACGGTGCAGACACGGCCGCGACGGTCGCAACTGACGGTGGCAAGACTCTCTGTCAGACCGTAGCCTACAATCATAAAGATACCTACGGCGTGGACGAACTCCTCCACTTCGGGCGACACCTTGGCTCCTGCTGTGGGGAAGATGTTGGGCCGCTCGAGACCTATCTGCTTGCGGACGAGGCGGAGGATGGTGCTGTCGATGAGTTTGTATTCCAATGCCAGCGCCAGCGAGGGGCGTTTGCCGCGGCAGATGCACTCCACGTTGTGACGCCTGCCGACGGCGAGGGCGTGGCGGAACAGGCGTTGCTGCATGGGCGACGAGTGGTCTATCTTGTCGCGGACAGCCTGATACACTTTCTCCCAGAAGCGCGGAACGCTACTCATGCATGTGGGATGCGTCTCGCGCATCGACTTTTGTATCTCGTGGGGGTCGGTATTGACGATGAGGCGCGAGCCCATAGTGAGGGCAAGATAACTCCATCCGCGCTCGAAGATATGGGTGAAAGGAAGGAAACTTATGACACGGTCGTCTTCGCCGACAGGCACACATTCGCCGTTGGCCTTGAATGCGGCGTGATACTGACCGTAGGTGAGCATGACGCCTTTCGACTCGCCCGTGGTGCCGCTGGTGTAAAGAATGTTGCACAGGTCGTCGTCATTCGCCTGCCGCCAAAGACTCTCCACCTCACTCTGTCGGGGCAAATCCTTACCCAAAGCGAGGAAGTCGTCGAAATAAAGGGTGTGGGGGTCGTGACTGCTTATGCGCACGCTGCGGTCGAAAACGATGATGCGCTCGAGAGAATGACACAACGGGAACACTCTGTACGCCTTGTCATACTGCTCCTGCTCGCCCACAAAGAGGAGGCGAACCTGACCGTCGTTAATCATATATTGTATCTGCTGCTCACTGCTTGTGGCGTAGAAGGGGATGCTGCACACACGCACTCCGTAAGCGCCGAAGTCGGTGCAGAGATAGTCAAGGGCGTTCTGCGAGAACACGGCGATGTTCTCCTGCGGCTTCACACCGATGTTGAGCAAAGCGTTGCTAACCTGCTTCACACGGAGCGAGAAAGCGTTCCAACTCACTGATTTCCACTTGTCGCCGCCGAAATCCTTGTAGATTATGGCTTCGCGGTCGCCGTATTTCTTCGCCTGCTCATGCACAAGCACCGACAGATGACATAATGTCTGCATACGCTTAAGATTTTTTTGTTATTGCAAAAATACTGTAATTAAAGCAAAACGCAAAACTTTTCCCCATTTATTTTGGGACTTAGGAGGTAGAGCGAATGCCCTATAAGCATAGTAGGCGCGCATCTCCGAGGCGCGCCCCTCAAAAAGCGTGTTAGGAGGTCGAGCATCTCCGCTCAACAACAATCCCTAAGTGACGCAACAAGTGTGCGCGATTAAGGTGGGTTCTTTGACTTATATCAATTTTATTGCACGATAAAGAAAAAAGTGGGGAATTTTCTTGGCTGTGTGCGAAAACAATCTCTACCTTTGCATCAGCAATAAAGAGATGTCGTGAGACATTGAATTGTTTGTCCAAAATCAATTTTATTAATTTTGCATATATCGGTGTGGCCTTTCTAAGGTAAAAAGATTTAGACATACTGATATGACAAAGGTAAAAGAATGTTTCAGGAACAACTCATAGGCATTAGAAAAAGGTAAAAGATTCAGGACAACAAGAAAAATAGGTTATTGGTAAAAGGTAAAAGATTCAGGACGACAAAAGAACAATAGCAAAAAAGGTTTAGTTCTTTCATAGGTAAAGGCAATTCTGAAGGTAAAAAGAGAACCGATGCGGGGCGAAGACAACAGCAATGTTTGCTGATTGTCCCCCACTTAGGAGGCAGGGAAGGTACGGCAACAGCCGTCCACCCTACTTTTTCAGGACGACACAAAGCAAAATGATATATATAGAGAGAGGCTGTCGCGGAAATTCCGCAACGGTCTTTTTTCGTTTATAGGCGTGGAATCATTATTACACGCCTATAGAGGCCCAACGCAAGGCGACAAATGGTTAATGTATGCTAATTATCCTCTCATAATGTAGCGAAATTAGTATTTTTGTCGTTTAAAGAATAGAAACGAAAACAAGTATTTACAAAACAATAAAACAAATGAAAGCAATGTCATTATTATTCGCCCTCTCCCTCACCGCACTTACTGCGGAGGCACAGGGAACAGTGGGCATCGACCGCGCCAACATGAATACGGCAGTGAAACCGGGCAACGACTTCTACGAATATGCCATCGGCGGCTGGCGTAAGGCGCATCCCCTCGACGCAGAACACGCCCGCAACGGTTCGTTCATCGACCTCGACGAACTCAACCAGAAGCGCATCCGCGGACTCATAGAAGAGTATTCCTCAACTCCGCAACCGCAAGGTACGCTGGGACAGAAGATAGGAAGCCTCTACAACCTCGCCATGGACAGCGTGCGCCGCAACCGTGAAGGTGTGGCTCCCGTGCGACCCGTACTCGACGAGATAGCCTCCATCACAAGCCGTCAGCAGTATCAGCTTGTCGCAGCACAGCTCGACAGACAGGGCGTGGGAGTGATGATGTTCGGCGTGGGTGTGGGTGCCGACATGCGCGACGCAGCCAACAACATCGTCAGTGTGGGTCAGGGTGGACTCGGACTGGGCAACCGCGACTACTACACCAAGGATGACGATCAGAGCAAAAAGGTGCTCGCAGCATATAAGAAGTATCTCACCGACCTTCTGAAACTCGCAGGCAACGACGATGCCACAGCCGCAAAGAAGGCGGAGGCAACGCTCGCCATAGAGACACGCATAGCACAGGCAAGCTACGACAATGTGAAGTTGCGCAACATCGATGCCAACTATCACAAGATGACCTACGCCCAACTCATAGCCGATTTCCCGGGCATCGACTGGGGCAACACGTTCCTCGCCGAGGGCTTTCCTCCTTTCTCCCATGTCGATGTGGGTCAGCCGGAACCCATACACGAGGTGGAGCGCATCCTCGCCGAGACTCCTCTCGACGACCTCAAGGCGTATGCCGAGGCACAGGCACTCAGCAGTGCAAGCAGTCAGTTGGATGACTCGTTCCGCACAGTGGCTTTTGAACTGAGCAAGGTGCTCACCGGCGTGCAACAGGACCGCCCGCGCTGGAAGCGTGCCACATCACTGGTGAGCGGCGTGCTGGGCGAAGCCATCGGCAAACTCTATGTCGAGAAGTACTTCCCCGAGTCGAGCAAGCAGCAGATGCTCACCCTCGTCCACAACCTGCAGAAGGCTCTCGCTCAGCGCATCGACGAGTCCACATGGATGAGCGATGCCACAAAAGCGCAGGCAAAGGATAAACTCAGCAACTTCATCATAAAGATTGGCTACCCCGATAAGTGGAAGGATTACAGTCAGTTGCAGATAGACGAGAGTCTGTCGCTTTACGAAAACATGCGCCGCGTGTCGGAGTTTCTCTCGCAGGAATACATCAACCGCAAGGTGAACAAGCCTGTCGACAAGACGGAATGGATGATGACACCGCAGACAGTGAACGCCTATTACAACCCCACCACCAACGAAATCTGCTTCCCAGCAGCCATCCTCCAACCCCCATTCTTCGACCCTAACGCCGACGACGCTGTCAACTACGGTGGCATCGGTGGCGTGATAGGCCACGAGATGAGCCACGGCTTCGACGACCAAGGGTCGCAGTTCGACAAGAACGGTAACCAAAACGACTGGTGGACAGCCGAAGACAAGAAAAACTTCCAGGCTCGCACGAAAGTGCTCGAGGAGTATTTCAGCGGCGTGGAAGCCCTGCCTGGCAAGACCATCAACGGAAAACTCACCCTCGGCGAGAATATCGGCGACAACGGTGGACTCAACATCGCGTTCCGCGCAATGCAGAATGCGCTGAAGGAAAAGCCACAGGGCATCATCGACGGCTTCACCCCCGAGCAGCGTTTCTTCCTCTCTTGGGCTAATGTCTGGGCAGGGAACGCGCGCACCGAGTTCATCGACCGTCAGTTGAAGAGCGACCCCCACTCGCCTGCCGAGTTCCGCGTGAACGCCGCCTTGCCGCAAATCGACGAATGGTATAAAGCCTTCGGCGTGAAGAAAAGCGACAAACTCTTCCTAAGCAAGAACAAGCGCGCCCACATCTGGTAATCCGGATGCCAAGCAATAAAAACGAAAAAAGCCCCTCCCAACCCTCCCCGTTGTGGAGGGCTTTTTTGATTAGCAAGCCGTAAGAAGCGGTTAGGAGGTCGAGCGTCCTCGCTCGACAACACACGCATAAAGGTCGCCGCAAGTGCGCCCCGAAGGGGCAACCTGCTCATAGCCCAGGGCAGAGTCTCGAAGCGCTAGCGAGAGACGGCACCCTGGGTTAGCAACGACCCCAACAATCTACGCCCTGTAAGGGCAAAGATAGTGCAAGCGAGAGCAATGAAAGATAGTGCAAACCGAATGCAATAAAGCTTGCTTTAATTGCTGAGGTGCAGTCTATCTTATGAAAAACTTGTTTTCTTATTGCCGAGTGCAGCCTATCTTATGTAAAAGCATCTTCGCAACAACGCTTTTGCCCTTTCAGGGCGTAGTATCTTTATCGCTTTAGACCCAGGGTGCCCTGGGCTGGCAGCTTTTGCGCTTACAGCGCGACTCTCCCCAATTCCCATTTCCACATTATTTTTATATACGCGCGCGCAAAAGCCCCGCTTGCGAAGGGTGCCGCTCGGAGATCGGCACCTACTACGATTACCGTTGCTATTAAACAAAGCCCTCCCCGGCGGGGAGGGTTGGGAGGGGCTTCTATCCCATTGATAATCAATACTGCTTTCAAATTGTTACATTTTCGCCCCAAAACGTAACAATTTTTCGGGCGTTTTCGGCGCAACCCAATTTTGAAACCCAAAATACGACATTTGGAACACTAAATGTTAATCAAATTAACCAAACAGGTCTATATTTCACATATATTAAGTTAAAAACAAGAAAAACTGAGACTTTTCTATCTATCTGAATATCAATACATTAGAAAGGCATCATTTTTACGTTGAGAAAGTACGCCATTTTCCATGAGAAAGTTGCCTACTTTCTATGAGAAAACTGGCACTTTTCGAGGAGAAAGTTGCCAACTTTCTATTTGAAACTTTTTGACTTAAAAAAGTAACAAATTATAAATAGGAAATTTAGAACACTTAGAAGCCCTTCCCTGCCGGGAGGGCTTCGCAACTTGCGAAAGTAACCGTAGTAGGCGCGGATCGCCGAGACGCGCCCTTTGCGATGACTGCTTATTTGTTCGCGCTGTCAAATCTTAGTAGGCGCGTATCTCCGAGACGCGCCCCTCAATAAGTATCACGAATATTCGAAGATTCTCTGCCGTTAAGCCTATTCGAAAATTCGAATATTCGTGAAAAGAAAGGACATTGAAACGGATTAGTAGGTCGAGCATCTCCGCTCGACAAAAAACAACAATCGCCCCAATATACCTTCCACCTTATTTATTATAACGCGCGCGAAGACCTTACTTGCGAAGGGCGCATCTCGGCGATCTGCGCCTACTATTACCTTATTATATATTCGCGCGCGATGGGTGCCGCTCGGAGATCGGCACCTACTACGATTACCTTCACATATAAACAAAGCCCTCCCCGGCGGGGAGGGTTGGGTGGGGCTTTCCCCTTGACCTCCGTCAATTCTTCCAAAATTTTTTCAAACTTTTTTCCTGAAACTCTTGCGTGTGAAAAATATTTGCAATACCTTTGCAACCGCTTTCGCCCAAAAACGAAGCAGAAAGGCGGGTTCTAAAAATTCCACGCCTCAAGAAAGAGTTCTTTGAAAAGATTACATAACAGACAAGTAGTACAAGAAGCAAAC
>CAYXGN010000046.1:0-13107 GCA_964464505.1 uncultured Prevotella sp.
GTGAACTTAGGAGGTCGAGCGAGGGCGCGTCTCGGCGATCCGCGCCTACTATGGTTTGCTCACAAATAGTGCGCTGAAAATGGCTGTATTACACGAAAAAGCGTTATCTTTGCATTATGAAAGCACGCCTAATAGCATTATACTTGCCGCAGTTTCATCCTACGCCGGAGAACGACAGGTGGTGGGGTCCGGGCTTCACGGAATGGACCAACGTGGCGAAAGCCAAGCCGTTGTTCCGTGGACACAAGCAGCCCCGCATTCCCGCCGACCTCGGTTTCTACGACCTTCGGTTGCCCGAGACGCGCGAACAGCAGGCTCAGTTGGCGCGCGAAGCAGGCGTGGAGGGCTTCTGCTATTACCATTACTGGTTCGGTAACGGGCGGCAACTGCTTGAGCGTCCGTTGCAGGAAGTGGTGGCAACAGGCAAACCCGACTTCCCCTTTTGCATCTGCTGGGCCAACCATACTTGGAGCAACAAGACATGGGAGCGCAAGTCGGCGATGCAGAAAGACTCCGTCCTGATGGAGCAGACCTATCCCGGCACTGAGGATGACATTGCACATTTCCAGGCGTTGCTGCCCATGTTCAGAGACCGCCGCTATATGACCGTCGACGGAAAACTCCTCTTCGCCATCTACGACCCGTTCGGTTTCCACGGTGTGAAAGAGTTCATCGCCACCTGGCGACGCCTCGCCGAGGAGCACGGCTTGCCCGGGTTCCACTTCGTGGGGATGACTCCGTCCACCCTAACGATTCATATCGCTGCCGACGGAACGCGCCAACGCGTGATGCCTAACCTCGAAAGCAGTGCCGAAATATTCCGGCGCGTGCTCTCTTTGGGCTTCGATGCCGTCAATTCGTTCGGTAAACGCCGCGGCGAGATGCTCTATGAGGGCAAGTGGAAGAACATCGTCAAGACAGTGCTGCGCCACGCCGGACTCCCCACGGGAAGCATCCGCTACGACTACGAGCGCACAGTGCGCAACTATTTCGCGCCCGAGGACACATGGGAGAATGTCTATCCCACTGTGCTTCCGCAATGGGACCGCACGCCGCGTGTGGCTTCCATGGACGGCGTTTATGTGAACGCCACGCCCGAAAAGTTTGAACGCCACCTCCGGCAGGCACTCCGCCTGATAGAGAACAAGCAGGAGGAGCACCGCATCCTCTTCTTGAAATCGTGGAACGAATGGGGTGAAGGCAACTACGTGGAGCCAGACATGGAGTGGGGGCACGGCTTCCTCGATGCCATGGCGAACGCTCTGCGCTAAAGAAACTGACTCGCACGAAGATGAAAGAAAAGAAGGTGTCGGTGATAGTTCCGACCTACCGCCCGGGCAATTACCTCTACGAATGTCTCGAAAGTCTGTGCCGACAGACGCTTGACAAAGGTTCGTTTGAGGTAATCGTTGTGCTTAATGGCGATGAAAAACCCTATTCCGACGAGATAAGGAAATTCATCGACGGCTCGATGCAAGGCATTTCTGTGACCCTTTTGCACACCGACAAGGCTGGTGTCTCCAACGCCCGCAATATGGGTCTTGATGCGGCTGAGGGTGAATATGTGGCTTTCGTCGACGATGACGACTGGGTGTCGGCGGACTATCTGGCTGAACTTCTCGCCGCAACGGCGAACGGTGCCGATGTGGTGGAGGCAAATGTTGCTGACTACGATGAGGCAGACGATGCCTACACCGACGATTATCTCACCCGCGCCTACCGTCAGAATGCCGCCCGTAAAAGCGTCACGCTGGTGTCGGCACGCAGTTTTCTGTCGTCGGCTTGCTGCAAACTCATTCGCCGTGAAGCCATCGGCAGCCGCCGTTTCGACACGCGTTTCCGCCAAGGCGAGGACGCGCTGTTCATGGCAACGGTGAGCAATCGCATCAAAAGCATTGCCCTTGCCACGCCGGGAACGACATATTACCGCCGGCTCCGTGCCGGTTCGGCATCGCGATGCACTGTGGCTCGCCGCAAGTTCATGCTCAATCAATTGCGACTAATGCGCACCTACGCCGCCGTCTATCTCAGCGATGTGCGGCATTACAGTCTGCCCTTCTTCGTCACACGCTTTGCCGCGCTGGCGCGCAACATAATGAGGGCGTTCAGATAAAGTCGGAACAGATGGCGATAACAGCCGTATCGCAATGCAATATTGCGCCGAAAATGCCGTTTTGTAAATGGCATAACAAGAGAAAATATCAATAACAAGATAAGAAATGAAAAAGGTAATGCTTGTGTTCGGAACACGCCCGGAAGCCATTAAGATGGCGCCGCTGGTGAAGAAGTTCCAACAATGCAGCGAAGAGTTTGAGACTGTGGTCTGCGTTACGGGTCAGCATCGCGAGATGCTCGACCAGGTTTTGACACTCTTCGACATACATCCCGACTTCGACCTCGACATAATGAAGCAGGGACAGGACCTCTACGACATCACAGCACGGGTGCTCCTCGGCATGCGCGATGTGTTCAAGCAGTGCCGTCCCGACGTGCTCTTCGTCCATGGCGACACCACAACGAGCACCGCCGCAGCCCTCGCCGCCTTCTACAGTCAGATTCCTGTGGCACACGTTGAGGCAGGACTCCGCACACACGACATCTACAGCCCGTGGCCGGAGGAGATAAACCGCCAGATAACGGGGCGCATTGCCACCTACAACTTCGCCCCGACACCGCTCAGTCGCGACAACCTCTTGAAGGAGAATGTGGACGAAAGCCACATCACTGTCACCGGCAACACGGTCATAGACGCCCTCCATTGGGTGACGGCAAAGATAAAGAGCGATGCGAGTCTTGATGCAAGTCTCGCCGAGGCATTGAAGAAGAGCGGCTACGATGTGGCGCGCCTCGACGGCAACCGTCGCCTCGTGCTCATCACAGGGCACCGCCGCGAGAACTTCGGCGACGGTTTCCTGCACATCTGCCAAGCCCTGAAGACTCTCTCGCAACGCCACCCCGATGTCGACTTCGTCTATCCCATGCACCTCAACCCCAATGTCCGCCGACCCATTCACGAAACTTTCGGCGAGGACCTCTCCTCGCTTGGCAACCTCTTCTTCATCGAACCGTTGGAATATCTGATGTTTATCTTCCTCATGGAGAAATCGGATATCGTCCTCACAGACAGTGGCGGCATTCAGGAAGAGGCTCCCGGTCTGGGCAAACCGGTACTCGTGATGCGCGACACCACAGAACGCCCCGAGGCTCTTGAAGCCGGAACGGTGAAGCTGGTAGGCACCGACTACGATGCCATCGTGAACAATGTGTCGCTCCTTCTCAACGACAGTGCCGCCTACTCGGCAATGAGTCACGCCACCAACCCCTACGGCGACGGCAAGGCTTGCGGCAGAATCATCGACTTCATCCGCCGTTGATGCAATCTGAAAAGAAACGAACAACAAAATAAAACGCATAAAATCGAAATAAGATGAAAGCATGTTTCATGGGTCTTGGCTATATCGGACTGCCCACAGCAATCATTGCCGCGAAGCACGGCGTGACCGTTACGGGAGTAGACATCAACGCCGATGTGGTGGAAAAGACCAATGCAGGGCATCTGCATATCATAGAACCGGGACTGGAAGAACTCCTCAAGGAGGTGGTGGCACAAGGACAACTCCACGCCACCACGCAGCCGGAGAAGAGCGATGCCTTCTTCATCGTGGTGCCGACACCGTTCCGTGGCGGCAATCATGAGCCCGACATATCCTACGTCGAAGCCGCCACACGCTCGGTAATCCCTTATCTCGAACCGGGCAACCTCTTTGTCATAGAGTCCACTTCGCCCGTAGGCACCACCGACAAGATGGCAAAACTCATCTTCGAGGAGCGTCCCGAACTGAGGGATAAAATCCATGTGGCTTACTGTCCCGAGCGTGTGCTGCCGGGAAATGTGATTTACGAACTCGTGCACAACGACCGCGTCATAGGCGGACGCGACGAGGCTTCGACAGCAGCGGCGCAACAGTTCTATTCGCATTTCGTGCAGGGCGAACTCCATCCCACCAACTGCAAGACTGCCGAGCTATGCAAACTCACCGAGAACTCGAGCCGCGACTCGCAGATAGCGTTTGCCAACGAACTCTCAATCATTTGCGACAAGGCTGGAATCAACGTGTGGGAGCTCATCCGTCTTGCCAACAAGCACCCGCGGGTGAACATCCTTCAGCCCGGATGTGGGGTGGGAGGCCACTGCATCGCAGTAGACCCTTACTTCATCTCTTCGGAATTTCCGGCTGAGTCGAAGATGATTTCTTCCGCCCGTGAGGTGAACAACTACAAGGCATTCTGGTGCGCCGAGAAGGTGAAGAACGCCATCCTGCGCTTCGAACTCGACAACAACCGCAAGCCGACAGTGGCTATGATGGGTCTGGCTTTCAAGCCCAACATCGACGATTTGCGCGAGAGTCCGTCGAAATACATCACCACCCGCGTCATGCAGGAGTGTTCCGACGCTCACATCCTCATCGTGGAACCCAACATAAAGGAGCATCCTGTCTTCAAACTCACCGATTATAAAGAGGCTTACGAGAACGCCGACATCGTGGCATTCCTCACTGCCCACACCGCATTCAAGTCATTGCAGTGGCGCGACGATAAGGTGATACTCGACTTTTGCGGCATCTTCAAGCGATAATGAGAGTCCTTTTCCTCACCGACAACTTCCCACCTGAGGTCAACGCGCCGGCTTCGCGCACCTTCGACCATTGCCACGAATGGGTGAAAGCAGGCGTTGATGTCACCGTGGTGACGTGTGCGCCCAACTTCCCGCAAGGCAAGGTCTATGCCGGATACAAGAACAAACTGTGGCAAAAGGAGGTCATCGACGGCATCAAAGTGGTGCGCGTCTGGACCTATATGGTGCCCAACAAGGGCTTCATCAAGCGCACGCTGGACTACATAAGTTTCTCGGTGACAGGCTTTTTGGCAGGACTTTTCATCAAGACCGACATCATTGTAGCCACCTCTCCGCAGTTCTTCACGGCACTGGCAGGGCGCGCCCTGGCTTGGTGGAAGCGTCGTCCGTGGATTATGGAAGTGCGCGACCTCTGGCCGGAAAGCATCAAGACGGTGGGAGCGATGAAGGACAGTGTCTTCATCCGTTACTTCGAATGGCAGGAACGGCGGTGCTACCGCTCGGCAAAGAAGATTGTCGTGGTCACCGATGCGTTCAAGCGCACACTCACAAAGCGAGGCATCGACCCCGCAAAGATAGAAGTAGTGAAGAACGGAGTGAATGCCGACCTCTTCTCGCCGCGCCCAAAGGACGAAGCACTCAAAGCCCAGTTAGGTCTTGAAGGAAAGACAGTCATCGGCTATATCGGTACGCACGGCATGGCGCACAAACTCGATTTCATCCTCCACTGCGCCAAACAACTGGAGGAAGACACCCGTCTCCACTTCCTGTTGATAGGTGGCGGGGCGATGAAGGAGAGCCTTTTGAAACTCAAGGACGACCTCGGCTGCACCAATGTGACGATGCTTCCCCCGGTGATGAAGGAAGAAGTGGCGCGATATATCTCCATCCTCGATGTCTGCTTGATAAACCTCAAGAAGTCGCCGCTGTTCACAACCGTCATCCCTTCGAAGATTTTCGAGAACGCAGGAATGGGCATCCCTATCCTCATGGGAGTGGAAGGCGAGGCGAAGGACATCATCATGGAGTATGGGGCAGGACTTTGCTTCGAGCCGGAGAACTTCGATGACTTCCGCGACAAACTCTCCGCGCTGCTCCAACCAGACACTTATGCCAAGTGCAAGGAGGGTTGCCGGCGACTCGCGGAAAACTTCGACCGCAAGCGTCTGGCGGCAAATATGCTTGAAGTGATAGCGTCGGCGAAATGACATTCTGATGTGTACGGAATGTGAAAGAAAGATTAAAATTCTGAAACAGAAAGGCAATAAAAACGTAAAAATGCGGTTATGAAAGTGTAACCGCATTTGTTGTACTATGGAATATTACTTTTTCTTCACGATACTCGCATTCCTGTTGAGCATGGTTTGTGGCTTCATTGTCATCCCAAGCATACTCAACTTCTGCTACAGTCGAAAACTTTTCGATATTCCTGAAGCCCGAAAGATTCACACACAAGCCATTCCCCGCATGGGAGGATTGGCTTTTTTGCCGAGCATGCTCCTTGCTTTTGTCGGCGCAGTGTTCGTCGCTGCCAATGCCACGGGGCGCGAACAGTTCACCCTTAACCTTTGGACACTGATGTTCATGATTAGCCTTTTCATGATTTACGCAGTGGGGGTGGTCGACGATATTGTCGGTTTGGGAGCCAAGACAAAGTTCGCCGTGCAGATAGTGGCGGCTACAATGCTTCCCCTTTCGGGTCTTTACATAAACAATCTCTACGGTTTTTGCGGCATCACCGAGATACCGTTCTGGGTGGGAGCACCCTTGACTGTCTTCGTGATAGTGTTCATCGACAACGCCATCAACCTCATTGACGGCATCGACGGACTTGCCGGCGGTCTCGCACTTATGTCGCTTTTCGGCTTCCTTGTGTGCTTCGCCCGCGAGGGAGTGTGGAGTTATTGCGTGCTGATTTCGGGACTTATGGGTGTGCTTGTGGCTTACCTTTATTTCAATTTATGGGGGAAACCCGAGCGCAACCGTAAGATTTTCATGGGCGATACGGGCAGTCTCACACTCGGTTTTGTACTCGGTTTCCTGGTTGTAAAGTTCGCAATGAACAACACCCACATCATGCCTTTCCGCAGCGACAGTCTCCTTCTGTCCTACACCCTGCTCATTGTGCCGTGCTTCGATGTCGTGCGCGTCATCATAACGCGCCTCCGCGACCGCCAGCCTTTGTTCAAAGCCGACAAGCGGCACATTCATCACAAACTCCTTCGGTGCGGACTTTCGCAGCATAAGGCTCTCGTTGTAATCCTTTGCTTCGCCCTCTTCTTCGACGCAATCAACCTCGCCCTCTATCCGTCGGTGCCAGTCACGCTCATTGTCGCCATTGACATTATTATATATATGGGCTTCCATTTAGCTGTCGATATGGTCATAAAACGAAAAACAAAGAATGCAAACACGCCATAATGTGTTAAAAATTGCATTTTTTGGAAGAAACATTTGCGGCATTGGGAATAAAACAATACATTTGCCGTATCATTTTTTAAGATTTCGGTATTTTACGAAATCGCCCTTGAGGTTGGTAGCATCCTGCACCAACCTCTTTTTTTGTGCGCTTTTTCTTGCGTATATTGGCAAAAGTGTTTAACTTTGCCGCCGGAAGTTGTAACATCTCTTCCGTTTCGACAAGGGTTGTGGCTCGGCTACGAAGGCGGTGCCATTGCTCGCAAGTAACAGTTAAATCATTAATAAACAACAAATTAAACGGTTAAGCCTATCGATACATTCTACTTCATAAACTTATAAAATAAAGAAATGAAGAACTTGGAAAATATGACCGACGAAGCGTTGGCCATGTTGTATATCGAGGGAAACAACCGTGCTTTTGATTTGTTGTTGTCGCGCAACCAGTCGAAACTCTTTTCCTATATAGTCTTTGTCGTGCGCGACCGCAATGTCGCCGAGGATCTCTTTCAAGAGACATTCGTGAAGGTTATCACCCGTTTGCAGGAGGGAAAGTACACCACCAGCGGCAAGTTCAGCGCATGGATAATGCGCATTGCACACAACGTGATAATGGACTGGTATCGCGACCAGCGTGCCGAACGAATCGTTGAGGCTCCCAACGACAACGACTTGTCGAACATCAGCGGCTCCGAGGTGGTAGTGGGAAGCATTGAAAGCCAGTTTGTCAACGCTCAGGTGCTGCGCGATGTGCGCACGCTGCTCGACAATCTGCCTCCCTCTCAGCGTGAAGTGGTGTTCATGCGGTTCTATCAGCAACTCTCGTTCAAGGAGATAGCCGACACCACCAGCGTCAGCATCAACACCGCCCTGGGTCGCATGCGTTATGCCATCCTCAACCTGCGGCGCATGGCCAAGGTTAATGGTATTACCTTGCAACTCGCCTGAACGGCGGCGTTTCAACGCTCCAACTGCTTCAAACCGTGGATGGTGGCAATGGGGTCGGCGGCACGGAACACGTAACTTCCGCTGACGAGGACATCGGCTCCGGCTGCCACAAGGCGTGGAGCGGTGTCGGCCTGCACTCCTCCGTCCACTTGGATGAGGGCTTTGCTGCCGCTGCGCTCTATGAGTTGGCGCAGCGCTTTCACCTTGTTTATGGTGTTCTCAATAAACTTTTGTCCTCCAAAACCGGGGTTTACGCTCATCAGCAACGCCATGTCCACATCGCAGATGATGTCCTCGAGCATGCAGACGGGTGTTGACGGGTTGAGAGTCACGCCCGCTTTCATTCCCGCAGCGTGTATTGCCTGCACCGTTCGGTGCAAGTGTGTGCACGCTTCATAATGCACATTCATCATGAACGCGCCCGAATCAGCCACCTGCTGTATGTAGTTCTCTGGGCGCACAATCATCAGATGCACATCCATCGGCTTGCGGCAAACTTTCTTTACGGCGTTCATGACGGGGAAACCAAACGAGATATTCGGCACGAACACGCCGTCCATGACATCGATATGAAGCCAGTCGGCTTCGCTTTCGTTTATCATTTCCACTTCCTTTCTTAGGTCGAGGAAGTCGGCAGACAAAAGTGATGGAGCAATAATCGTTTTCATTTCTGCTTCTTTTGTTTGTTGTTAGTCGCCCGAATGTCAGTTAAGGCAAAGTGCATTGGGCTGTCCCGTCTCCTTAATCACACGGTAGGTGTGGGCTATTTGCCGTATGATGCTAAGTGTGAGTTCCGATGGTTTCATTTCTTCTTGAGTAAAATGTTTCATTGGCAATGGGTTTTATGTTCTATTATAATGGGTTTTATGTTCTATTATTAAGAACGAACCAAGGTGCGTTTTATTACATTTCCCGCTCAAAAATTATGCTGTAAAAATCTTTATTGCTATATTTGCACACAACAGATGGAACAATTAAAGATTAAGGTGAACGGTCTGTGCCAAGTCGGCGACATCTCGCGCGCGGCGCAAATGGGTGCAGACTCCGTGGGCTTGCAGTTTGCAAAGGGCAAGCCCCACCGCATGTCCATGCTTCATCGCGATGCCGGTATACTGCCCGATGAGGCTGATGCCGACTATTCCTCGCTCTCTTCCGAAGGCGAAGAAAGTGCTACTTCGCTCGTCGGAATGTTCTCTGACGAGGGCGCGCAACTCATCGTCACTGCCGTCTACAACTATTGTCTCGATGCCATCCAGATTGATTCGGACTGCGGAGCCGTGTTGCTTCGCAACCTCTTGAGCACCATTGTGCCAGACATCCGCCCTCGCCTCGACATCATCAAGACCATTGCGGTTTCCTCCCCAGCTGACTTTGCACTCTGCAAAGCCTATGACTCTGTTGCCAACCTTTTTATATTCCGCTTCAACAATGCCGCCTTCCGCTCCCGTTCTTGGGCTGACAAGGTTCTCGCCGCTGCCGCTCGTGTGGGCAATGTGCCTTTCCTCGTGCAGTGCAGGGTGAGAGATGCACAGACTGTGGTGGCTGCTTTCCGGGGCAATGGGATGTTCCGCGGACTGGATGTTTACCCTGACAAAGGGGCGTTTGAGGTGGAAGAATATATGCAGAAAGTGAAGGAAATGGCTCGAAAAGTGAAAGAATGAACCCCTTTTTGCGATTTATTGGTGCACAAGGCTTTGCAGAATGAAAAATAATATATAAATTTGTGGCGTGAAGTGGAACTCGCTTTATGTCGCTGTGCTACACGACTTTACTTACAGTCACACAAGAATAAAATTTTTAATTTAATAAAACCCACTCATTATGAACAAATTGTTACTCACCTTAACGATGTTCCTCGCTGCCATGACAGCAGGAGCACAGGAGTCAGAGACAGTCGACCGGATGGTCGTTCACCAGAAGGATGGTTCCACAAAGACCTATGTTATAGGCAACGTGGACAGCCTCACTTTCAAGAAAAGTGAATTCAGCGGCGAAGTAAGCGTTTCAGTAACGGCTGCCGTTATCGCGTCGGAAGGCTCGGAGAAAATAACAAAAGCCCTCGGAATGGCAACGCTTCCCGACGGTTGCAAATATGGCGATGTGGCACTGATTCCCGACAACGGCACCGTGACCGACATCTCAGAGTATATCAAATGCCACAGTCAGCAGCGCATAAACACCAACTCTTACCAATGGACTTTCTCACGCTTCGAAGCCAATGCTAAGTATCTCGTGGGCGTACAGGGTTACACCGACAATGGAGAAGTGGTTGGCTACGCCACCGCCGAGCTCTCTACGGGTGACGGAAGTGTCACCGACCTCGGCGAAGGAGCCAACACTTACATCGTGCCTGCAAAGGGAAAGTACAGCTTTATGCCTATGCACGTGGACGGAGGTCGCATCACCGGCATCTCGAAGGTGGACTGGATATGGAGCACAAAGGCAGGACTTGGCAACGGCCAGAACCTCGTTTCCGACCTTGCCCTCGATGCCGAGACCGGCAGAATTTCCTTCTCCGCAACAGGAAAGAAAGGTTCTGTGGTCATAGCAGCCTTCGACGAGAACGAGGAAGTGATGTGGACATGGCTCCTTTGGTGCACAGAACAACCCGAAGTGATGGAATATGAGAACGGCGTGAAGTTCATGGACCGTTTTATCGGAGCCACAAGTGCCAACCCGGATGACGGAACTGCCACCTGGGGATTGGTTTGGCAGTGGGGACGTCCCACTCCTTTCTTCGCCGGATATGAGGAGAACGAATGGGCAGAAGCCGATGCCATGAAAGAAGCAAAGACCTGGACAGTGGTCAACAGCAACTACGATTTCGCGTGGGAAGTAAAGAATGAGCGCATGACAATGGAACAAGCCATCGCCGCTCCGATGACTTTCCTCAAGGCTCCCGACTCTCCTTGCGAATGGGCGAGCACCATTGACCTTTCCCGTTGGACCACAAGCAAGACCAACTACGACCCGTGTCCCGCCGGCTACCGACTCCCTTCGCTCGAGGAAATCTTCGTCCTCAGCCGTATGTCAGTGTCTGCCAAGAACCAAGGCTACACCTACTCGTATAACGGCAACACTGCTTGGTGGCCGTCATCAGGCAGCGGCCGCGAGTATGACACTGGTTGCAACATCATCGGAACAATGGGCGTTTACATGTGGACAGCCACTGCTTTGTATGTCAACGACTTCTATCTCGGTATGGACAACCTTCCCTCGCCCTACCGTCTCGTAAGCAACAACGGCAACATCTTTACCAAATCGCTCGGCAACAGCGCCTTCGCACACTCCATCCGCTGCGTTGTCGACACTCGCAGAAGATAATTCTTTTAGCATAATTTGCATAAATCAGCGGTGCATGAACCATCCCAAGTGGATGTTCATGCACCGCTTTTCGTTTTCCACAACCGCTGTTTGGGAGGGTAACCATAGTAGGTGCGCATCTCCGAGGCGCACCCTCGCAAGTGGTTTCTCCTCCCCGATGGGGAGGTGGGGAGGGGCTTTAGGAGGTAGAGCGTCCCCGCTCGACAACACTGAGGGGCGCGCCTCGGAGATGCGCGCCTACTACGATTACTTTGCTAAAAAACAAAGCCCTCCCCGGCGGGGAGGGTTGGGTGGGGCTTTCTCTATCCTCAAACTATTTCTTCTCAAAGTGTTGGTAGTCCTTCATCGTCCTCCAGTTGCCGCCCCAGGCGAAACCGTGGCGGATGAACTCCTTATAGCATAGGTCGTTGGGGGTAATCTTATAGTCGAAGTCTTTTCTTCTGTTGGCGTAGCGTTCTGCACCCTTTGGGCGCACGCTGGTGGTGCCGTTGGAGCGCGTTTTCACGTAGGGGTTATAGAAAGGGTTGATGTCCACCGCCTTTCCCATACTGTGTTTGGAGAGTCGTTTCGACCCTGCCACGGTGCGGAAGTTAAAGCACGACGTGTTGTTGGCGCGCATTGATGCCTCGTCATCGGCGTTGTATTCATCGATGAGTACCATGCGCTCGATGGGGTAACGGGCATTGAAAAGGCGGCGGAAGATGTCGATGAGGTCGGCACTGATGTCTTTGTGGCACACCATCTCGCCCAAAAGTATCTCGCCGTTGAGGTTGTAGTGCAACACTTTTAGGTAGCGCAGTTGCGTGCGAGCCACCGTGCAACCCTTCTTGAACGAGCATCCGTAGATGCGCTGGAACACCGCATCGCTGATGGGTTCGGCTGTGAAGCAGCGGTCGATGCCACACTTCCCGACGCTCTCTTCCGTCACTTTCTGTCCTGCTTCCCATCGTTTCAGCGTCTCCTGTTGCTTGTCTGCGACGGCAGTCTGCGCTTGTGCACTAAGCGGCAAGGGCGTAGTGGCGATGCAAAGGACTGCGGCGAGGAGCGCAAGAAAGTGGGGTAGGGAGTGGTGTTGAAGCATAGCGGGATAATAATACAAAAATGCCACCAGACTCTGAGAGTCTGATGGCAATTCCTTTTTAGTTCGAATGAGCTAATTACTGAGCCTGAGCAGCAGTGTCAACAGCAGCAGTGTCAGCAACAGTTGTGTCAACAGCAGCTGTGTCTACAGTGTCCTGATTAGCCTCAGGAGCAGCTGTTTTGTTACCACAAGATGCGAAAGAGATAGCTGCGATAGCTACGAACATCAAAACTAATTTCTTCATTTTCTTTGCTTTTTAAATCTGTAAAACAATCAGTTGTTTATTAAAACTTTGCAAAGGTAAGTATTTTTTCAATACGCAATCATCTTTTTTGAGTTTTTTTTGAGTCTTTTTTGTAACCCATTCTCAATGTATTGATAATCAAATAAATACAAACTGCTAATAAAGGTTAAATATTTGCATTTGCCGAAAAACGCCTGAAGAGAGCCTTAAAAATGCCCTTACTGTGTGCCAGCACAGCGGTGCTTTTCTGCCCTAAAATGGTGCTTTCGATACCGTCTGTCTCCACTCGGAGGAGAAAAGAGCGGCGTAATGGATGGAAATCGCTTTCTTTTTGCTAACTTTGTGCGTGTTTTCACAACGTAACGAAATGATAGATTCATCCGTTTTTCAAAATAAGAAGGCTGCATATTACACTCTTGGCTGCAAGCTTAACTTCTCCGAGACATCCACTTTCGG
>CAYXGN010000047.1:0-13103 GCA_964464505.1 uncultured Prevotella sp.
AATACTGAAATCGCTTATCGTTTTATCTTCTGCCGCACAATATGTTAAGGGCATAACTTCATAATGGTAGCGAAGAAACTCAAAATCTTCGTCTTTATCAAAAAGTGTCTGAGAGAGGTACATGAAACGTGAGTGATAATTATTGTTATCCTCATAAACCTCAGGGCTTATAATAGTACTGTTATTTGTCTGTTTTTCCTCCGTAACATCACTTACTACCGTCCAATCATCCAGAAAGTATCCATTATCTGATGATGTTGAACGGGTAACGCTTTCATTTGAAACGTATTTTCTTTGATAGGTAACTGTTCGTGTAGTGTAGGTTATAATTGGGGACTCTATCTCCGACTGCTTTATGATATTAAGTTGGTCATCGAAGATCGTAAACCATGTCTTGCCAGTATCATAGTTCTGTTTATAACTGTACAAATAGGATATGCATTGTGAGGTTAATTTTGCAGGAATGAAATACAAATCACCACCATCATATGTGGCAACTGGTTGAATTTCATCCTGAGCATATACATTTATTGACAAGAAAAATAGTAACGTTGATAAAATCTTCTTCATGTTGTTTATTTTAGTTTTGTTCGTTTTTTGTCTTATTCTTGGCACAAAGATATAACGTTATAATGACACTACCAAATGCTCAAGTATCAAAATAACGCGAAAAGCGCAGTTTTAACATTTTGGCATAGAAGGATGAGGTGACGAAAATTCTCCCACAGATAGCACAGAGGCCACAGAAAGGCTTGGCAAAATCACCGAGGAGCACTGCTTGCTATCATTTTGAGGTGAAAATGTACTATTCTCGTTTTTTTGTCGTAACTTTGCAGAATATATGCCGCCGGCATATTTTGAAATCAAAAACATATATATAATAATGTCAAATAAGTTTGTTGAGCATAAAGGTCTCAATTTGGTAGAGACAAACAGAGAAGTCTTGGACAAATGGATGCACGACGACGTGTTCCATAAGTCGGTGGATGAGCGTGAGGGTTGCCCCCAGTTCGTATTCTTCGAGGGTCCTCCCTCGGCAAACGGTCACCCCGGCATACACCATGTGCTGGCGAGAGCCATCAAGGACACTTTCAACCGCTACAAGACAATGCAGGGATTTCAGGTACACCGCAAGGCAGGATGGGACACCCACGGACTGCCTGTGGAACTCGGTGTGGAGAAAGAACTTGGCATAACGAAGAAGGATATCGACAACAAGAACTCCGAGAAATACATCTCTACCGAGGACTACAACCACAAGTGCCGCGAGAACGTGATGATGTTCACGGCAGAATGGCGCAAGCTCACCGAGGAGATGGGTTATTTCGTAGACCTCGACCATCCTTACATCACCTACGACAACAAATACATAGAGACGCTTTGGTGGCTTCTCAAGCAACTCTACAACAAAGGGCTGCTATATAAAGGCTACACCATCCAGCCCTACTCCCCCGGTGCCGGCACAGGCTTGAGTTCGCACGAGTTGAACCAGCCCGGATGCTACCGCGATGTGAAGGACCTCACCACCACGGTGCAGTTCCTAATAAAGGACGCGAAAGCAGAATGGCAGAAATGGGGAAAGCCCTACTTCCTCGCGTGGACGACAACGCCGTGGACACTGCCTTCAAACGTGGCTCTCTGCGTAGGACCAAAGATTGACTATGTAGCCGTGGAGACTTACAACCTCTATAACGGCGAACCGATGACACTCGTGATGGCTGAGAACCTCGTCACATCGTATCTCAAGCCGGAGCAGGAGTGCAAGGACGGCGACCTCGCCGCTTTCGACAAAGAGAAGAAGGTGTGTCCGTGGCGCATCATCGACCGTATGAAGGGCACAGAACTCGAAGGGCTGCACTACGAACAACTCATGCCGTGGGTGAAGCCTTGCGAAAAGGTCAGCGACCTGGCTCCCGACTTTGTGAAGACTTACGCAGCAGCACACCCCGAGAAGGTCTTTTCTTCGGAGGACGGTCACGACAAGTTCGTAGAGATGGAGGCAGAGGCGTTCCGCGTTATCCTCGGCGACTATGTGACAACCGACGACGGTACCGGAATAGTGCACATCGCTCCTACCTTCGGTGCTGACGATGCCAAGGTGGCAAAGGATGCCAATGTGCCTGCCCTCTACCTTATAAACAAGAAAGGCGAGACGCGCCCGATGGTCGACCTTCAAGGCAAGTTCTATGTCATGGACGACCTCGACGCCAACTTCGTCAATGCCTGTGTCGACAGGGAGGCTTACAGCCGTCATGCCGGCGACTATGTGAAGAACGCCTACGACCCGCGATTCAATGTCGACGGGGTGTGGGACAAGGAGGCTTCCGACAAGGCAGAAGACCTCAACATTGTGCTTTGCTACGAACTGAAACAGGAGGGCAAGGCTTTCCGCAATGAGCGCCATGTGCACAACTATCCGCATTGCTGGCGCACCGACAAGCCAATCCTTTATTACCCCCTCGACAGCTGGTTCATCAAGGACACCGCGCGCAAAGAGCGCATGGTGGAACTCAACAAGACCATCAACTGGCAACCCGAGTCAACGGGAACAGGACGCTTCGGCAACTGGCTCGAGAACCTCAACGACTGGAACCTCTCACGCTCGCGCTTCTGGGGAACGCCGCTGCCTATCTGGCGCGACGAGAACCGTGGCGAGAAGTGCATAGGAAGTCTTGAGGAACTCTACGCAGAGATAGAGAAATCGGTGGCTGCCGGCATAATGGCAACCAACCCCTTGAAGGAGAAAGGCTTCGTAGTGGGCGACTACTCGCAGGAGAACTACGACAGGATAGACCTGCACCGTCCTTATGTCGACAACATAGTCCTCGTGAACGACGAGGGCAAGCCCATGTATCGCGAGAGCGACTTGATTGACGTGTGGTTTGACTCCGGCTCCATGCCCTACGCGCAACTCCACTATCCCTTTGAGGGAGAGATGGCGCGCGGCGACGAGAGCGACCGCGAAGCACTCATCCACAGCACCTACGAAGGCTACGCCATCCCACCGAAGTTCTATCCCGCCGACTTCATCAATGAAGGCGTGGACCAGACCCGCGGTTGGTTCTTCACCCTCCATGCCATCGCAACGATGGTGTTCGACAGCGTGGCTTTCAAGAATGTCATCTCCTCGGGTCTTGTGCTCGATGCCAAAGGCAACAAGATGTCGAAGCACCTCGGCAATGCCGTAAACCCCTTTGAGATGATTGACAAATATGGTGCCGATGCAGTGCGCTTCTACATGATGACCAACTCCGAGCCTTGGGACAACCTTAAGTTCGACCCCAACGGCGTGGACGAGGTGCGCCGCAAGTTCTTCGGCACATTATACAACACTTATTCTTTCTTCAGCCTCTACGCCAATGTCGACGGCTTCGACTTTGCCGAGGCTGAGGTGCCGGTGGCAGAGCGGCAGGAGATAGACCGATGGATTCTCTCTGTGCTCAACACCCTCATCAAGGGAGTGACACGGGAGATGGACAACTTCGACCCGACGCGCGCAGGACGACTCCTTGACGCTTTCGTCAATGACGACCTTTCCAACTGGTATGTGCGTCTGAACCGCAAACGTTTCTGGGGTAAAGAGATGTCGAAGGACAAACTCTCGGCTTACCAGACTCTCTACACCTGTCTCGAGACAGTGGCAAAACTCCTTGCACCGTTTGCTCCTTTCTATGCCGACCAACTCTATCTCGACTTGAACAACGCTACAAGGAAGGACACAGCATTGTCGGTACACCTTGTGGCTTTCCCCAAGGCTGACGAGACGCTCGTGGACAGCGACCTTGAGACACGCATGGGATTGGCACAGAAGATAACCTCAATGGTGCTCGCCCTGCGCAGAAAGGTGAACATCAAGGTGCGCCAACCCCTGCAGACAATAATGATTCCTGCCGTGGACGACACGCAGAAGGCTCACATAGAAGCAGTGAAGCAGCTCGTAATGAACGAGGTGAACGTCAAGGAACTCCGCTTTGTGGAAGGCTCCGGCGTACTCGTGAAGAAGGTGAAGTGCAACTTCAGAACAATGGGCAAGAAGTTCGGTAAACTCATGAAGGGCGTGGCTGCCTTTATGGACGGTCTTTCGCAGGAGCAGATTGCCGAACTCGAAAAGAGCGGACAGATAGAAGGAACTGTCGAAGGACAGAGCATCACAGTGGAGGCTGCCGATGTGGAGATTATCTCCGAAGACATTCCGGGATGGCTCGTAAGCAACGAGGGCAACCTCACCGTGGCTCTCGAAGTGGAACTCAACGACGAGCTCCGCAAGGAGGGAATGGCGCGCGAGCTCATCAACCGCATTCAGAATATGCGTAAGGAGGCAGGACTCGAGATTACCGACCGCATCAGAGTGACACTCTCTCCTTATGAACTTTCGGATGCCGCCGTAGAAGCGTTCGACGAGTACATAAAGACGCAAGTTCTGGCTGACGCAATTACAGTGGAAGCCAACGACGGAGCAGAGGTGGACTTCGATGATTTCAAACTCAACATCAAGATAGAGAAAGCATCAAAGTGAAGCCTTGCGCTCTTGAAGAAGAGAAACAAAAAATTGTTCTACAAAAGATTTTATAAAAACAACATAACTTACTGATAAACAAACATTATGGCTGAAAAGAAACGCTACAGCGACGAAGAACTCGAAGAGTTCAAGGAGATTATCAATGCCAAGTTGCGTTTGGCCCGTCGCGATTTCGATGTTATGATGAAGCAGTTGATGAATGCTGATGGCAATGATGTGGACGACACGTCACCGACATATAAGGCTCTGGAAGAGGGAAGTTCCGCACAGACCAAGGACGACCTCGCACAGATGGCTCACCGGCAGCAGAAGTTCATCCAAGGACTTGAGGCCGCTCTTATCAGAATAGAAAACAAGACCTACGGCGTGGACAGAATAACAGGAGAGTTGATTCCGAAGGAGCGTCTTCGTGCCGTGCCGCACGCCACGCTTAGTGTTGCCTCAAAGAACGCCCGCAAGAAATGAGAGGTGACAACAGGAGCCTGAGCAACGGTTGGCTGTCTATTGTTATCATCGCATTGATTCTTGTCATCGACCAGATAATAAAAGTCGAGGTAAAGACGAGTCTGCCCCTTGGCGGTGCTGTCAGGGTGACCGACTGGTTCTATATAGAATTCGTGGAGAACAATGGGATGGCGTACGGGATGACATTCTTCAACAAACTTGTGCTGAGTGTCTTCCGTATCTTTGCCATCACTGTCCTCGGCTGTTTCATCTACCGTCTGGTCAGGCAAGAACATTCGAAAGGCTATCTCGTGTGTCTTTCCATGGTGTTGGCAGGGGCTGCCGGCAATCTGATAGACTGCATGTTCTATGGCTTGATTTTCGACGCTTCAACGCCTTCCTACGTTGCCGGCTTCGTGCCTTTCGGCGACGGCTACTCCTCCTTCCTCTATGGCAAGGTGGTGGACATGTTCTATTTCCCCATCATCCAGACCCACTGGCCCGACTGGGTTCCGTTCTGGGGAGGCGATGAGTTTGTGTTCTTCTCACCGGTGTTCAATTTCGCCGATTCGTGCATCAGCGTGGGAGTCATCGTTCTGCTTCTGTTCTACAGGGGAGAACTCGAGAACATAGGGAAGGTGTGGAAAGGCATTGCCTGCGAAAAGGGCAAAGAGGAATAGTCCGGCAAACAGAAATTGCTATGGGAAAGATTCGTTATGTGATGCTCCTTTTGGGGTTGGCAGTGTTATTGGGGAGTTGTAAGAACGACGTCCCCGACAAATACATCCAACCCTCCAGGATGGTGGACATCCTCTATGAATATCATCTTGCCGAAGCCGTGGCAAACAACTCCCAAGGCACGGATAGCATTGCCCTGCGCGCCTTCAAGACCAACATCCTTGACAAGTACGAAGTGACGCAAGCCGATTTCGACTCCTCCATGGTCTTTTACACCCGGCACACCAATCAACTTGAAGATGTCTACAAGCAAGTGGCTTCAAGAATAGAGAAGGAGTCGATGGCATTGGGAATCAATGGCGGCGATTACGGGCAACTCGCTTTGGGCGGCGATACGGCGAACGTGTGGAAATACGACAGAACCCTTGTCCTCTCGCCCCACGCAGCGACAAGTTCGTTTGTCTATGAGATAAAGGCCGACACCTCTTATCACGCTGGCGATGTGCTCGCCCTTGACTTCGATGCGCAATTCCTTTATCAGGACGGTGTGCGCAGCGGTGTCGCTGTGATGGCTGTCTATTTCGACAACGACAGTGTGGCTGTAGCCACTTCCCAGATGACCACCTCCTCGCATTATCATCTTCAGATAAACAATGAAGAACACCTGAAGATAAGAGGCATAAAAGGTTTCTGGCTGTTGAACGAAGAGAAAGCCATTGGCTCGAGGACGACATTGAAGATAATGATAGCATCCAACATCAAGTTGATAAAGATGCACAAGGCCTCAGAGCCTGCCCCACTACCCAAAGACACTGTAATAGCGACAAAACCCAAAGACGACAATGACACCCTCGAAGCGCATCGCAGTAAATAGTGTCGTCACGCCCGAAGGCACGGTGTTGAGTCCCGCAGTGATTGAGTTTGAGGAAGGCGTGGGGGCAAAGGTCTATCCCCTTGAAAGGGAACTCCCTTTTACGGAATGGCTGGGAGGCACAGTGACGCTTCAGGAAGATTCTGACGGCAGACTGACGGCCTATAAGGACGGAGAAAAGATTGAAGAACCATAAACAAGAACCATAAATACAAGTAACCATGTTAAGTGTGAACGAATTGGAAGACCGGCTCATTGACCTTGCTTTTGCTGAGGATATCGGTGACGGCGACCATACCACGTTGTGTTGTATCCCTGATGATGCCATGGGCAAGTCGCACCTTCTCATCAAGGAGGAAGGCATCCTGGCAGGAGTGGAAGTGGCAAAGAAAGTCTTTGCCCGTTTCGACCCGACAATGCAAGTCGAGGTATTGATGAACGACGGTGCCAAAGTGAAGGTTGGCGACATCGCCATGATTGTCACAGGCAAGGTGCGCTCGCTGTTGCAGACAGAGCGTCTGATGCTCAACATCATGCAGAGGATGAGTGGTATAGCCACGATGACAAACAAGTATGTGGAGCGGCTGAAAGGCACTCACACCCATGTCCTCGACACGCGAAAGACCACTCCCGGAATGCGGATGCTCGAGAAACAAGCCGTGAAGATAGGCGGAGGAATGAACCACCGCATCGGTCTTTTCGACATGATTCTCCTTAAGGACAACCATGTCGACTTTGCAGGGGGCATTGCCAATGCCATCAACCGCTGCCACGAATATCTCAAGGAGAAAGGTCTCAACCTTAAGATAGAGATAGAGGTGCGCAATTTCGACGAGTTGCAGCAGGCAATGGACTGCGGCGGCATCAACCGGATTATGCTCGACAACTTCTCCGTTGCCGACACGAAGAAGGCTGTAGCGATGATTGCGGGCAAGTATGAGACGGAGTCGAGCGGCGGCATCACCTTCGACACTATCCGCGACTATGCGGAATGTGGAGTTGATTTCGTCTCCGTAGGTGCTTTGACCCACTCTGTTAAAGGACTCGACATGTCGTTCAAGGCGTGCTAAAACAAGCAACAAAATGATGAAAACCCTTATAACAATTCTTTTTTCCCTGTGCTGTTACGCCAACGCTTTCGCCTGCACCAATTTCATTGTGGGCAAGAAGGCAAGTGTTGACGGCTCGGTGTTCGTCTCTTACAGTGCCGACGACTACGGCATGTTCGGCCGTCTCTGCCATTATCCTGCCGCCACCCACAAGTCCGGCGAGATGAGAAAAGTCTTCGACTGGGACAGTGGCGTCTACCATGGCGAGATACCCGAAGCGGCGGTTACCTACAATGTCATCGGCAACATCAACGAGTATCAGGTCTCCATCGCCGAGACCACCTACGGAGGTCGCGAGGAGATGGTCGACACGACAGGCATCCTCGATTACGGTTCGCTGATTTACATAGCCCTGCAACGCAGCAGGACAGCGCGCGAAGCCATCTCCGTGATGACCACATTGGCAGAGACTTACGGCTATTGCTCCGAGGGAGAGACCTTCTCCATTTGCGACCCCAATGAGGCTTGGATAATGGAGATGATGGGCACAGGTCCCGGCTCCAAGTCGGTGGTGTGGGTTGCCGTGCGCATCCCCGACGACGCCATCTGCGCTCACGCCAACCAGAGTCGCATAGGGAAGTTCAACATGAAGGACAAGAAGAATGTGCTCTTCTCCAAGAACGTTGTTTCCTACGCCCGCAAGATGGGTTGGTATAAGGGTAAGGATGCCGGTTTCTCCTGGAAGGACGCCTACGCCGCTCCCGATTTCTCAGGGCGCCGCTTCTGCGATGCGCGTGTTTGGGGCTTCTTCCGCCATTTCAATGATGACTTCGACCGCTATCTCCCCTGGGCTTTAGGCAGGGACAAGGACGCGGAGGACATGCCGTTGTGGATTGTTCCCAACCGCAAACTCTCCGTGCACGATGTGGAGACATGCATGCGCGACCATTATGAGGGCACGCCCTTGGCGTTGGACACAACAAACATCGGCGGCGGCATCTACGAGATGCCCTACCGTCCTACCCCACTCACTTTCACTGTCGAGGGGAAGAAATACTTCAATGAGCGTCCTGTGTCCACACAGCAGACGGCGTTCACCTTTGTCTCCCAGTTGCGTTCCTGGCTGCCGCGAGAGATTGGCGGCATCATCTGGTTCGGCAATGACGATGCCAACATGGTGGCTTACACTCCTGTCTATTGCGGCAACACGGTGCAGCCCGACTGTTACAACACAAAGGAAGCCGACGCCGTCACCTTCTCCGACAAGAATGCCTTCTGGGTCTGCAACTGGGTTAGCAACATGGTCTACCCCCGTTACAGCATGCTTTTCCCCGAAGTAAGGAAACTGAGAGACAGCCTTGACTCCACTTATTTCGCGCGGCAGCAGAGCATTGAGCAGCAGGCAGCGGCGTTATATTCCACCGACAAGCAGGCAGCGGTGAAGTTGCTCACAGAATACAGCAACGCGACAGCGCAGTCAATGCTTGACAACTGGAAAGCATTGGCGCAGCGACTGATAGTGAAATACAACGATATGGCAGTGAAGCCTGAAGCCAACGGAGTGTTCAAGCGCACTGCCACAGGTAACGGCGAAAGGGTGGCACGCCCGAGTTATCCCGCCTCCTTTGCCAAGAAACTCATCAAGGAAACCGGCGATTGGTATCGGCTGCCGGAGTAAATAGTAGGCGATCCGCACCTACTATATTACTTGAAGAGCCTTTTGAACTCGCTGGGGATATTTGTCTCAAACTCCATGCGCTCACCTGTCTGGGGATGGGTGAAGCACAAGAGGTAGGCGTGGAGGCAAAGGCGGTGGACGGGGTCGTCGCCGTTGCCGTACTTAACGTCGCCGCAGACAGGATGCCCCATATCGGCGGAATGTACGCGAATCTGGTTCTTCCTTCCCGTCTCGAGCTTATACTCCACGAGCGAGTGTTCTGTCGTCCTGTCGAGCACGTGGAAGTGGGTCACGGCAAACTTCCCTCCATTGTCCACGGGCGATGAATAGGTGATGTAAGCCTTGTTGTCCTTCAACCAGTTGCTAATAGTTCCCTCGTCGTCCTCCATCTCCCCGCTTACCACGGCGACATAACGGCGGTCGTAGACAATGTCGTGCCAGTTGCGCTCCAGTATCTGCTCCGTCTCCATGTCTTTGGCGTAGACCATCAGTCCGCTTGTGTCTCTGTCGAGTCGGTGAACCACATGGGCAGTGCAGTGCTGCCGCGTCTTGCGGAAGTAGTCGTCGAGCACCGACTTGACATTCAGCGTGGAATGGCCTGCCGCCATCGACAGGATGCCTATCTTCTTCTCCACCACTATCAGCCAACGGTCTTCGTAGACGATGCTTACGTAGCGGCTCTTGAAGGTGTTGTTCTCCTTGTGCAGGCTGACTGCAATCTTGGCACCGGGAGTAAGGGGAAAGTTATATTGTGTCACCACCTTCCCGTTCACCTTTATGCCGTGCCCTTGCAGAGTCGCCTTTATCTTTGAGCGGCTCCCTTTCACTGTCTCGAAGAGATATTCCAGAAGAGGCTTTTCTTCCTTGCCCTCGTAGGTGTAGTGGGCGTAATCGTCGTGCGGCGCGTTATTTTGTCTTTGTTTGTATTGCATAGGATTATTGTTTCATCGTAAAAAAGTGGAGAAGCGTCAATACACCCTAATCCTGTCGCCCACCTTTATATCGTAGTCGGGAGTCAGGCCGTTCTTGTCGTACAGGCTCTTGAGGCGCACTCCGTACATCTGCGCTATGGAGTACATGCTTTCGCCGCTCCTTACCGTGTGGGGCTTGTTCTTGAATTTCTTCTCTGCCTTCGTGCGTTTCTTCTTCAGATAGACGATGTCGCCCTGCGACAGCACGTCGTTCTTGTCGCGCTCGTTGTATTTCGCGAGTTTCCTTCGCGATATTCCCACCTCCTTGCTCAGACTCTTGAACGTGTCGCCCGCCTTTGCTATGAGGTAATAGTTCTTGTTGTAGGCCTTTATCACATGCAGGCTGCCGTCGGCAGCGGGCTTGTCGGTGGAGAAGCGGTCGGCCATTCGCCTGTCGTAACTCGTTGCCGAGTCAAACTTGTGCAGACCGTAGAGTTCTATAATCTGGATGAGCGTGTTGGCGTATTGGGGATTGGTGGCATAACCGCAGGCTTTCAGTCCCCGCGCCCAACCCTTGTAGTCGGTGCGCTGCAAGGAGAACAGTCGGGCGTAGCGCGACTGTTTGGCGAGGAAGCGGCTGTGGTCCTCATAACTCTCCTTGGCGTTGTTGTAGGCGCGGAAACACTCGTTGTTTTCGTCATCGTCGTGATACACCTTTCTCCCTGTCCACCCGTGGCACTTTATCCCGAAGTGGTTGTTGCCGTGGCGGGTGAGTTCGCTGCGCCCTGCCCCACTCTCCAGCAAGCCCTGTGCGAGGGTGATGCTGGCAGGGATGTTGTAGCGCAGCATCTGTTCCACGGCAAGGTCTTTATATTGGTCGATATACTGCTGGTAAGCCGTGTTCCATTTCATCTGTGCCACGGCTGCCAGCGGCACGAAAAGGAGCATCGCCGCAACGCTCTTCCACCTTAAAACCTTGCCTATCATACTTTTATTCTGCCACCTTTACCATATTCATCTCCGTAATCAGCCCCTCGGGGTTCACCTTGGCGGTGATGCGATACTTCGATGTCATCGTGTTGCCCTCCGTCTCCACACTCTGCGTGGCAGCGAACGTCACGGAATATTCATACTGCCCGTCGCCTATCTCCTTCTTCTCTATGGAGTAGTTGTTAGCCGACTGCCAATTCATCGCTGTCACTCCCGGCTTGTAGAGTTTGTGCATGAACGTGATCACGTCGCTGCGTGTGGCGTCACGCTTGCCCAGGAACGATGTCAGCAGGGGGTTGACGGTGCTTTTCAGCAAGTCTTCATCCTGCGTGTTTATGCCACGGAAAAAGTTGGAGAACACGCTCCCCAGCAGGGTCTTCTCCTCGGGTTGCACGGTCATGGCGTTGAGCACCTTGAGTCTGTCGCTCGCCTGCTCCACATAGTCGCCGTCCTGATGCAGGTTGAGATATTTCTCCATTGCCTCCACGGTGTTTGCCTCGCTCGCCGCGCTCCAGTCTATGGAGTCAATCCTGTGCAGGGCGATGGCCTTGAAGGGCGAGTCGGGGTGGTCGTCAAGATATTGCTGCAAAGCCGACCTTGACCCGCTTGCCAAGGCGTTCGTCCATTCCTGGTTGTCACGCTGCAGCAGAGTCAGGTGCGCCATGATGGAGTCGCGGTGCTCCTCCGGGGCATCGGCATAGGAGGCGAGGTAGTCCTGCAGCACCTGCGTGTCGCTGCTTGCCATGGCATATTCGTAGGCAGCCTTTTCCTTGTCGCTTGCCGCGCCGTTCATCATCCACAGGCACAACACGCCTATGAGGGCTACCACAGCGACGCTGATGATGAGAATCCTCTTGTTGTTGCGCTTCGAGTGCGCCTTGTTCTCGTTGGGGTTTTCGCTAGGGTTCTCGGGCGCGGTGTTAGGCACGGCGACAGGCGCGCCACACGAAGGACAGTATGGAGCCTTGTCACTGATGTCGTGGCCGCACTCCGGACATTTGATTATTGCCATAGGTTTAATGTTTTTATTGTTTTTGTTGTTTTTACTTTATTTTACTTTATTTTACTGTTTTGCGAGGGTAATTGTAGTAGGCTTTAGATGCTTTTCTCCTTTCTCCTCCCTCCTTTCTCCTCCCCTTTCTCCTCCCCTACAGGGGAGGTCGGGAGAGGCTTTACTCTTCCCTATCGTCGTCTGTATCTTATTTCCCTCATGCTGTGCCTGCCCATGAATCGGCTCTTGTCCACATATCCGTTCACGCCGTTGATGTGGCCTTTGCCCGTGTATTGCCAGAGGATGTAGTCCTTGCCGTCGTTGAGGACAGGCTCCTGGGCGGTGTATTGCGCAATCATGAGTTTATAGTCACCAAGCTTCCCCGCGAGGTGCCGGTTGTAGAAGTTGGTGCCGGTGTAGAGCAGCGGCTTTTGCCTGAAGGTCTCCTCCACCATGGCAAGAAACTTGAACAGCGAGTCGCAGAACGCCTCCGTAGAGAGTCCTCCCGTCGTCTCGATGTCTATCATCGGGATGAGGTCCTGCTGTCCGGGGCGGCACTGCGCCGTGAAGTTGCTGAGTTGCCTGGCGAGCTGCGTCTTCGGGCGGAAGAAATGATAAGAACCCACCTTGAGCCCGTAGTGATGGGCGAGATGAATGTTCTGCTCGTACATGTGGTCAATGCGGTCGCCGCCCTCCGTGGCTTTCAGATAGACGTACGCCATCTTGGTGTTGTCGCCCACCGTCTCCCAGAACACCTCGCCCTGATAGTGGCTCAGGTCGATGCCGTGGATGTGGGTGCACGTGTCCTCGCACTGCGTGAAAGCGTCCTGCGCAAGCAGGGGCTGCGCCGTGGCGAGCGACAGCAGGAACATTATGATGAAACAAAGCCTTTTCTTCTCCATACTCATTGCAAAGATAGTTCAGCCTATCTTATGCAAAGATAAAGAAAAAAAACGAATTACGCGAAAAAAA
>CAYXGN010000048.1:0-1274 GCA_964464505.1 uncultured Prevotella sp.
AACGTAATCTTTCATTTTTATCTATTCTTTACGGTGGGAATTTTTAGAACCCACCATTATATAATGTGAGTAAAATTCGTTTTTCATGGCAAATTTACAACATTCCGTTCATTCCACCAAGTGTGTCAATGATAATCACGCTGCCAAGCAAAGTGTTTCACCTGTCCACGCCGAGTCCGAAGAGGGCGAAATCGCCGCGCAACGGGTCATCGGGGAACACTTCGAGCATGGCGTCAGTGAGCCGCCGGGCGGTGCGCATCGATGCCGTGCGGCTACTGAGCAGGCCCATTGCCGCCGCCTCTTGCAGCACATGGGTGTCGAGCGGCATTATGAGAGAGCGGCGGTCGATGATGTCCTGCCACAGACCCAAGTCCACCGGCGAGTTGCGGCGCACCATCCATCGAAGGAACATGCACACCCTTTTGCATGCTGACGCAGCGTTCTTGGGTACCACCCGACTTGCCCCGTGAATGGCGAAATAGCGGCAGAGCGCCTCCACCGCCTCTATTCCCGTTGTGGCATTGCGCCTTACGAACTCCTTCATGGAGCCATATTCGCCGAGCATCGCCTCATAAGCCGCCAGCAGACAACATATTTCGTGGCAGGAATAGAGCCGATAGAAGCAGTCGGAGGTGTCGGGGATGCACGCACGCCACGCCCCGGACATCACCCAATGGTGAATGTTTCCATGAGAGAAATCGAGCAGATGCTGTATCTTCGGGAAGAACTGTGAGCGCGCGCCATAACTCAGACACGACGCGAGGAACGCCATTGCCTCCTGGTTTGCCTCCCCTTCCACGCAGTGCATGAAGCGGCTTGGGTCGGCTTTCAGGAAGTCGGCGGTCTCATATCTGTCTGCCAATGTCGTTATGCGGCGTTTTAATTCGTCAGTCATGATTTACACATTATATAATATATAGGGCTTCACTCACCTGCGATTTGGTTTGCGTTGTGATGCAAAACGGCTTAGGTCAAAGCGCAGAAATAAAAAAAAGCGACAGCCTTCACAGGCGACCGCTTCAAATCTTCAATAGGTATTAGCCTTTCTTTAAGGTAAAAAGATTGTTTTCAGGATAACTGCTGCAAAGATATCACAAATATCTTTCACTGCAAAACATTTAAGTAAGTTTTTTTGAAAAATTGTATTGTGCTCCCACACAATTCTAAAAAAGTGTAAGCACGAGTCGGGAAAAACACTTTTTCGAGGTCGTTTTGCTATACAATCTGTAATTCTTGACGAGTAATGAAAAAATGTTTTCTGCAATGCTTTTGCC
>CAYXGN010000048.1:1374-13049 GCA_964464505.1 uncultured Prevotella sp.
TATGCTCTCGACCTCATCGAGGATGCGTGCAGCGGACTGCTCGAAAGGCTTCATTGAAACACGACAAAAACATCATTACAGCGCGAAAAGAATGGCATTTTTATTCTTTTCGCGCCTTTTTATTGTCATTTGGCAAGATTTTTCAAAGGAAAACTTACGTTATTCAATTTATTTTCGTAATTTTGCTGCCGAAAGTTACAAAATAGTTCAAAACTTGAACAGGGTAAAAAGATTAAAGTCCACATTGACAGTCGGTGTGGGATAACATTTCTAAATCAAAACAACAAATGAATGCATTAGAAACCGTGGAGCGTCTGAAGCAACGCTTTCCCAACGAGCCTGAATACATACAGGCCGTGAGTCAGGTTCTCGGAACAATCGAGGACGAGTACAACCGTCACCCCGAATTCGACCGTTACAATCTTATTGAGCGCCTGTGCATACCCGACCGCATCATCTCTTTCCGCGTGACTTGGACGGATGACAAAGGCAATGTGCAGACGAACATGGGTTACCGCATACAGCACAACAACGCCATCGGCCCCTACAAAGGCGGCATCCGCTTCCACGCTTCGGTAAATCCCTCCATATTGAAGTTTCTTGCGTTCGAGCAGACATTCAAGAACTCGCTCACGACACTGCCCATGGGCGGTGCAAAGGGAGGCTCCGACTTCTCCCCCCGCGGCAAGAGCGACGGCGAGGTGATGCGTTTCTGCCAGGCTTTCATGAACGAACTCTACCGCCATATAGGTACCGACGAGGACGTTCCTGCCGGTGACATCGGCGTGGGCGGACGCGAAGTGGGCTACATGTTCGGCCAATACAAGAAGCTGACCCATCAGTTTGTGGGCGTGCTCACAGGCAAAGGGCAGGAGTTTGGAGGCTCACTCATCCGTCCCGAAGCCACAGGCTACGGCAATGTCTATTTCCTCGAGAACATGCTTCGCACCCGCGGACTCGACCTTAAAGACAAGCGCGTGCTCGTGAGCGGGTCGGGCAACGTGGCACAATACACCGTTGAGAAACTCATCGAACTTGGAGCCGTGCCCGTGACACTGTCCGATTCCGACGGTTACATATACGACCCCAACGGCATCGATGCCGAGAAGCTGGCGTTTGTGAAGGAGCTTAAGAACGTGGAACGAGGCAGAATACGCGAGTATGCGGAGGAATACGGAGTGAAATACGTTCCCGGTGCGCGCCCATGGGGTGAGAAAGCGCAGATAGCCATGCCTTCGGCGACACAGAACGAAATCAACGGCGACGATGCACGCACACTTGTTGCCAACGGCATCATGGCTGTCAGCGAGGGTGCCAATATGCCTTCCACTCCCGAAGCCATCAAGGTGTTCCAGGAAGCCGGACTCCTCTACGCTCCGGGCAAGGCTGCCAACGCCGGCGGTGTGGCTGTGTCGGGTCTCGAGATGAGCCAGAACTCCGAGCGTCTGCGCTGGACCAGCGAAGAGGTGGACAGTAGGTTGAAGACGATTATGAACGACATCCATGCCAACTGCGTGAAATATGGCACACAAGAGGACGGTTACATCAACTACGTCCGCGGTGCAAATGTCGCCGGATTCCTTAAAGTGGCGAAGGCGATGATGGCGCAAGGCATCGTGTAAAAATACTATAATTTTAGAAGCAGAACTCTGCCACGAGAGGCAGATGGTCGCTGAATCCGTTGAGATAGCGCGGCCCGAGGAAGTTGCGGCGGGGTTGCACTCCGCCGTATTTGTCGTCGTCGGAGAGGAGAAAGGGGGCATCATGGATTCTGCAACCGGTCACTTTCGGCAGCAAAGAGCGACTCACCACGATGTGGTCGAGACTCCCCCATTTGCCCTTATAGCGGTAGGTGCCGCGCGCTCCGTTGCTGCCTTTCGCCCCGGCAGAGATGTTCTCCATATCGTCGGAGCACACCATGCGCAGCGTTTCAGAGTCGGGATAGTCGTTGAAGTCGCCTGCCACGATGATGAACGCCTCCTGATTGCGTCCACGGACAGAGTCGATGAGTTCGCGAATCTGCGTCGCCACCTGCCGGCGGAAAGGTCGTGAGTGGGAGTTTCCACCGCGCCGACTCGGCAGGTGACCCACTATCACATGCAGGGTGTCGCCCGACTGCATCATTCCCTCCGCATAAAGCAGGTTGCGGGTGGGCGACATCCCTTTCACAGGGCGTATTGCCACCTCCCTGTGGGAGAGCAGCCGGAAGGTGAATGTGGAGTACAGCAGGGCGACATCGATGCCGCGGCGGTCGGGCGAGGAGGTCATTATGTAGTCGTAGCAACCCCCACGGAGGATGCTGCGATGCGTCAAATCGTGCATGACACTGTCGTTCTCCACCTCGCAGAGAGCCACAAGGTCGGGCAACCGCCATGGGTTCGCGTCCTCGCCACCGTCACTCCGCTCGCCGCAGGAGATGATGGTCTGCCCCACATGTTTCAACTTCCGCCAGTAGCGCGAGTGTGTCCAGCGGTACGACCCGTCGGGAAGAAACTCCGTATCGTTCTTCAACGAGTCGTGCTGGCAGTCGAACAGGTTCTCACAATTCAGTTCCACGAATGTGAAAACCGACAGCAGAAGCATCGGAAGGGTCATTGTTTTGGTATTTATACGATTAAGAATGCCATTGCATTAATCAGTTACTTTCCCTTAAAATTGAGTTCTTCATATTTTATCATATTCATAACTGCTTTCTTATAACGCACA
This sequence comes from uncultured Prevotella sp., assembly GCA_964464505.1. Classification (GTDB taxonomy): domain Bacteria; phylum Bacteroidota; class Bacteroidia; order Bacteroidales; family Bacteroidaceae; genus Prevotella. The sequence goes on from CAYXGN010000048.1 coordinate 4,081, forward strand.
GGATAACAAATAGAAAAACAAGCGAAGGCACCATCTCCTCCCGTTGAAAAGCTATGTACTTGGATTACCTTTGTCCAACACTCCATTTCATAGCAGGCTATTTTATCCGGATACACTTCGCTACCTTTAGGAATTCTTTCAACAACAATGAAATAATTGCCTTTATACTTGCTGTAAATTACATTCTCACAAAATTCCCGTTTGCTGAGTTTGTACCAGTCGTACAATGTGTATTCGTAAATATTATTGTGGCCGCTGACATGAAAAGCGATGTCGTGACCCATTTCAAAACCGCACCCGTCACCGTTCAAAGGTAGCCGACCTGCCTTAAAGCATGCCGGATAATTAACCCTAACTTCCCAACGGTCATTAAAATAACTGCATTTGTAGGAGTCGGAAATTTCATGCAATATCCTTCTTGCCACGCGGTCTTTCAACTTTGGCTGCCGCCATTTCTTGCTATCAAGGAACGCCTCGTGAGTTGAATCTATTTCAGGATATTGCGGTTCCCAGTCATAGGGGTTGGTTTCTTCTGTACTGTCAACAGCCGCAATCAGAGAATCGATTGAGATTGTTTTCTCCTTCTGATTGTAATTGTTAGCGATGCTAACCACCATAAGGCATACCACTTGGAGCAATGCTAACATCACGACTGTTATTGCGCCCCAAAAGCATCCACCTTTCTTTTCTTCCTTCTTTTCCATTGTTCCCGAAAATTTTAATTACGCTCAGTCCACAAAAACCTTATTTGTTCATTATCTCAATCTGCTGGCGGACTGACTCTTCGTGTACTTCTTCGAACACTTTGCGGATGAAGTCGGGAGCCATTCCGCACAGTGCGCCCTGCGCTCCACGCTTACTCAGAATCTCGTTGTAGCGTCCTGCCTGGAGGACGGTCATGTTGTGTTCCTTCTTGTATTGCCCTATCTCGCGGCAGACGCGCATGCGCTGGGCGAGGAGTTCCATTAGTTTGTTGTCGAGTTCGTCAATCTGCTTGCGCAAGTCGTGTATTCCTTCCGTCGTCACGGAGCCGTCGCGGACGACGAGCAAGCCGAGGATGTAGTCAAGCACATCGGGGCTTACCTGCTGTTTGGCATCGCTCCATGCCTCATCGGGGGCGCAATGGCTCTCTATGATGAGTCCGTCGAAGCCCAAGTCCATGGCTTGCTGGCACAGAGGGGCTATGAGTTCGCGGCGCCCTCCTATGTGACTCGGGTCGCAGATGATGGGCAGACTGGGTATGCGGCGGCGCAGTTCGATGGGTATCTGCCATGTGGGCGCATTGCGGTAAATCTTGTTGTCATAACTCGAGAAGCCGCGATGGATGGCTGCCAGTCGCGTTATGCCAGCCTGATTGATGCGTTCCATGGCACCAATCCACAGTTCGAGGTCGGGGTTTACGGGGTTTTTCACAAGCACGGTGGCATCAGTTCCCGTCAGCGCATCGGCGAGAGCCTGCATGGCAAAGGGGTTGGCTGAGGTGCGTGCACCCACCCAGAAGATGTCGATGCCGTATTTGAGAGCCTGCTCCACATGCTCCGGCGTTGCCACTTCCGTGGCTACCAGCATGCCCGTCTCCTCTTTCACGCGCTGCAACCACGGCAAGGCTTTCTCGCCGTTGCCCTCGAAACCTCCGGGTTTTGTGCGCGGTTTCCATGCTCCTGCACGGAACATCCGGCAACCGTGGGCAGCCAATTGGCGTGCCGTCGTGAGCACTTGTTCTTCCGTTTCTGCCGAGCACGGACCGGCAATGACGAAGGGGCGGTCTTTGGTGGAGGGCAAATTGAGTGGTGTTAAATTGAGTTCCATAGTGTTATTCTATTTTTATTTATTGTTCATAATGTTTATTCTCTCGAGTGCTTCGCGCATCTTTTCCTCTTTGGCACAAAGACTTATGCGGATGTAGCGCGCACCGTTGGAGCCGAAGATAAATCCCGGCGTGATGAAGACGCGTGCTTCATGGAGCACACGCTCGGTGAGTTGCTCCGCGTCAGTAAGGTCATCGGGGATGCGCCCCCAAAGGAACATGCCCACCTGCGAGGCATCGTAGGTGCAGCCGAGAGCCTGCATTATCTGCTCGGCGACAGTGCGGCGGCGGCGATAGACATTGATGTTCGCCTCGCGATGCCACTCCTCGGTGTTGGTGTTATAGGCTTCTGCGGCAGCAAGTTGAATGCCACGGAACGTGCCGGAATCGATGTTGCTCTTTATTTTCAGTATCCACGAGATGAAGGTGGGATTGCTGACGCACATGCCAACACGCCATCCGGGCATGTTATGGCTCTTCGACATGGAGTTGAACTCGATGCAACAGTCCTTCGCTCCCGCCACCTGCATGAGCGACATTGGGCTTTCGTTGAGGATGAACGAATAGGGATTGTCGTTCACAACGACGATGCCGTGACTCTGGGCGAAACTCACAAGCCGCTCGAAGGTGTCGCGGCGGGCGTTGCCACCGGTCGGCATGTTGGGATAGTTCACCCACATCAGTTTCACGCGCGAGAGGTCCATGCGCTCCAACTCGTCGAAATCGGGTTGCCAACCGTTGTCCTCCCGAAGGTTGTAGTTCACCACTTCGGCACCGAGGATGCGGCTGAGTGAGGTGTAGGTGGGATAGCCCGGATTGGGCACGAGCACCTGTTCGCCGGGGTTTACGAAGGCGAGTGTGACATGGAGGATGCCTTCCTTCGAACCTATAAGGGGTTGGATTTCCGTCTGCGGATTGAGTGTCACGCCATACCAACGCTCATAAAAGCCTGCCATGGCATTGCGGAGTTCGGGCGTTCCCACTGTGGGCTGATAGCCATGGGCATCGTCCTGCGCTGCCACCTCGCAGAGTTTCCTGATGGTCTGAGGCGAGGGCGGCATGTCGGGCGACCCTATTGCGAGAGAGATGATGTCCTGTCCCTGCGCGTTGAGGGCAGCCACTTCCTTGAGTTTGCGACTGAAATAGTATTCCTGCACCGTGGAAAGGCGCTGCGCAGGGACGATTGTCATGTTGCCGTGAGATTGTGATGAGTCCATAAACGATTGGTTTTCAGAATTTATTTCCCGATGTATTCGCCCAGAATTTTGAGCGAACGGGTGAGAGGAATGATTGCATCGATGCTCTGGCGATAGCGTGTGAGGCTGTCGAAGGTGAGGTCGACATAGAACAGATATTCCCATTCGCAGCCGATGACGGGCAGCGACTGGATTTTGGTGAGGTTGATGCCATAGAACGAAAGGATGGTGAGCACCTTGGAAAGACTGCCCTCTTCGTGGGCGACATGGAACACAAGACTCGCCTTGTTGGCTTTCTCGAGAGGTCGGAGGAAGTCGGCTTTGTTGGTGTTGCACACCACGAGGAAGCGTGTGAAGTTGTGTTTGTTGTCCTGAATCTGGTCCTGCAGCACCTTGAGTCCGTAGAGTTCAGCTGCCGAGGCGTTGCAGATGGCTGCCCTTCCACGGCATTTGTACTTGCTGATATACTCCGCCGAGCCTGCCGTGTCGTCGCTTTCTACAGCCTTTATCTGCGGATGATTGGCGAGGAAACCGTTGCATTGCGCCAGAGCCACAGGATGGGAGTGCACCTCGGAGATGTCGTCCCAGTCGTCGTCGGGCAGGCAACAGATGCAATGCTCTATGTGAAGCTTATGCTCCCCCACCACCGTGGCGTCGCTGGCGCGCAGCAACTCGTAGTTGTGCAACAGACTTCCGGCGATGGTGTTTTCTATGGCTGTCATGCCAATGACGGTGGGGTCGCGACGGATGTTCTCATAAACCTGCTCGAAAGTGGAGCAATAGATGAGCTGTATCTGCTCGTTTCCGAAATACTGATGGGCTGCAATGTCGTGGAAAGAGCCCTGAAATCCTTGTATAGCTATTCTTTTCATTGTCACGAAAATGGATTGAAACGAAAATGCCCCGCATCACTTTTAAGGTGAAGCGGGGCAATATCGTGGTTTTACTCGATTTAACCTGTAAGTTGAACATCACACGCAACTTCCCGCTTCACAATTCCTTGCAAAGAAAAAGAAGAAGCTAAAGAAAAATGCGTATGCCTTGTTCATATATCTAACATTAACGCTTGCAAAAGTAAAACAAATATTTCGTTTCGACAAATTATTTGCAATTAAATGTCGAAACTTTCTTCTTCGCCGGGGCTTACTGACCGAAAACGCCGTAGGGGTCGATGCTTTTATAGGCATCCTTCACCTTCTGCTCCACGCTTTCCTGTGTCGCGGGCGCACTGGAGTCGAGTTCGTCGGCACTCTGGCGGTCGGCTTCGGCTCCCTCATCGTCGCCGAGCTGGTGGCGGAGGATGCCGCGCCCACGGAACGCTTCGGCGCAGAACGGATTGAGGTCTATCACCTTTGAGTATGCCTCCACAGCCTCTTCGGGACGGTCTGTGACCTCGGCAAGGTGCGCTTTGAGCAGATAGACATCCTCGTTTTCGCCAACTCGCTCAATCAACTGCTCCACATCGGCAGCGGCGGCATCGTAGTTAGCCATCGCCAGATGCACCTGTCCGCGGAGCAGTCGGGCGGCATCAAACTCCTCATTGAGGCTGAGAGCCTTGTCGAGCATGGTGACAGCGGTGGCATCCTCGCCCCCACCATGACTGCCGCGGGCGTGCATATAGTAGGTCATGGCGTTGCTGTCGTCGAGCGTCAGAGCCTTCTGGCACGCATCGAGCATGGCGGAATAGTCCTCCATCATAAATGCAACCTCCGCCATTCGCAGCAGTATGCCGACATTGTCGGGACACGACGCGGTAAGTAGCGTGAGCTGTTCGTAAGAGCCACGGAGGTCACCGGTCTGCAAAAGAGCCTGCGACAGGTAGTCGCGGCACTCCAAATCGTCCTTCAAAGCGAGTGCGTGCTCGAAGCATTGGGCGGCATATTGCGCCTGGTTCGTGCGCAACGCGCGCACGCCATCATATTTCAATATGTCGAAATTCTTACTCTCTTCTTTCGGCGTTTCGTCGGCAACGGGTTCGCTGCCACCAAACAGTTTCTTGAAAAAACTCATTGTCGTATGGTTGTTTGTTGTTTATATCGGTTGTGGGTTTGCGTCCGCTAAATTACGAAATATTTTCGTATCGCCCAAAAACCGACTCGTTTTAACACAAAAACTGGGCCTTTTAGTGACCGCCACTCGCTTTGGCTCATTCCGATATGTAGAGATTTGTGGGTATGTGTTAATCGTTGACAATCAATGAATTGAGTTGCTTTGACAGGCATAATGGGCATTTTGGATAGGCAAATGGGCATGTTTGGAGTGCAAACAAGGCTTTATCGGGATGCAAACAAGCTTTGTTTGCTCTCCAAAAGAGACTTGTTTGCAACGCAAAACAGTCTTCTTCGCACTGAAAAATTGATGTTGCCAGAATAAAAACACCCCATATTTCGATTTTCCCAATGGCTGCATCGCCCTTCAAACTCATTTTTGCCGCTTTCCGAACTCTAGAAATATGTTTTCCGACGAACTTTTTTCCGACTTGCAAGGGCGTTTATAAGTGCAATTTGGCACATAAAAATTGCCAAAGTGTTAAAACGCCAATGGGGAATGTGTAACAAATGAAAAAATAGCAACCAAACAGGCAACGGTTTCAAATATTATTTTTATCTTTGCTGCACCGTCGTGCAAACGGCGGCGACGAAAGCCTACATTGTTTATAATACTACATTTACTTTAAATCATAAAACACAACAAAGACATGAAAAAGTATCCCAAAATTGGAATCCGCCCCACCATCGACGGTCGTCAGGGAGGCGTGCGTGAGAGCCTTGAAGAGAAGACAATGAACCTCGCAAGGTCGGTTGCAAAACTCATTTCGGAGAATGTCCGCAATGTGGACGGCTCTCCCGTGGAGTGCGTCATTGCCGACGGCACAATAGGGCGCGTGGGCGAAAGTGCTGCATGCGCAGAGAAGTTCGAGCGCGAAGGCGTGGGAGCCACCATCACAGTGACCTCCTGCTGGTGCTACGGCGCAGAGACAATGGACATGAATCCCCACTGGCCGAAAGCCGTTTGGGGATTCAACGGCACTGAGCGCCCGGGTGCAGTGTACCTCGCAGCAGTGCTCGCCGCACACGCACAGAAGGGTCTTCCCGCTTTCGGCATTTACGGACACGATGTGCAAGACCTTGCCGACGACAGTATACCAGCCGACGTTGCAGAAAAGATTCTGCGCTTTGCACGCGCCGCACAAGCCGTGGCTACAATGCGCGGAAAGTCTTACCTCTCAATGGGTAGCGCTTGTATGGGTATTGCAGGAAGTATCGTCAACCCCGATTTCTTCCAGGAGTATCTCGGAATGCGCAACGAAAGTGTTGACCTCACAGAGATTATCCGCCGCATGACAGAGGGAATCTACGACCCCGAGGAGTTCAAGAAAGCAATGGACTGGACCCGCAAGCACTGCATGCCCAACGAAGGTGAGGACATAGGCAACCGCGAAGAGAAGAAAAAGACACGCGAGCAGAAAGACCAGGATTGGGAGTTCGTGGTGAAGACGATGATAATTATGAAGGACCTCATGCACGGCAACCCGCGCCTGAAGGAACTCGGTTTCAAGGAAGAGGCAATAGGTCACAACGCCATCGCAGGCGGTTTCCAGGGCCAGCGCCAATGGACCGACTTCTATCCTAACGGCGATTACCCTGAGGCTTTGCTCAACACTTCGTTCGACTGGAACGGACTTCGCGAGCCAATCATCCTCGCAACGGAGAACGATGCAGGCAACGGCGTAGCCATGCTCTTCAACCATCTGCTCACAGGCAGAGCACAGATATTCTCCGATGTGCGCACATACTGGAGCCCGGAAGCAGTGAAACGCGTCACTGGCAAGGAACTCACAGGTCGCGCAGCAGGCGGCATCATCCACCTCATCAACTCCGGCGCGACGACACTCGACGGTACCGGCGCTGCAACCAACGCTCAGGGAGAACCCGAAATGAAGCATTTCTGGGAGATGACCGATGCCGATGTGGACGCATGCCTGAAAGCAACGACATGGTATCCAGCCAACCGCGACTACTTCCGCGGCGGCGGTTTCTCGTCAAACTTCCTCACAAAGGGCGGCATGCCTGTAACTATGGTGCGCCTCAACTTGGTGAAAGGACTCGGTCCGGTGCTCCAACTCGCTGAGGGATGGACAGTGGACATCGACCCGGAAATACACGACATCCTCAACAAACGCACCGACCCGACATGGCCTACGACATGGTTTGTGCCGCGCACATGCGACAAAGCACCCTTCAAGGACGTTTATTCGGTGATGAACAATTGGGGAGCCAACCACGGAGCAATCTCTTACGGACACATAGGTGCAGACCTTATCACCCTGTGCTCAATCCTCCGCATTCCCGTTAGCATGCACAACGTGGAGGAAGACCGCATCTTCCGCCCCGCAGCATGGAACGCTTTCGGCATGGACAAAGAGGGCGCTGACTTCCGCGCATGCAAGAACTACGGTCCGATTTACAAATAAACCGACCGCCAACACACGTTGGCTTGCATCAACAACAAACCGATAACACAGGCAGGAAGGATGACTCCCGGAAAAGGAGAGCGCATGCTTCCTGCCTCAACAAGCTACAAAACCTACTTACAATGACAAGAAGATTTATCCTAAACGAAGTGTCCTACTTCGGACCCGGAGCGAGAAAGGAACTCCCGGGAGAGGTGCGCCGACTCGGACTGCATAAGGCTTTCGTATGCACCGACAAAGACCTCATCAAGTTTGGAGTGGCAAAGAAAGTGCTCGACGTGCTCGACGAGGCAGGAATACCTTATGAAGTGTTCAGCGAAATAAAGCAAAACCCGACAGTGACAAACGTGAAGAAGGGTCTGGAAGCCTACGCCAAGTCGGGTGCCGACTTCATCCTCGCCATCGGAGGAGGCTCAAGCATCGACACGGCAAAGGCTGTCGGCATCATCACCAACAACCCTGAGTTTGCCGATGTGGTGTCGCTCGAAGGCGTGGCAGACACAAAGCACAAGTCAGTGCCTATCATCGCGCTGCCCACAACAGCAGGAACAGCAGCCGAAGTGACCATCAACTATGTCATAACCGATGAGGTGAACGAGAAGAAAATGGTGTGTGTCGACCCCAACGACATCCCTTCCATCGCCATAGTGGATGCAGAACTCATGTACACCCTACCCCGCTCGCTCACCGCAGCAACGGGATTGGACGCTCTTACACACGCCATCGAAGGCTTGATAACCAAGGGTGCGTGGGAAATGAGCGACATGTTTGAAATCAAAGCCATCGAGATGATAGCCCGACACCTTGAGACTGCGGTGAACGAACCCACCAATGCGGAGGCGCGCGACGGCATGGCTGTGGCGCAATACATCGCAGGAATGGCGTTCTCCAATGTCGGTCTGGGTGCAGTGCACGGCATGGCGCACCCCCTCGGAGCCATCTTCGACATCCCGCACGGCGTTGCCAACGCCCTGTTGCTGCCCATCGTGATGGAGTATAACGCTCCGGCAGCACTCGACAAATATGTCATCATAGCCAAGGCAATGGGTGCTTACAAAGAGGGAATGACCCGCGAAGAGGCTGCCGAAGCCGCCGTCGACGCAGTAAGGCAACTCAGCATCCGCGTGGGCATACCGCAACACCTCGCCGAACTCGGCATCAAGGAGACCGATTTGCCGCGACTCGCCAAGGCTGCCGCGGCTGATGTGTGCACGCCAGGCAATCCGCGCGACGTGACAGAAAGCGACCTTCTCGCGCTTTACAAGAAGGCTTACTAAAACAACACACCGTTGGGTGCGCCGCAGAGCGCACACAACGGTGTTGCATTTATACCTAAATCAAATGGAAAACAAGAAAGAGTCAATCCTTAAAAAAGACGGAGTGAGCTTCGTCGTACCATTCATCCTCATCACATCGTGCTTCGCCCTGTGGGGCTTCGCCAACGACATCACCAACCCGATGGTAAAGGCTTTCTCCAAAATCTTCCGTATGT
>CAYXGN010000049.1:0-12889 GCA_964464505.1 uncultured Prevotella sp.
GACATCACTGTCTTTTTAGGGGCGCACCTCGGCGATGTGCGCCTACTACGGTTAGTTCTCTGTTTTCAGTGTTCGTATATAACATTCTTGCTCTGGCAAGCGACAAAGTCGAGCGAATCACCATTAATCGCCCATTAATCTATCATTAATCTTTTTCTTTTGTAATAGGTGTAATCTGCAGTTAAAAATTTCCGTGTTCATCTGCTATCCGTGGTTGAAACATAAACTTCGTGTGTCATTGTTCTAAATTTCCTACTTTAAAATTGTTACATTTTTAAGCCAAAAAGTTTCAAATAGAAAGTCCCTACTTTTCTCCTAGAAAAGTGCCACTTTACTCCTCGAAAAGTAGGGGTTTTCTCCTAGAAAAGTGCCGCTTTTCTCGGCGAAAATCTATGCCTTTCTAACGCATTGAATATCAAATAAATACAAAGATGCGGCATTTTGCTCCGCTTTCTTAATAACTGTGAAATGGAGGTCTTTTTTAGTTAAAATATTTCACAGTTAATGTTCTAAATGTCGTATTTTACGCTTTAAAACAGCCTCCTTTGAAAAGTGTCCGAAAAATTGTTACGTTTTTGACCGAAAATGTAACAAATTAACACAACTTTGATTTTCAATTGGTTGCAAGTTTGGAAACTACAAATTACGCCAATTACACAGGAAACCGTAGTAGGTGCGCATCTCCGAGGCGCACCCATGCAACCAACTCCCACATTATTATATACGTACACAGAAAAGCTGAACTCACTGAAATATCAAACTACAAATTACACGCATTACACGAAACCTATTCTCCCACGGAAACCGTAGTAGGCGCTGATGCTTTTCTGTGTTCCTCCGCTATCCGTGGGAGAACCAAAAAAACTTAGCACAGGTGTTTCATCAAGACTACTCCACAACTTGCCAGTCAATAACGCCCTTGCCCATATCGAAGAGTTCCTTCTTCCCTGAAAGATAACAAGCCAAAGTGTCGACAAGGAGAGACTTGCCGAAGCGTCGTGGACGACTCAGATAGTTGTATTTCCTGTTCTTGTTGACCAATTGCCAAACCAAGTCGGTCTTGTCTACATACACATAGCCGTTGCGTCTGACTTCAACAAACGACTGTATGCCAACCGGTAATATTCTTTCTTGTTCCGCCATGATATGTTTTTTGCAAAGATAATGTTTTTGCAAAGATACGATTATATCGGCAAAATGCAAAATTATGCGAAGAGTATCAGATGTTTGCTATCGACATGATGTTGGCAAACACTCCTGCTGCGGTGACGCTGGCTCCTGCGCCATAGCCTTGGATGAGCATGGGATACTCTTTATAACGCTCGGTGGTGAGGAGTACAATGTTGTTGCTGCCCGCAAGATTGTAGAAAGGATGGTTGCGGTCTACGGTTTTCAGTGCTACGCTGGTCTCGCCGTGGTCGAAGGTGGCGACGAAACGCCAGCGCAGACCTTCCTTTTCCAACTGCTGCCGGCGTTGCTCGAAGTCGGCATCGAGTGAAGGCAGGTTGCGCCAGAACTCATCGAGAGTGCTGTTGAAGAACGAGTCGGGGATGAAGAGTTGCTTCTTTACATCGCTTTGCTCCACCTTATAGCCTGCCTCGCGCGCAAGGATGACAAGCTTCCGCACCACGTCCATTCCGCTGAGGTCAATCCTTGGGTCGGGTTCGCTGTATCCCTGCTCCTTGGCGCGGCGCACTGTCTCGGAGAAAGGCACTTCGGCAGAGAGTTCGTTGAAGATGAAGTTGAGCGTGCCACTAAGCACTGCCTCTATCTTAAGAATGCGGTCTCCCGAGTTTCTCAGGTCGTTGATGGTGCCGATGATGGGCAAGCCGGCACCCACATTCGTCTCGAAACGGAACTTGATGCCGCGTGTCAGGGCTGTCTCTTTCAGCAGGGCGTAGTTGTCGTACGCCGACGATGCGGCGATTTTGTTGGCTGCAATGACGGAGATGTTGTGCTCAAGGAACTTCTGATAGAGGCTTGATATCTCGGCACTTGCGGTGCAGTCTACGAACACGCTGTTGAAGATGTTCATGTTCAGGATTTCCTCGCAAAGGCGTTTGCTGTTGCTTTCCTCCGCCTTTTCCAATTCGTCGCGATAGGATGAGAGGTCGATGCCTTCGCGGTTGAATATGGCTTTCTTCGAACTTGCTATGCCCACGACATTGAGTTTGAGGTGTGCCGTGCGCTTGAGTTCCTCGTATTGGTCGTTGATTTGCTCTATAAGTTTGCCTCCAACTGTTCCCACGCCGCAGATGAACAGGTTGAGCACCTTGTATTCGGAGAGGAAGAACGACTCGTGAACCACGTTAAGGGCTTTGCGGAGAAACTCGCTTTTAATGATGAGTGAGATGTTGGTCTGCGGCGCTCCCTGCGCACTTGCGATGATGCTGATGCCACTTCGTCCGAGTGCGCCATAGAGTTTGCCGGCGATACCGGGCGTGTGTTTCATATTCTCACCCACCACTGCGATGGTGGCGAGCCCGCATTCGGCGTGCATCGGGAACATGGCACCGGTTTGAATCTCTTTGGCAAACTCGTTGTCGAGTACTTCTACGGCGGCAGTAGCGTCTTCGTCGCGCACGCCAATCGACGTGGAGTTCTCTGAAGAAGTCTGCGACACCATGAACACGCTAATGCCGTTGTCAGCCAAAGCGGTGAAGATGCGGCGGTTGACACCGATGACACCCACCATCGACAAGCCCGTGACGGTGATGACAGCTGTGTTGTTGATGCTGGAAATGCCCTTGATGGGTTTGCTGTCGTTCTCTATTTTTGCCTTTATGATGGTGCCTTTCCCGTCGGGGTTGAAAGTGTTCTTTACCTTGATTGGAATGTTCTTCACGCATACAGGATAGATGGTTGGGGGATAGATGACCTTTGCACCGAAGTTGCACAACTCCATTGCTTCGATGTAACTGAGTTCGTTGATGGTGTAAGCCGACTTTATCACGCGCGGGTCGGCAGTCATGAAGCCGTCGACATCGGTCCAGATTTCAAGGATTTCGGCGTCGAGAGCGGCAGCGATGATTGCTGCGGTGTAGTCGCTTCCCCCTCGTCCGAGGTTGGTTATCTCGTCGGTTGCGCTGTCTTTGCTTATAAATCCCGGGACGAGCGAGATGCGTTGCAGGTCGCTGAAGGTCTTGCGGACGAGTCGGTTGGTGAGTTCGCTGTCGAGCAAGGTCTTCTTGCTCTTGCGTGTGGTCTTAATGAATTCGCGCGCGTCAAACCATTTGGCGCCTTTCACAAGGGTGGCGACGATGTGCGAACTGAGTCGCTCGCCGTAGCTCACTATGGCGTTTTGGGTCTTCTCGCTAAGGTCGTGTATGAGGAAAACGCCGAAGTAAATGCTCCTCAACTGCTCAAAGAGAGCATCCACTTTATTGAAGAGTTCTTCGCGGTGTTTAGTGTTTGTGATGATGGTGTCAATCATTTTGTGGTGACGCTCCACCATGCTTTGAAATTCTTCTTTCCACTCTTCATTGCCGTGCAATGCCAATTGGGCAGTGGAAAGGAGTTTGTCGGTGATGCCGCCAAGGGCACTTACAACCACGACGACAGGTTGTTGTTCTGCTTCCCGTTCTACGATTGCTTTCAGACTCAGGATGCTTTCAATGGAACCCACTGATGTTCCGCCAAATTTCAGTACTTTCATTTTTGTTCTTTGGTTAATGCCTCTATACAAGGGAGGCGGTTATGTTTCGATGCTGCTGTCTATGCGTGCTGTAAAGTCGGCTTCGTCTCCAATCCTCTCTACGACCGAGGCATTATCACGAAGTCAGAGTCTTTGTTTCCGGCAAGCAATTGAAGGCCCGCAGCACCGTGTCGGTGAATAAAATCAAATTCTTTAGAAGTGGAATTTCGTTCCTATGGTCAGTCTAAGTTCGCCTTCGATGGGGTGGGGGGTGTTTTCTATTGGCTCCACATTGTTTGAGTAAATCATGACGGAAGGCTCGGCATAGAGTTCGAGAGTCTTGTTAATCTGGAAGCCAGTCTGCAATGCCAGTTTGCCGCCCATAGTGATTTTATAGTCGTGGTCCTGCAACTTGCTGCCCACAAGCGACAGGTCGGCGATACCGGTTACCTGCACAAGGTCGCCCTCTGTCGATTCGCCCAAGGTGGCAGCCTTCAGGTTCATCATGTAACCGGCACTCAGTGAGGTGATGTTCTGGTTTTGATAGTTGTGCTTACGCTGTGCCGTCATGTTGCTGATGCTTGCGTGCACGCCACTGATGCCGTTGAACCAATGACCGTAGCCCACCTCTCCGATGAATGTCAGACGGTCGCGGCGGTAGTCCATTGAGGTGTAGTTGCCGGTGTAAACGCCTGTTCCTATACCGGCAGATACGAAGTTCTTCTTCTCCGGTTTTGTGATGGCATCAGCCTTGCTCTCGTTTCTGTTCATGCTGTATTCCACTCCGACAGCAATCGAAGGCATGAAGCGTTTCCAGTAAGTGTTGCTCTCACGGTCGGTCATCTTATAAGTCACTTGCGGCTCTGCCACAAGGTGCAGACTGTTGTTGAGGCGCACTGTCATCTGCATGCCGGCGTGGATGTCGGGCGAGAAGCAGGCGTAGTGCTCGCCCTCGTGCTCATAATCGAGACCGAGATTGAAACCTGCCACTGTCTTGAACGACACGGGTCGGGTGACATCGTAGCCGCATGTGAGAGCGGTGAGGTCGGTCATCCAGTCGAGGCCCACTGCGGCATTCAGCGAGTTATGTCCCGATGCCATCGGTCTTCTCAATGTTCCCTGCACGTTGGCACGCCATGCGAAAGCCGGATGATACCATCGTGCGTAGCTGAGGCGGCCAAGTGGGGTGTAATAATGTTTGCTGCCGAGATACGGAAGGCGGTTTGTCACGCCAGCCACGAGGGTCACAGTGCTGTGGCGGATGTCGTCGGCATCGGTCACGCCAGCCAAGCGTCGGTCGCTGTAGGTGTAGGTGAAACCGGCGAGGAGAGCCCCCGTGATGTCGCGGGTGTCAAACGAATTGGTGCTGGGAGCATAGCGTTGGGAGTAGATGTCCACCCGCGGTTCGATGGAGAGGGTAAGTCCCCGTGCCAGACGGATGTTGGCCTGGATTCCTCCGCCAAAGCCGAAGGAATAGTGATGGCCTATGTATTGGTCGGAAGAGGCGTTGCAACTGATGCCGAAGACTAAGTCAGCCCAGAGACGGCGCTGTGGGTTTAAGCCGCCGAAGATGTTGCTGAGGTTTGCCATATAATCGAGTTGCAGACCCACAGCCTCTATGTTGTTCTGCGCATTGTCCTGGTAGATGCTTGTCGCATTGGCAGAGAGTCGCACTGCGTTATAGCTGTCGAACCATTTTCCGATGCTTCCTACCATTCTGCCGCCGAAGCGTCCGCCCCATGTGCCTATCTGATTGTTGGCGAGGAAAGCGGGACCTCCGAGGACGCTGAAGAACAGTCCGTCGGCGATGCTGCGGCTGCTGTCGTCCTTGCCTTTAAGCCGTTCTTCGGGCAGACGGTAGCCGAAGCCTACGAAGATGTTGCCGTAAGGGCGGTAGCCGTGCGAGTTCTCATACTGAGTCACATCGTCCTTTATGAGTCCGAAGCGAGGCTCGGCGTAGAGGTAGGAATACTTCGACAGGGCGAACTGTCCGCGCATTCCGATGTGAACGCCATATCCGTGACCGCCGATACTCAGGTTGCGCGACCATCCATACTCCAATCCTGCCACTCCGATAAGTTCAAACTTAGGCGGATTGTAATATGTGCCGGGGGTGGCGGCAGCCGTGATGTTGAGCATGTAGTCGAGTGAAGCATCGATGTATTTCATGTGCTGGTCGTTGATTTTCCACGCTCCTCCGTTTATGTTGAAGCGGAAACCGTGTTCCGGCGATATCCAGTCGCCGAAGCCAAACTCCATACTTGGTCCCACGTGCGCCCAATTTCTTGTGCCCAGAAAGTTGATGCCCAAGCCGCCGTCGACGAAGAGATGGTCGAAAGCCTTCTTATTCTTGTACATCTTACTGACCCTCGGGCGTTGGAGCATCTTGTCGAGAGCGCTTCCCTCTACCTGCGCCATGGCGGTGCAGGGAACGGCAGTCATCGCCAATGCAACTATTACATTCCGATATTTATATGATTTGTTGTGCATCTGTCTGCTCTTTAGGTTCTATTTATTTTTTCAATTTGTTTTCGTCAACCAGCAAACTGTTCACGTCGCCGTCGATGTGTGCCACCTTCTCGAGGTCTGGATTGAGTTTGAACGACTCCTGCAATTCGTCGTAAGCACCCACTACGTCGTTGAGACGGTTGAGGCAGATGGCGCGCAGATAGTGGGAGAGAGCCTCTTCATCGGGCAGTTGTTTAGCCACTTCCAAGGCTTCATCGTTCTTCTTCAAAGCCAACAGCAGACAGCACTCGTTGCGCTGACTGGTGGCGGCTACGGTCTCATAGTCGTCGAGACGGCCGTTGAGGATGTTGTTGACAGCCAACAGAAGTTTCGTGTCCTCGTCCTTTGTGACGAAAGCAGCCACGGAGTCGGCCTTGGAGTAATGCCCAGTATTGAGCAGTGCCACCACCTGGTTGCAGTTCACTTCGTTGGGAGCATCCTTGCCGACAAACTTCTCCAAGAGGGTAGGGTCGGACATTCCGCGACTCGTCAGACTTGCCGACAGGTCGTTGGCGGCAGCCATAAACGACGGATACACCTCAAGGGCTTCGCGCATATATTTCTCGCGGAGGGTCTTGTCCTGCTCCGTTGAGTAGAGGGTGTAGAATTCGAAGCGGGTCAATTGTTTGTAGTCCTTGTTGTGAAGTTCAAGGATTTCATCGCGGGTGAGTTCGCGGAAGAGGGAGTAATTGAGGGCGTAGTCCACGCGGCGCAGTTGCGGCAGGTATTTTCCCATAAGTACATTCTTATAGAAAGGCAATTTGCGCATTGCCTGCCACTGTGCATCCATGCCACGGTGGTTGCGGATAACGCTCTCCACTTGGTCTGCTTCTTCGTCTAGACTGTCCTTGCGCAGCAGTGTCACCACCTCTTGCCAGGAAGCCACATTGGCTTCACTCTCGAAGTTGACCGACTGCCGCAGACTCTCCGGGATGATGGAACGGATGTAGCCCGAAGCGAAGTTCATACGCTGCTTCGCCAGTTTCAGGTTGCTGTCATACTTGCCGTCAGGCGAAGAAGTGCCTTTGAGCGTGAGCGACTGCACTTGTGCTCCCTCTGACGATGACACGCTTTCTATCTGCCGTCGCAGTTTGTCTATCTCCTCGGCGTTCTGCGGGTCGTTGGCGTTGAACTCCGCTTTGCCGATGAGGAAGCGCAGGTTCACCTTGCCGGAGGAATTGCGCAACTGCTTCTCGGGTTTAGGAAGGAAGCGCTGGTCGGTCAAGTCTCTCGCCGAGAAAGAATAGTCGAGCCATCTGAGGGGGTTCACTGTGCCGCGCGCAATGATTGTGGTGTCGCGGTAGAGGATGTGGGTGTAGTCCTCTATTGCCATGTAAACGTCGCACGAATAGTCGTCCTTCACATTCTCCATATAGACGGAGTCGTTGTAGCCTATGATGTCGTTGGTGCGCCCTTTCTCGCGTGTCGACTTGCTCTTCACGGTGATGTATTTTGACAAGGGGTCGCCCATCACGCTGTCGTTCATATTGAAACAGTAGAGGCGGTCCTGCGTTCTGTTATACTCTTTTGCGTCGTACACCATCGGCCGCATAAGGGTCAGTTTGTTGCGCGTCACGTTGTTGAGCACCGGCTGCACCACGAGTCGGGTGTCGTGGGAGAACATCTCGCGCGGCACTCTCACACGGGTGGCAACGTGAAGCCAGTTGCCTTTCACCTCGATGTCGGTGGCTTCGGGCAGAATCTTGTCGGTGATGCGGTTGGTCTGCACCACAACCTCATCAAGGGAGATGTCGTCTTCTTCGAGTTTCACGGTCAGATTGGTCTGCCCGTTTTTCAGTTTCACGTTCTTTGCCTTTATTCCCACCATACTGAAACGCAGAGTCACGTTGTTGTAGGCATTGAAGGCGAAGCGTCCGTCGAGGTCGGTGACGGCGAGGGCGCGCTTTGTCTTGGCATCGGTGATGTTCACTCCGAAGAGCGGTTCGTCGTTGGTCTTCGACAATACCGTTCCCGTTATTCTCACGATTTCCTGTGCGTCGGCTGTCGTCGCGAAGCCGGCTACCATGATAATCAGTGCTGCGAAGAGCCTTCTTGCGCTGCACATTATGTCTTGTGGCATTGTGCCATACCTGTCTTCTTTATTTCCCGAAATATTCATTGCTGTGAATCTTGGATTGCTGCGGTTGCTTGTTGTAGTGCGGAGCCTTTGTAAAAGATGCCGTGAGGCATCAGCCTTGCTCCCGACTGCCTTTATTTAATAATGTATATGAAACTGATTCCTGCTTTCAGCGGAGCCAATTGGAATTTCCTTACGTTGGAGCAGGCAGGGTGGTCTTCCTTGTCCACGTCGTAATCCGCCTCATGCCTGTAAATCAATCCGCCGCCGAGGGTCATCTCAAGGCTCCAGTTCTTGTTCAGCACAAAACTGTAACCGTAGGTGAGTCCGCCGCCGAAAGCGTCGCCGTCGTGCTGCTGCCGCTTCACACGGATGTTGTAGTTGGCAGCCAAGCCGGTGATTCCCACGAAGTGGGCAGCTTGCGGACGACCGCTAAACCAGTAGCGCATCTCAGGCGTAAACATCAAGACGCGTGAGTCGAACTTGCCTACTACGACATTGTTGTAGGTTGCATCGAAGTCGAAAGTCATGTGACGGTTCACCCTGACTTCCAATCCTATGTTTGGAGAGGCGGCAGCCCAGTAAAGGAAGTTGGTCTTTAAGGCGACGCGTTGCGCCGAAGCCGGTGTGCAAAGACCTGACAATATCGCTACGGAAAGCACTGCCAACGCTTTCCCTGCGTTTCTCTTTAAAAACGAAATCATGTTCTCTAACTTCTTACGTACTTTTTATTAGATGTGTGAATGCGCCAAAAGTCAAATGCTTCAATGCGCATTTGCGATTTTTCCTCTTATTGGTGTGCAAAAGTATTAAAATAAAATCAAAACGGCGCAAAAACCTTTTAAAAATTGAGTTACAATTGGTTTTGTGTGGCATTATGCTAAAAATAGAATAATATTACCCCCCCCCAGAAAAGGTATAAAGTGCAATTGAGAGGTCTTCTTGAGGATGCCTCTCGGAGGTACGCGCCTACTATATTTGTCCTTCAACAAATTTCTCCCTCCCAGATGACCGTTATTCGCTTCCTTTTGCTTAACTTTGTGTAGCAAAACCCGTTTTTGCGAACAGATTTATAGATTATGGTAAGGGAATTTCAAATCCGTGTGTTGCCCGAAGTGGCTTATAGCGAGGAAGGCTTGCGCCGTTATCTCGCCGAAGAGGAGGGCTTCGACCTCCGCACCGTCAATGCCTTGCGGGTGCTTAAACGCAGCATCGACGCGCGGCAGCGCACCGTCTTCGTCAATCTCAAGGTGCGGCTCTACATCAACGAGTTTCCGCAAGACGAGGAGTACGTGCCCACCCATTATGGCGACGTGAGCGACAAGCCTGCCGTTATTGTGGTGGGCGAAGGTCCCGGCGGACTCTTTGCCTCGCTGCGCCTTATAGAGTTGGGCTTGCGCCCCGTTGTCCTTGAGCGTGGAAAGGATGTGCATGAACGCAAGAAAGACCTTGCCGATATCACCAGGACGCAAACCGTGGATGCCGAGAGCAACTACTGTTTCGGTGAGGGTGGGGCAGGAGCCTATTCCGACGGCAAACTCTACACGCGCTCGAAGAAGCGCGGCAACACCGAAAAAATCCTCAATGTGTTCTGCCAGCACGGTGCGCCTGCCTCCATTCTCGCCGATGCTCATCCCCATATTGGCACTGACAAGTTGCCGAAAGTGATTGAAAACATGCGCAACACCATCATAAGATGTGGCGGGGAGGTGCATTTCCAGACCAAGATGACGCGCCTTCTCATCACGGGCGATGCTGTCGTCGGCGTTGAAGCTGTGGGTGTCGCAACTGGTGAGCAACTCACTTTCCGGGGGCCTGTAATCCTCGCCACGGGTCATTCTGCGCGCGATGTCTATCGCTATCTTGCCGAAGCAAAGATAGCGATAGAGGCGAAGGGCATCGCCGTGGGCGTGCGCCTTGAGCATCCCTCAATGCTTATTGACCAGATTCAGTATCACAACCGCAATGGCCGTGGCAAATATCTGCCTGCCGCCGAGTATAGTTTCGTCACCCAGGTGGACGGCCGCGGGGTCTATTCCTTCTGCATGTGTCCCGGAGGCTTCGTCATCCCGGCAGCCACCGATAAACAGCAGATAGTGGTTAACGGTATGAGTCCGAGCAACCGCGGCACGCAATGGTCGAACAGTGGCATGGTGGTGGAAACGCTTCCCGACGATGTCGGGGGAGCCGCCGACGACCCTTTGCGCGTCATGCACTTTCAGGAAAGTCTCGAACGCTCGTGCTGGCAGCATGGCAACATGAAGCAGACTGCTCCTGCACAGCGCATGGCTGACTTCGTGAACAACCGTCTGAGTTTCGATTTGCCAAAGAGCAGCTACGCCCCGGGACTCATCTCGTCGCCCCTTCATTTCTGGTTGCCGTCGTCGGTGGGCAAGCGTCTGCAGGAAGGCTTCCGCAAGTTCGGGCGCATGAGCCATGGCTTCCTTACCAACGAAGCCGTACTTATAGCCACGGAGACGCGCACCTCCTCGCCGGTGCGCATTGTCCGCCACCGCGACACACTGCAGCACGTCACCCTTCAGGGACTCTTCCCCTGCGGCGAAGGGGCTGGCTATGCCGGCGGAATAGTGTCGGCAGGGGTCGACGGCGAGCGTTGCGCCGAGATGTGCGCCGCTTACTATAATATAATAAGGTAGAAAAAGACTATGGACGAAAAACAACGCATATTGACCCTTCGGCAACAGTTGCACGACCACAACTACAAGTATTATGTGCTCAACCAACCCGAAATCTCCGACCAGGAGTTCGACTTCCTCATGCACGAGCTGCAGCTCCTCGAGGCGCGTCATCCCGAGATGTACGATGCCAACTCGCCCACACAACGCGTGGGCAGCGACCTCAACCAAGAGTTCACGCAGGTGGCGCACAAATATCCGATGCTCTCTCTTGCCAACACTTACAACGAGCAGGACGTTGCCGCTTGGTACGACAGCGTGCGGCGCGGACTCAACGGCGAACCCTTCGAGGTGTGCTGCGAGATGAAATACGACGGATTGTCCATCTCGCTGACTTACGTTGACGGCAAACTCGTGCGCGGAGTAACGCGTGGCGACGGTGTGCATGGCGATGATGTCACTGCCAATGTGAAGACCATCAATTGCATTCCCCTTGTCCTCAAGCCCGGCGACTACCCCCATGAGTTTGAGATTCGTGGCGAGATTCTTATGCCGTGGAAAGTGTTCGAAAAACTCAATGCGGAGCGTGAGGCTGCCGAAGAACCCCTCTTCGCCAATCCCCGCAATGCTGCCAGCGGCACGCTGAAGAGTCAGAACTCGCGCCTTGTGGCAAGCCGCCACCTCGACAGTTACCTTTATTACCTTCTCGGCGACCAGCTCCCGTCCGACGGACACTACGAGAATCTGCAGCAGGCAGCTCGATGGGGCTTCAAGATAAGCCAAGGCATGAAGAAGGTCTCTTCTCTTTCTGAAATCCTTGACTACATAAACCATTGGGACACGGAGCGCAAGAGTCTTCCCGTGGCTACCGACGGCATCGTGCTTAAAGTCAATTCCCTGCGCCAGCAGCGCGCCCTCGGCTACACGGCGAAGAGTCCGCGGTGGGCCATTGCCTATAAGTTCAAGGCGGAAAGGGCGTGCACACGACTCAATGAGGTGACCTATCAGGTGGGGCGCACGGGTGCCGTCACGCCTGTGGCAAATATGGATGCCGTCCAGTTGGCAGGCACACAGGTGAAGCGCGCCACCCTCAACAACGAGGATTTCATAAAGAGTTTCGACCTCCACATAGGTGATTTCGTCTACGTGGAGAAGGGAGGCGAAATCATTCCGAAGATTGTAGGCGTGGCAACGGAGCGTCGCCCCGAGGGTGCGCCGCCCGTAGTCTTCATCTCCCATTGCCCGGAATGTGGTGCAGCGTTGGTGCGCTACGAGGGCGAGGCGGCTCATTACTGCCCCAACGATGCCGGTTGTCCGCCGCAGATAAAGGGGCGCATCGAGCATTTCATAGCCCGCAAGGCGATGAACATCGACTCCCTCGGTCCCGAGACGGTGGACGAATACTTCCGCCGTGGACTCATCAGCAACATCGCCGACCTTTACGACATCCGTGTGGAAGACATCAGTGCCGGCGGCAGCAAACTCCGCTCGGCGCAAAAGGTGGTGAAAGCCATCGCCGACAGCCGCTCCGTGCCATTTGAGCGCGTGCTGTTCGCTCTCGGAATACGCTTCGTCGGCGAGACATCGGCACGACTCATAGCGCGCCATTTCGGCGACATCGACTCCATAATGAATGCTTCCTTGCCCCAGTTCCTCGACATCGAGGGAGTGGGGGAGGTCATCGCCAACAGCGTGATGCTCTATTTCCGCAATGCCGACAACCGTAGGATTGTGGAGCGGCTGCGCGCCTACGGCTTGCAGATGAGCATCAGCAGGAGTGCGGCGGCAGCGGGCTCCGATGCCCTCTCGGGCAAGAGCATCGTCATCAGCGGCGTGTTCCGTCATCACAGCCGCGACGAATACAAAGCCATTATCGAGCGGAACGGAGGCAAGAACGTGGGTTCCATAAGCAGCAAGACATCGTTTGTGCTCGCCGGCGACAATATGGGTCCCGCGAAACTGCAAAAGGCAGAGAAACTCGGCGTGGCAATAGTCGATGAAGAAGCGTTCTTGGCGATGATTTCCTCTGACAGC
>CAYXGN010000050.1:0-12870 GCA_964464505.1 uncultured Prevotella sp.
CGCGCACGAAGCCTTGGATAGGTGTAGCAGAATAGTGATAGTTGTCGATTTCCACATCGAGGTTGACTGTCTTGAGGGCCGAGACACCAGTGCTGCTAAAATCTACATTGTCAACCTTGAAGGACACGATGGCACTACCCGATTCATCGATTTTAGTGTTTATCACCGGTTCCTCCTTGCTCATGCCATTTTGAATGTTCAGCGAGCAGTTGGTAACAGCCACTTGGTCGTGTTTGCCAAGGGTTTCATCGTTGTTATAGTAGAAATCTTCGTGAGCCTTTACTCTCAACGTGTAGGTTTCGCCCTGTGAGAATACAGGATAGCCAAAGACATAAGAGTAGTCTTCTGTGTCATCGTTATATTCCACAGTTGTTATCAGGGAGGTGTTGCCGTCGGCAGTAGGCATGTCGCAAATCATGTCGCCCAACGGACCTCCGTAGATACCTGAATTCATCTGTTCGTAAGTCAGCGACACGGGTGAATGGTAGACTCGCTGATAAGTGGCATCATAGTGTGCAGTCAGTTTGAACACATTTCCGTTGTAGCTTGCGGTGTCGCTCACTTCGATGTTTTTGTTTATAGACTGCGAGAGGTCGAGCACCTGCGAGGTCTCGCCACTCGAGAAGAGTGTGGAATAACCCTGTGCATAAGCTTGTGTTATCTTATACTTCACAGGGAAGAGGTCAATATAGAACTCGCCGGAACGCGGGTCGGGGTTGATGGTTATGCGCTGACGCTCATATTTCACCTTGGTCTTGACAGAGAAAGGATTGCCGTAGGATGCGGCATCGGTTTCCGGAAGAGCCACATAGATGGTGGAATCGGTCATCTCAGTGACATTTGTTTTGTCGGTGAGATAGAAGATGTTCGAGGTGTTGTCGCCTTCCAGAGCCATGGTGAGCGTGATGTTGTCACCGAGGTTGTTGGTGGAAGCACCGACGCCGAGCACCTTGGCAGCCTGGACAGTACCTCCCACTACTCTACCGGCGAGTCGCACGCGGGTGGAGTCCCAAAGTTGTATTCCTATATAGTCGGCGGAAGGCACGAAGCGTGTTTCTTCTTCGCTGCCGCCATTGCGATAGACATATCCGTCGCGGACAAATTTATGACCGTCCTTCACAACTTGGAATGTCATGTTCACTGTCGGCACAGCGAAGCGGAACTCACCGTTTTGGTCGGTGGTAACTACATTGTTGCTTGTCGATATAACCTTCTCTCCATTGATAAGGAAGTAAGCGTCGCGCACAGGAATGGTGGAGTTTTCATAAAGCACACGGCCGGAGAAAATCACCGATGACTTACATTCAAAGTCAACGTCAGTATAACTGCTTTTTACGGTTGTCATGTCCTTGGTGACACTGGCTTCCTTGGAAATGGTGTTTTCAAAGGCAGTCTGTCCGCCTGCCGACGGAGTAACGGTGTAGGTCACGCTCTCGCTCAATGGCAATCCTCCGAGGGTGTAGCTCCCGTCAGCAGCTGTTGTCACTTTCTTTGCAAGACTCTGTGTGTTCATTCCCTGAGTGTCGGTCATCTTCTCCAGTGTGCTGGCGTCAGTGACAGGCTCTGTGCCGTTCATCATGCGGAGGTCGTGGTGACTTACGTCTGATGCTGTCTGATAGGCTATATCGGCGCAATAGCCGTTGGCGTAATGCGCATCTTCGTCGAAACGGTAGTAGGCGGTGAGATTCTGCTCACGGCCGCCAATCATCCTTTTCTGATATTCGGCAATCTTGTCCTTGCTCAAAGGCTTGTTCCAAATACGCATCTCGTCGATATGCCAATTGGATGCAATGGTGAGCGAAGCACCAATCTTCTGCATTGCGCCAGTGTTGGCAGTTCCCACGAGAACGCTGTCCACATACATGTTTGTCTCGCCGCTTGCAGCATCCTTGGTAATGGTGACGCAAAGATAATCGGAAGTGGGCGCAGTGGCAGGAAGCGTTGAGGCCGTCCTTCCGTTGACAGAGAGCCGTCCTTCGCCGTCCATGCTGATTACATCGTCGCCGAGATAAATGAAGTTGTTGGTGGGTTGCATCGACACATTGCCTACTGTAAGAGGAATGGACTGTGTCCAGTATTGCAACGTGTAGCCGTCATGAAGATTCATCTCGTCCACGCTCTGCATTGTGAGTATCTGCTTGTTGAGCAATGAAGACACGGGAAGCGACAGTGCACCGTTGCGCACACTGACGGTCTTGTTTGGAGTGGCAGTGACTGTCACTCCCGACATGGCTGTACCCCCGTCTTGCAGGGTAACGCGTCCGCTGATTTCACCATAAGTGGATGTGCAGCCCGATGCAGTAGCCTCACTGGTGTAGACCTGACCGTTTTCGTGCTGATAGCTCACCACGAGTCGGTAGTCGTACCACTTGCCGGCTTCGAGGTTGTCGTGGTCACGATAGAAATTTGTCTCGTCGGTCACCGTCTTTACCGGCTCGCCCCAGTCGTTTGTTCCGGAAGGACGGCGATAGAGTTCCACGGTGCTCTTTTGTCCGGTGAGGCGTTGCCAGGACACAAAGATTTGGTCGGAATAATAGCCCTTGGAAGCATTGATGGTCTTTGCCAAAGCCGATACGTTGTAGTAGAAATCTTCCACATTATAGTCAGAGGGCTGAACCACATCGTTCACAAGGATTGGATACACGCTGAGTTGTCCGTCTACGTACGCCTCATATTTATAATATGTATAGGCACGGTCTTGCGTGTTGGTTGTTTCCACATAAAAGGCAGTGCTGTCACTGTTGTAAGCCACGGAACCGCCATCGATGGAGAGGACAGTTATCACTGCATCGGAGAAATCTTCCTTATAGGCAGCATAGCGCTTTACGATGATTTTAGCACGCTTGTCCCAAGTATAGAGTTTGTTGTGCCAGCCTTTCTCTTTCGATGTTTCCATAAGCCTCTGCTTGGTGGCTGTGGAGAGTTGGCTGAACTCCTTAAGGTTGTTGATGTATGGGTTGGCAAGCGTTATGCCAATGGTCACTCCATGTTTGCTGTCCCAATTGCTGTTCTTCTTCACCGTGATGCCACTTACCGGCGGCAACTGTTGGGTTTTGTAGACAGCGCCTTGGCGCTTATACGTCTGGGGCAAATTAGTGCTGCCATACATTGCTGAGAGGACAGCACGCTCCACACAATAGTAAATCTTTTGCTCAGGCACCGAGAAGTATTTCTTCTTCATTGTCTCGAGCAAAGACTTGTCTTTTTCGTTGTTGCCGCAAAGTGCTGTGTACTCCTCATCGTTCAAACCGAGTATGTTATAGTATTTGTCGGTTGAAGCTGCTTGCGTAGAGTAAGTGGCGGCATCGGTAGCATCTATGTATTCAAAGAAGCCTTGAGTGCGAATCTTATTGTCCTGGTTAATGGTGGCACCATGCTCGTCCTCCGTCACCTCCGTATAGGAAGAGAACGCGCTCAATGGTATATAACCAATGATTTCCTCATCGGAATAGTCCGCCTTGAATGCACGTTTCACAACGAAATAGTCGGTACTTATAAAATCCTCGTGGTCAGGCCAGTCAATTCCCCAACGCAGGAGGTTGTAGCCCGTGTTTTCCGAATCGTCATCGGGATGGTATTCTCCGAATTTCGGGTATTTTATGGTGTGAAGCGGCATAATAATCTGAGGCTCCTTGGTGCGGAGGACACGCGTAGTGAGTCCCGTTGGGTCGGTTTCGAGATAATAAGTCACTTCAGCATTCACGGTGCGAGTGGAATCGCACTGAGGAAGATTCACCGTACACACATATTTGTTGCCTTGCGAGTAATTGTCGCTGACGTAAGACTTGTTGCCAAGGAAGGTCTTGTACGACTTCACAGAAGAAGTGCCAAGCACGTGGGTCGCCATCATACCTATCTGGGTGCTGTCGGTGACTTCTGCCAATTCCTGTCCTGTGAAATAAGGACTGCTGATAGTAGATGCCGACACGAGGTCGCGCACATAATGCTTTATTTCGCCGCACCAGGGCACAATGCCGCCGGTTTCCTCGAGTTGGCGGTCATACTTGACATAGAATTCTATGCCGAAAGCCCGCGTGTCAAGGTCATATTCCTTGTTGTTGATTGTTATCTTTTCTGGCGCAATCCAATCAAACTCCAAGTAGTAAGCGTCGCGGTCGCCGCAGTTTTCCTTAGGCATGTTCACCTTCATTTTGTTGTTGGCGCCAGCCTCACTGCTGTAAGTGATGCTCATCACCTCTTTCGACACAGCATCGGTGGCGCGTATCGTACCATTCTCCACCTCGATGCACGGCGCTTCACAACTACGCTTGCCGGAGTAGTTCTCTGCCGTCCATGTGAAGAGCGGCAAGTCGGCACCTTCTTCAAAGTCAGTGTTGCCTTTCGAGTCCTTTACATAGACTTCACCGTTCTTTTTATGGAACTTAAGAGTGGCATGGGAAAGAGGCCAATGGGTGGTGGCATTTTCCCTACGGTTGATAGCCCAGTGGTTGTATCCACCTTCTGACCATGCGAGCACTTTGAAGTGAATAACTCCGTCGCCTATGGTGTAAGCGATGAAATTATACTCGTCTTCGAAACTTTCGTTGCTCGCCTTTGCGTTCATTGCAGGTAATGCCAACAACATTACCATGGCGACTAAATTTGCGATATGTCGTCTCATAAGCAAATCTTATTTATTTAATTATTAATTTTTTTCCACGTATAATCACTAATCCCTTGTAGTTGCTTGACACTCTCCTTCCGCCGATGTCATAACGGGGAGCGTTGGCATCATCGCCTTGCAAGTTGTCATCGGTAGTTATGTCGTCAATGGCGGCAGGAGTACCGGGGATGATGCGCACTGTCATCGGCACATCTTTTGAGAGGATGAGCCAATAGCCTGCTATCTGTTTGCCCAGCGAAATCTCAACGCCAGTCTCCTGGTCGTAGTATTTCAATTCATTGCCGTTCAGGTAGCAGAGTGTATCGGTGTATTCCTCACCTTCGTACTCATAACTTACAGTCATCAGACTTGTTTCCGGGAGAGAGTCACCTTCCACGCGAATCGCCAATATCTGTTCGTCATAGGCAGGAATGGTGCACGCTGTGCCTTGCATTCCGTTGAAGGTAACGGCAGCATTAAGGTCGGTCACCTTATCCGAGATGTCGTAGTCGTCGGCATAAACCTTGGCTATCTTCACCTCAGGCAAGTAATTCTCCACAACTACATCAGCCGCAGCCGTTTCGAGTTTCGCATCCAACCTTACATCCTCTGCCTCATAAGCATAGAAAGCATTGTAGGTTATGGTGTCTTGCGTTTCTGTGCCTGTAAAGATTTCAGTTGTCTTATATTGACTCAGCCACAAATCAAGGGCACTGATTTCGGAGCCTTCCACCGGAGTGAGAGTGATTTTCACACTCGACTGGTTGTCGCTGTTCAACACCTTATTATATATATAGACCACTTCTCCGGCGTAGTATTCGAAATCAGCAAGCCCTCCTGCCAGTTGCACGCCGTATTTTGGGAAGAGGTTCTTGAAATAGTCGTCATCGGAGTAGAAGTTCTCATTGTCGACAGTCACTGCTGTCACAACTGTGTTGGCAGCAACGTCATTCTCAGCCGAAGCTTTCAATTGCGGAGCTTGTGATTTTGTGTCCATAACGATTGTTCCGGCTTTCTTTCCGATGGTAGCCGTTACATAAATCACCGGGAGTTCTTCGTCAAAGCCTTTTGTCCAGTCGTCAGGAATGTTGAAATAGCATTCATCAAGAGAGTCGGCTTTTTCTGCATTCATCACTTCTATTGTTCTGAGGGGTTCGCCGCCTGCTACATTAGTCATCTGCGCGGACACCTTCTTTACTTTGGTTCCCACAGGGTGCTTCACATAAACATAAACCTTATTGATGTTCTCACTTCCATAAATAAGCATTGATGTCTCTTTCGTAGTGGCACCGTCATTGTAGAGCAAAAGTGAAGTGGTGGCTGTGTTTACCGTCTGCTTGTTGTCGCCACGGCCGTACTCGTCACCGTCAAGGGCTGTCAGAATTACGAGAGCACTTTCAGTGAACATCGGCTCGACGGTAAAGTCTCCCAAAGGCATATAGGCTGTGGGCACATCGGCACTGAGGGTATCGCCTCTGCTTGTGAGCCAGCCGCTGTGCATGTAGTGTATGCCGTCGGTGCCTGCCTTCTTGAACTCTATGCGAGGCAACGTGATTATGTCGCCCATGCTCACATCAGCATTGTTGGCGGTATAGTCCTCGCCTTCTGTTCCTGCATACGATGCACCGTAAGCCTCCAGTTTGCTTGAGTCGAGGGTGTACTTGCTTTCGCGAGGCACATAATAGATGTAAACGGTGTCGTTTTGCAAAGCATTTACCACAGTTGTCGTTGCTGTCTTTATTGGAGAATTGCTTGCCAAGCGATACATCGACTCAAAGAGTACAACTCCGTCAACCGTGGTTATCGCGCCTCCAGACAATGTCTTGTAGGGAGAAACGGTAAAGTTGGCTGAACCGCCGCCTGCCACAGTGCGTATGTTGGTTTCGCTATACACCATATTGTCTTTGAAGTTGGCATCGGAATAGTCCTTGTCGTCAGCCGGAAGCAAACAGTGGCAAACCGTGAGAGAAGTTTGGTCGGTGTAGCGAGCCGACATGGTGAGGTTGTCATAGAAATCGAAATATCTCTTACCGTTGACCACCTTCGTCAGGTACTTCCAGAAATCATTGGTGACGGAGCCATTGGCATCAAAAGCCTTGAAAGAGATTCCATGCCAAGAGATGTAGTAACCGTCAAAATTGGTGTCGTTCTCGGGCACACTGACAGTAAATGTCTGCGGAGTAGCCATACCGTTGAAGCACTCAAAGCTGTTGGTGTATTTCTTGCCATAAGCATTGAATGTGACACTCTTGCCGTTAGTGGTGTCAAGATTTACATTGATTGAGTGAATCAGATAGCTGAGCAGACTGCTTCTGTCGCTGGGAGTGTTGCCTTGCATGGCAGCCGTCAGTTTATTGCGGAAGTCTGTCTCTTCCCATGATTCCTTTTGACAGGTGGTAGAGTTTCCAAAGCTTGCCAGCGAGGAGAGAAGGTAGACTTTACCGTCTTTTCCGTTGTTTCCCTTCTTTCCGCCGTCAGTTCCTGTCCAGTCCCACTGTCCGCCATTGTCGTAACTTCTGGAGGCAGTATCGCTGTTATTGTCACCGTCAATGTAGCTGATGCGTCGTGCCTTGCCGTTCTGGGGAGTCTCACTCTGCACATGACTCTCTCCTGCTCCACCACCGCAACCGTTTTTACCTGAGCGGTCGCTTATTTCATGTGATACATTTTCTCTTTCTTGAAGACCGCGTTTAGCGTTAGCTTTGTCAACACAATCGTCATGGTCGCCATCCCATGTTCTCCATCCACGGATGCCGCCGCCACCGCCGCCGGCACCGCCTGCGCCACCGCCGCAAAGCGAATAGGCTGGTGTGCCGCCAATGCCGCCGTTGCCGCCGCCACCACCGCCTTGGTCAAAGTGGCATGTCGCGCGACCGCCATGATAGACATATTTGTCAAGTCCTGCAGTAGCCTGATAATTGGGAGCAGTGAGGTCGGTAGCGCCGCTCTCGGCTATTACCTTCACATTGTCCATGACAATCACGTTGCCTGAGTTGGTGCCGT
The DNA here is from genome assembly GCA_964464505.1 of uncultured Prevotella sp. Classification (GTDB taxonomy): domain Bacteria; phylum Bacteroidota; class Bacteroidia; order Bacteroidales; family Bacteroidaceae; genus Prevotella. The sequence continues at coordinate 7,607 of CAYXGN010000050.1, forward strand.
CAGTACCGTCGGAGCCTTTGCCGGCGTTGTGGGTCCATTGGTCTGTGCCACCGGCACCGCCAGCGCCGCCGGCGCCAGCCATACCGCCGATGCCGGGAGCACAACCGTCACCGCCTTGTCCGCCGCTGCCGCCATTACCTGGGTTCTGTTCTTCTGCCGCAGACCCTTTTTCACCTACTTGATAATGTTTTTCGCCATTGCCGCCGGAGGCTGTCAGCTCTCCGGTGCCAGTAAGAAGAAGATATTGGTTGGTGCTGGTCATATAAATGCCGGGCTGACGTGATGCGGCCTTTGCTGCCACATTGAGTTTGCTTCCATTCTTGAAATAAACCACAACGACACCGTCGCCTTTGACCGTTAAGGGAGCCTCGTTGGTATTTGCGGCATTTATTGTCACGTTTCCGTCCACCACATACACTGTGCCAGTGTAAAGTGTGCGCGTATTTTCATTTAGAGATCGTGTGCCTTTGCTGCTAACGCCCATCGAGTTGTTGTCCACTACCGGACGCACATACACCGTTGAGCCAGCAGTTGTTGTGACGCTGACGGAGGGGCTGCTGCCACCTACGAGCTGAAGATAAGCATTCTCGCCGGCATAAGTGGCAGTGCCGGTAGAGCCGTCTACAGGCAGGAAGATATGCGTGTCGGAAGTGACACTATAGGTGTAGCTGCCACTTTTCATTGAAGAGAGCACCTTGCCTTTGTCTCCACTAACATGAGGAGTGAAAGCCACAAAGCCGCTGGTGTAAGTGCTCACACCATTGGGATTGTAGTCGGATGTCCACACCCAGCAAGCGCCCGAACGAAGAGAATGCAACTGGTCGGGGGTAGGCAGTGTCCACGAGCGTCCCCATTCCTGCGCTGTCTTCGCAGCATTCGATGCCGAGACAGCAGTACCAAGGTCTGTAACATCGTTGGCACCAGCATTAATATTAGCCCATAGCATAACCTCGTCGAGGTTAAGATTTATGATACTTGCAGAGGTGGGCAAAATGCCGTTTTCCTCCGCATAAACCACAAAGTAATTATTGTTGTCGTAGTAAACGCCATCACTCTGGTAAGTGCACCACCAATTGTATTTACTGTTGGCGGCGTGCAGGTTATTGAGCACAATGTGCTGACTGTAATTGCAGAAAGTGAAGCCCTTACCTGCGTAGAAGTCAATCGTTACCAACTGAGCTTTGGCTTTGTCTTTCGTACAAACGAAAGAGCCAGTGGCATCCGCAGAACCCTCAGGCCAGTAATAGCCGAGTTCGTTCTTGATGTAATAGGCGGACCTGCTTTCATCTTTTTCCAGAGTCCACTCCCCGCCTGCTGACGAACCGTCGGGCGTCGCTGTCAAGCTGTACGATGTGGCGGAATTACTACACATGAGTGCCGACTCCTCAACTTTCGCGTAAGGATAAATTTTAAACTTCGTCGCAACTTCCAGTTCCTCAACAGAGGTGACTTGCACCCAAACTCGCTCTGCCATCGCGTCAAAGACGGACAGAACTGCTAACAGGAGCGTAACAATAATATGCTTCATAATTACTAAGAATAAAAGAGTAAGAGAGTAAAAAATTCACCCTAAAACCCTGCATGAAAAATAGATTTAGGGGTCAAAGGTACAAAAAAGTTTAAAATAAAAAAATTAAAATAGAAAAAAACAAAAAAACAATTGTTTTCATTGGGTAACCATAGGCGCGTATCTCCGAGACGCGCCCTCCACCTCCTATGAATAGCGTGTTTAAATGGCACAAGTAAGACCCCTACTTATATCGATTAGCGTCTCTACTTATATCGGTTAGATTTTTTAACAATGCAGTATTTGTTTATATTGGGTTCAAAATGGTGTGGCAAATCGTAGTAGGCGCGGATCGCCGAGACGCGCCCAATGAAAGGGAAGAAAACTTATGATGCAGAGGGCTGCCGTCGCAAGGGCGCACCTCGGCGATGTGCGCCTACTACGCCTTTCATAACTATTGTTAATTTTCTTCTTCGTCAATAAACTTTGCGCGTTCTTTTCGTTCTAAAAAATTAGTTGTGTGCAGAAGCGCATTACACATTATTATATATATGGGCCTCTGTAACGCCCTCAGCAAACAAACAAATTATGATTAAGATGAAAAAGATTGGGATGACCGTTCTGACAGGATTTCTTCTACTTGCATTTTCCTCAGACTGCCTTGCGCGACAATGGTCGCTGGAGGACTGCATCAACTATGCCCTTGAGAACAACATTCAATTAAAGAAAGCACGTCTCACGGAGAGTTCCGCTCTTGAAGATGTGAAGCAGAGTCAGGCAGCACTCCTGCCCTCACTGAATTTCTCCACCTCACAGAATGTCAGCTTCACACCATGGCCGGAGTCAGGGCGCGCCACCGTTACCGACGGCTATGTGCAGTCGAGTGCCGACAAGGTGTATTACAACGGTTCCTATTCGCTGATGGGCAACTGGACAGTATGGAACGGCAACAAGAACAGAAACACTCTCAAACTTAACAAGTTGGCGGCAGAGCAAGCCCGACTCGACTCCGCCATTACTGCCAACAGCATCCTGGAGCAGATAGCCCAACTCTATGTGCAGATACTCTATTCCAACGAAGCCATCTCAGTATCGCAGGAAAGTCTCAAGACAAGCAAGACCAATGAGGAGCGCGGCAAGACAATGGTGGAAGTGGGAAAGATGAGCCGGGCCGACCTTGCCCAACTCACTGCCCAGCGCGCACAAGACGAATACAACATAGTGGAGGCAGAGAGCAACCTCAAGAACTACAAACGGCAGTTGAAGCAAATACTTCAGATTGCCGACAGCGAGGAGTTTGATGTCGTCATCCCTTCCACTACCGACGAGATGGCCTTGCAGACCGTTCCCGATATGAACGATGTCTATCTGTCGTCGCTGGAGCAACGCCCCGAAATAAAGAACGCCAAACTCGGCATAGAGAGCAGCGACCTCAGCGTGAAGATAGCAAAGGCAGGTAAGTTGCCTTCCATCAGCATGAACGCAGGAGTCTCCACCAGCACCACTTCCATGAACCAGAACGCGTGGGGCAACCAACTCAAGAACAACTTCACTGTAGGCGGCGGCGTGACAATAAGCATCCCCCTCTTCGACAACCGCCAGACGAAGACGGCAGTGAACAAAGCCCTAATACAGAAACAGAACTATCTGCTTGACCTTCAGGACAAGCAGACAACGCTCTACTCCACCGTGGAGAACTATTGGCTGCAAGCCGTCACCAACCAGAACAAGTTCAAGGCAGCACAGGCAACCACAGAGAGTGCGCAGGCGAGTTACGAGCTCCTCTCCGAGCAGTTCAATCAAGGCTTGAAGAACATCGTGGAGCTGATGACAGGCAAGACCAACTTGCTGCAGGCACAACAGAACGAACTCCAAAGCAAGTATCTCACAATATTGAATCTCAACATGCTCAAGTTCTATAAGTCAGGCGAGATAAAATAATGATTTCAAAAGAAAAACAACAGACACAGAATATGAAAAAGTTAAGTAAGGTATGGCTACTTCTGATAGTCATCATAATCGTAGCTGTTGCTGCGTGGGCACTGTCCGGCGGCAAGAAGGAACAGAAGATTGAGTTTGACACCGCTGCCGTGGCATCGGCAAACATCCAGAACAGCATCACTGCAACAGGAACCATAGAGCCGGTTACCTCCGTCACCGTGGGTACACAGGTCAGCGGCATAGTGAGCAAACTCTATGTAGACTACAACTCTGTGGTAAAGAAAGGACAGGTAATTGCCGAATTGGACAAGACAAACCTTATAAGTCAGCTCAACACGGCAAAGACACAACTCGCCACAGCGCAGAGCCAACTCAATTACCAGACTGCTAACTACAACCGCTACAAGACTCTCTACCAGAAGGGTCTTGTCTCTGCCGATGACTACGAGAACGCCCAACTCACCTATAAGCAGGCCAAGGAACAGGTGACCTCGGCAAAGGAGGAGGTGCAGCGCGCACAGACCAACCTCGGCTACGCCACCATCACCTCGCCTATCGACGGCGTGGTGCTCTCCAAATCTGTGGAAGAGGGTCAGACAGTGGCAGCAAGCTTCTCTACTCCTGAACTCTTCACCATTGCCCAGGACTTGACCAACATGCAGGTTGTGGCTGATGTGGACGAGGCTGACATAGGCGATGTGAAGGAAGGCGAGAACGTGTCGTTCACCGTCGATGCCTATCCCGACGACACCTTCACGGGTGTTGTGAAGCAGGTGCGCCAGGAAGCCACCACGACAAACAATGTGGTGACCTACGAAGTGGTAATCTCCGCTCCCAATGCCGACCTCAAACTCAAACCAGGACTCACCGCCAACGTGACTATCTTCACTGCCGAGCGAAAGGGAGTGCTTGCAGTACCGGCAAAGGCTCTCCGCTTCACTCCGCAAAAGGAGACAGTGGGCAAGATGAAGATTGTGGACAGCAACGCCAATGCCAAGAACAAGGTGTGGACAATAGAGGGCAACTCCATCGTTTCGCATAAGGTGAACATCGGAATGACCGACGGCACCAACACACAGATTATCAGTGGCATCACGGAAGGCGCAAAGGTCATCACTGGATTGAGTGTGGCGGGCGAAGCCACAGAGCCGCAGGCTAACGCCGGAGGTGAAAGCGAGAGCAGTCCGTTCGCTCCTGGTCGTCCGGGTAAGGACAAGAAGAAATAAAACCGAATGCTATGGACGAAAGAAAAGTAGTAATCGAACTTGACGATGTGAAGCGCAACTTCGTCGTTGGCGGAGAGACCGTCCATGCCCTGCGTGGAGTCTCCTTCAAAATCTACGAAGGCGAGTTTGTCACCATCATGGGAAAGTCAGGCTCAGGCAAATCCACCCTTCTCAACCAGCTCGGTTGCCTTGACACGCCGAGTTCCGGGGAGTATTATCTTGACGGAGTGTCGGTGCGCAACATGTCGAAGTCGCAACGCGCCACTCTGCGAAACAGAAAGATAGGGTTCATCTTCCAGAACTACAACCTGCTGCCGAAGACGACGAGTGTGGAGAATGTGGAACTCCCACTTATGTACAACTCCGCCGTAGGAGCCAAGGAGCGTGAGGAGCGCGCCATAAAGGCGTTGCAGGCAGTGGGACTGGGCGAGCGCCTTTACCATAAGTCCAACCAGATGTCGGGAGGACAGATGCAGCGCGTGGCTATTGCCCGCGCCCTCGTCAACGACCCGGCTGTGATTCTTGCCGACGAAGCCACGGGAAACCTCGACACGCGCACCTCGTTCGAGATTCTTGTGTTGTTCCAAAAG